>DUMM01000006.1 GCA_012839845.1 Bacillota bacterium | reverse complement strand
TACCGCCGCTGCCGCATCGATGGGCAGCGGCTTAGCTGCGGCGAAAAAGCGGGTGTAGCCGACGCAGGATAGAACTGCAGCATCAACATAGGGATCATGGGTAAAGCCGATATAGGGGTGGTTTTCTCCTAAGGCCAAATAAACGTAGTATGACGGCATTGCGGTGCGATGGGTCTTTACAGGTTAGCGGCATTCAAGGGCAGTGGCTGGATGACCACATCGGAAACTGTCGGCACTTCACGGCACTGCGGTCCTGGGGCAAAGCACCCGCGGACACATCTGACAAGCTAGGCGGGGCTTGTCAACCGCTCCACCAGCCCGGTGTAGCGCTCACTACCCCGGACCTGGCGCACATACACCGCCAAAGCCCGCTTTTCTCCTACCAGCACCACCAGGCGCTTGGCTCTGGTGATGGCGGTGTAAATCAAGTTCCGGTTCATCAGAGAAGGCAGTGTCCAAGCTAGGGGCATGACCACCACCGGATACTCGCTTCCCTGGCTCTTGTGAACGGAAATGGCATAGGAAAGTTCCAGCTGGTCCCATTCACTGCGCTGGTATGCCACATAGCGGATTCCCTCTGCATCCGCAAATTCTACAACCAAATGCTGCCCTTCCCGGTCGATGGAGACGATCCTGCCCATATCCCCGTTGAAGACCTGCTTGTCGTAGTCGTTTTCCGTCTGCATCACCTTATCTCCCACCCGGAAGACGCTGCCGCCGAAGGTGACTTCATCTTTGCCAGGTCCCGGAGGATTCAGCGCTGCCTGCAGCTGCTTATTGAGGACGTCAGTTCCGGCTTTGGTTCGCCGCAAAGGAGACAGAACCTGGATATCCTCCATGGGGTCCAGTGAGTAATGAGATGGCAGACGGTGCTTGACCAGGTCGACAATCAGCCTTGGGAGATTGGCAGTTTCTTTTTCCTCTATGAGGAAGAAATCTCCCCGCGGGTAGTTGAGCTTTGGAAACTCACCCCGATTAATCCGGTGGGCATTGGTGACAATCAGGCTGGTCTCGGCCTGGCGAAATACCTCTGTCAGCCGCACACTGGGGATTATCTTCGAGGCCAGCATGTCGCTGAAAGGCTGGCCGGGTCCCACCGGCGGCAGCTGGTCAGCATCCCCCACCATGATCAAGCGGGTCTCGGGAGTAATCGCCTGCAGGAGGTGATAAAACAGCCGCAGGTCCACCATGGACACCTCGTCCAGGATGACCGCCTGGGCCTTAAGGGGGTTTTCGGCATTGCGGCGAAACTGCAGGCCGCCGCCTTCGCCTTCGTAGCCGAACTCCAGCAGGCGGTGTATGGTCTGAGCTTTTCTGCCGGTGGCTTCTGCCATCCGCTTGGCAGCCCGCCCGGTGGGAGAGGCCAGCAGCGTTTTCCAGCCCCAAGCATCGAACATTTCCAAAATCAGGCGGACAATGGTAGTCTTGCCTGTCCCCGGACCACCGGTAATGATCAAAAGCGGCTTCTGACAGGCTTGGAGCACCGCTTCCCGCTGCTGCTCGGCCAGGTTGATCCCGACCTTCCTTTCCATTTCAGCCAGCACCGGCAATAGGTCCAGCTGCAGGGTGTCTTGGTTTGCAGCCATCTGAGCCCGTTCCCGCAGATACCTGGCGACCTCTTGCTCAACAGCATGCATAAAGGGCAAGTAGACCACCTTTTCCCCGCCCAAGCTGTCCACCTTGACAGCACCGCTCTGAGCCAAGATTTCCAGTTGACCCTGAACCAGCTGTGCTGGAAGTTCCAGAAGCTTTTCAGCTTCCTTGACCAGCTCAGCTGCAGGCAGATAAACATGTCCCGCTTCCACGGCCTGTTCCAGAGCGTACTTCAGACCTGCTCTGATCCGCTGGGGGGATTCCCGGTCAATTCCCAAGTTGCCGGCAATCCGGTCTGCGATGCGGAAGCCGATGCCGGGCACTTCATCTGCTAAGCGGTAGGGATTCTCCTTTAAAACCGCGACGGCATTCTGGCGGTACCGGCGGTATATTCGGTTGGCATAGGCAGTGCTGATGCCTTGGCCCTGCAGGAAAACCATCACGTTTTGAATCTCTTGCTGCTCCGCCAGGCCCTCTTGAATGGCCTGGGCCTTTACCGGCCCGATCCCTTCCACAGTCAAGAGCCGCTCAGGATATTTCTGGATGATCTCTAAAGTCTCCAGGCCAAAGGCTTTGACCAGCTTATCTGCGATGGCAGGTCCCACTCCCTTGATAAGCCCAGAGGCCAGGTAATTCCTGATACCCTCAATAGTGACGGGCATGATAGGCTCCGCTTCTTCCACTTGGAACTGCCGCCCGTACTGGGGATGGGTTGTCCACACCCCCCGCAGCTTAAAACTCTCTCCGGGATGGATGGACACAAACCTGCCGACCGCGGTGATTGGCTGGCCGCTTCCTTTCAGCGTAAACCGGGCTACTGTATAGAGGTTTTCCTCGTTGCGGAAGGTGATGCGCTCTACCGTTCCCTCCAGAGTCTCCAACTCCAACGCTCTCTTCCCCCCGGACTTGGCAGCTATCAGGATTGTTTCCGTATCGGCCTCGTCAAGTCCTCCTTCCAAACCGTCTATTCCGGCTCATCGCCCACCAACCCAGCGGCAATTGCCCATAGAGCAATTTGAGTCCTGTCCTCCACCTTGATCTTCTTGTATATATTCGTCACGTGGTTCTTGACCGTATGCGGACTGATAAACAACCGCTCTGCGATCTCGGCATTGGTCAGACCGGATGCTATGAGCTGGAGCACCTCTTTTTCCCGAGGGGTTAACCCGGCGGGAAACACGGGTTTGCTTCTTTTCTCTAACAGAGGTTTGCCGGATTCACCGGTCGGCACATATTTCCGCGGCTTTCCCATGTGCAGTCCCCCGTCCCCTCTTCCCACTTACTCCATCCTATTCAAAGGCAGTGGGATTGGTTCCCCAGCGGACTGCCAGCTGATCACCAACTGCTGTGCCGGTAGCTGCGGCTGTACCTGCCGGAAGTTCCAAGACAGCGAAAACCCTCCACACGCTGCGTCCCAGGCGGTTGGGCGGCATCCTGTCTACAACATGCACCACTCTGTAGTGCCGGTCTAAGTACAAAGCATCGAACTCAAACCTCATGCCGAAGCTGTGAATGGCCGAGCAGGGATAAAGAAGCAGCCCGCCCCCCTCTTCAAGGCCTCTTCTACCCAAGAGGCCTTTGGCCCGGGCCCAAAAGGTAGCAGCTACCTCTATCTGGCGCCCTAAGACAACGCCCCGGGTCTCATTGATCACCGTGAGCAGTCTGGCCATCCTTTTCCTCCTATAGGTTATTTTACCATGGTCAGAAAACCTTAGCAAACATCTGTTCGCTAGGCAGGTATAGAATGCGGAAAATCTAAGGCAGGTCAGGGGAAACTGCAAAAAGGCTGTGAGGAAAACGGCCTTTGCTAAACCGGCCTATTCATTTAGCCTGCGGCCGGCAACTCCCCGCTTCAAGGCGTAAATTGCGGCTTGGGTGCGGTCAGCAAGCTCTAGCTTGCGCAGGATGTTGCTGACGTGATTCTTGACGGTTTTCTCGCTGATCAAAAGGGTGGCAGCGATCTCCTTATTGCTCTGTCCTCCCACTATGCACTCTAAGATCTCCCTTTCCCTGGAAGTTAAGCGGTCAAGACGTCCCCCTTGCTCGCTGTCGGGCTTTTGGGACAAACTGCCGCCCCAGCTGCCGCCGTTAACTTGCCACTCCAAAGCAGCT
>DUMM01000025.1 GCA_012839845.1 Bacillota bacterium | reverse complement strand
GTTCTCTGCTTCATGCCTCCGCTGAGTTCATGGGGATAGCTTGTCAGTACCCGTTCAGGCAGTGAAAGCTCTTGCAGCCGGGCCCGGGCCAAATCCACTGCCTCCTGTTTGGTCATATCCGGCTGATGCTCCCGGAGCATATCGATGGCAAAGTTCCTGACCCGCTGGGTAGGATTTAGGGCGTTCATGGCTCCCTGGGGCACCACCGAGATATACTTGCCCTTAATCTCCCGCCGGGCTTGTTCCTTAGGCAGCGTCAATAAGGAAAAGCCGTTGGCTGTGACCTCTCCGCCTATGACGTGAAGGGGCGGATTGTGGGTCAGTGACATGACAGCTGCAAGGGTTGATTTGCCGCATCCGGATTCCCCGGCGATTCCTAAGACTTCATTGGGACGGAGCTCTAGGGTGACCCCATCCACTGCTTTGATCTGGATCCCATCCACCAACCGATAATATGCTTTTAGATTCTGCACTTCCAGTAGATTTTTCATCAGCTCTTCCTCAACCTCGGGTTAAATACTTCATCTAGGCCGGCGTTAATCAACATCAATGAGAAGGACGCAACTGCCAGGAAGACTACAGGGGGCAAGAAGGCCCACCAGGCGCCGGTTCGCACAGCCTCCCACAGCAGGGCCCAGTGCAGCATTACTCCCAATGAGACTGTCTGATAAGGTCCTAGACCCAGCATGCTCAAGGTAGCCTCATTGGTAATGCCTGCGGAAAACTGCAGGATGAAAGCCATGAAGATGTAGGAGAACATGTAAGGCAGAATTTCCTTGACAATAAGCTCAACGGTGGTATACCCAGAAATTCTGGCCAGGTCTACATGCTCCCTGGTTTTCAGACTGGATGTCTGGGCTCGTACAGCTCTAGCTGTCCAAGGCCAGCTGGTAATGCCTATGATCACGCCCATTACCACGGCCGAACGGCTCTTAATGGCTATAGACAACAGGATCAGGACCACGATGGCGGGTATTGTGATGAGCACGTTGGTAATTCCCATCAGCAGTTCGTCAACAAAACCGCCCTTGAAGCCTGCTACAGCTCCTATCGTCACTCCAATACCGGTGGCCACCACACCTGCTACGAAGCCGATGAGCAGTGACGTACCAGTGCCGTACATCAGCTGTGTAAATACGTCTCTGCCCAAATTGTCAGTGCCCAGGATGGCCTTCTCCGAGGGCGGGTTAAACAGTCCGCCTACCATTTGGAAGGGATTGCGGTCTGTTACCCGAGGCCCAATCACCCCGAAACAGAGCACTGCCAAGAACAAGATTGCTCCTATCATGAATCTTCTGGATCGCAGTACTAGAACCAATGTTTCTCCCATTTATCTTTCTCCTAGCTGTGCGGCTCGGATCCTGGGGTCAATGAATCCGTATGCGATATCCACCAGGAAATTGGCCAGGAGCACCGCAACTGTGATGATCAAAGTACAGCCCTGAATCAGGGGATAGTCTGTCTGCCGGATAGCCGTAAACAGCAGACTCCCGATTCCAGGATATGAAAAGACCGTTTCCGTGACCAAGGCGCCTCCCATCATGGTGCCGAAGGAGATGGCTAAACCTGTGATCTGGGGCAGCATTGCATTTCTAAATACGTATCGGATCACCTTTCTATCAGAAAGACCGAGGGCCTTGGAATAGTGAACATAGTCGGTGGTTAGCTCATAGAGTGCCATCTCCCGCATGCCGATGGCTTGCCCTCCAATAGCCACTACAGTCAGGGACAGGAAAGGCAGTGTGTAGTGGTGAAGAGCGTCCAGCAAGAAGGAGAGGCTGAGTTCGGGGTAGCTGCCAAAACTGTAGCCGCCGCCCACGGGGAAAATGGGATTGCTTACAGCCAGCGCGTACAAGAGGATGATGGCCAGACAGTAATACGGGATGTTGGACACGGCCAACGCCGATGTAAAGGCGATGGCGTCAAACCTCCCGCCCTTGTAGGCGCAAGCCGCACCCAGGACGTTCCCTATAATCCAGCCCACCAGAATGGTCGGTACTTGAAGGGCCACAGTCCAAGGCAAGGCTTCCCGTATAAGATTAGATACCTTACCCGGATACAACATAAAAGAGGTACCCAGGTCGCCTCTAAACAGATTGCCAAAATACCGCAAGAACTGGATGTGGATCGGCTGGTCAAGCCCAAACTCCCGCATGTAGTTGTCATAAATGCGGGCCAGGGCATCACTCTGTACGCCTCCCGTAGCCATTTGACTTACCAACACCATTACTGGGTTTCCCGGAATGAGGCGCGGCAGGAAGAAGTTAAGGCTGACCGCCAGGAAGAATGCCACAAGGTACCATATGAATTTCTGCGTTAGATAACGAGCAAATTTGGATCTCATCATGATGATGCGGTATTAGGGAGGGCGGGCAAGACTCGCCCTCCCTACACACCTTCACAGCTCCTATCCTTAGTTTAATCTCCACTTATTTGGCAGGTTCGATGACGTAGAGGATCTGTACACCAGCCCGATGGTGCTGCGGCGGTGCCGTGGGATTATCGGCTGTTGGGAAGCCCTTCCAGTAAGTCTCGTTGAACTCATAGAACTCCCAAGGCCGGTACTCCAGGACAATCAAGGGTACGTCTTCCATGTAGATGCGGTCGAGCTCTTCGTAAATAGCCTTCAGCTCTTCTTCGTCAGTGGTGTAAGCTGCTTTGTCTAGGAGTTCCGGTACACGCGGATGCGAGTAGCGGTTGAAGTTCCGATAAGCGGTCTGGCCGATAGGCGGCACATCCCGGTCATCCAAGACCTCCCGGAAGCGGGACCAGGGCAGAGCCGGGCCTTGACCTCCGGCCGGAGTGTACATGATGATGTCGAAGTTGCCGGTCTGATGGTGCTCTGTCCAAACCGGCGCATCTGGATACTCTGTCCGGATATCAATACCTACCTCACGGGCGCAGGCAGCCACTACTTCCAAACTGGTCATCCAGTCGGTCCACCCGTAAGGACACTCGGCCTTCCACGGACCAAGCCGCGTTCCGTCGGGCAGAACGTAGATGCCGTCGGGTCCCTTGGTGCAGCCAAGCTCATTCTCCAGGATATCGATGGCTTTCTGGGGGTTGTACTCCCATCCGTATTTCTTCACATTTTCCTCGTTGAAGAACCGCGCCTCTGGTACTCCGTAAGGAATGATCAAGCTGGAGCGGGCTGGCTGGGAATAACGGGACATTGCGGTTTCAGCGATCTTGGCATAGTCAATGGAGTAAGCTATTGCACGCCGAACCAGCGGGTTGTCCAAGCCCGGCCGGTGGATGTTGAGATAGATGGACGGAGTAGAAGCCGGCATGTAATATGGTTCTTCTTTGAACCAAGTGCCTACAGGCAGCCCCTTGTCCTCCCACATCTTCCAAACTTCTGGGACAAACTGCTGGGAGAGGTCGATCTGGCCCCGCTCAAAGGCCAAGTTGCCTGCGTCGTTGCTCTTGAAAATGGGATGGGCGATGTACTTAGGAGCAGGTGTACCGAAATACTGGATACCCCAATAATTGTCGTCCCGGATGAGGGTTATCTGCTGCGGACTGTAATTGTACAGTTTATAGGGGCCGGAGCCGACCGGTTGTAGATTGGGATCATCTTGGATGGTTCCATCACGGGCTTCGATGGGCTCCCAAATATGCTTGGGGATGATGTAGATATTTCCAAGATCCTGCATTACCAGGGTACGGTGGGGTTTCTCCGGGTCAAGGATGATATCGACTGTACGGTCATCAACTGCTCTTACGTCAAGAACGTAATTCCACCAGGGGGAGAAGTTGAGAGAGTATTTCTTTCCGAGCTTGAGAGTGTACTCCACATCTTCAGCAGTCAGCGGCTCGCCATCCTGCCAGCGGGTTCCTTCATGAAGTGTGAGCCGTAGAACCATGTCATTTTCTATCCACTCGTACTTTTCTGCCAGCACTGGGTCCATTTCACCGGTAATAAGATTGAAGGCATAGACTGTTTCGTAGACATACAGGGAGTTGTTGGCCACCGGCCAAGCTATAGCGCCCTTGCCGTAGGGGTTAAAGTTGGTTGGGGGGCCCCACTGCTGACCTGCGATGTAGAGGGTCTCTTCGCGAGGTATCCGCTGAGCGCTGACTCCAGCAGCTCCAAAGATAAACATCACCGTCAACACTAGAGCAAAGACTCTTAGGGTTCTCAGGTAATTCATCTCAGACTCCTCCTTATGCGTTCTGGCCTTCCTGTCAAAAACGACAATACTGGCAGCTTCATGCACTCCGTTACGACAGGGTGACTATCACCTCCCCAATACCGAAAACTCGCCTGGCTGTGCGCAGAGTGCAGCAAGTTCGATCGTTTTCTACTGCTTTTCCATCTTCCAGGCTGGAATTCAGCAAACAATGACCTAAATGATCATTGGAACTAAAAAGATCATTCTCGCTGTATATGAAAATTCCTTCTAGTTGACCACTAGACGGAGATACCCGTGGATACTGGCCGGTGGTCTGTCTTGAGAAGAGTCTTTCGCTGGACTGCAAGACTTCTCGGGTAAACGGGAGGCATTTCTCCAAAACAGAAGGTGGGGATTGTCTCGGCTCTTGGGGACCTTAGGTGTGAGGAGCTAAGGCTGAGGTGTTTGCAGCGCGGTAGAGGAAGAAGGGGCAGAGGCTGGTTGGATATGGTGAGGAGCAGCCTGCCTCTGCCCAACAGGGCTGGAGTGGAAATGGGTTGTTTGCCAGGAGTTTGATGGATTTGTCTAAAGGAGAATGGACTACGGCAGAGTGTTTCCCGCGGCCCGATAAATTGCATACCATTCTTCCCGGGTAAGCTCGATCTCCGCTGCCTTGCAGCAGTCCTTCAGCCTGCCGATGTTCATGGTGCCGATGATTGGCTGCATCCTGGCGGGATGCCGGAGAATCCAAGCCAGCGCGATGGTTGTATCGGAAACCTGGTACTTATCGGCAATCTCCTGAATCTTTTGGTTCAATTCCCGGAACTTCTCGCTGCCGAGGAATACTCCTTCGAAGAATCCGTACTGGAACGGCGACCACGGCTGGATGGTAATATCGTGGACGCGGCAAAAGTCCAGCACGCCGCCGTCTCTGTCCACTGCCGCATCGTTCAACATATTTACGTTAAGACCGGCGCTGACCATTGTGGAGTGGGCTATGCTGAACTGCAGTTGGTTGGCCACAATCGGATACTTGACGAATTTCTGCAGCAGCTGAATCTGCATTGGATTGTGGTTGGAGACCCCAAAATACCGGACTTTGCCCTTTGTGTGTAATTGGTCAAATGCCTCTGCCACTTCTTCCGGTTCCACCAAAGCGTCTGGCCGGTGGAGCAGCAGTACATCCAGATAATCAGTTCGCAGTCGCCTCAGGCTGCCGTCTACGGCCTGGAGGATATGTTCTTTGGAAAAATCGTACATGCCCTTGCGAATACCACATTTGGATTGGATGATGATCTTCTCCCGGATGTCGTCATTCATGTGGATAGCTTCAGCGAAAATCTCCTCACATCTGCCGCCTCCGTAGATATCGGCGTGGTCGAAGAAGTTGGCACCTTCTTCCAAGGCCGCTTGGATGAAGGCTTCTGCTTCCGGCTTGGTCAGAGAATTGATCCTCATGCAGCCAACGCCGATAACAGGCACCTCTAAATCTGAAATTCCCAATTTCATAGTTCGCATTGCAGGATGCCCCCTTTCCTGATTTGGTTATCCCCCTTTACCGCTAAGGAGAAACATCTGTGCCGGCATCCACAATCCTGCCTATCCAAATGTACGAAGGAATTGGCACTGTATTTGCGAAAAAATACATGAAAAAGCGAAAGGGTGAGAAGGAATTTGGCAGTCAACAAATGAATAGTAGGCCGGTAAAGATATCAGAGTATTGTGAAGTGATTGGTCTCGAGCGAAGTCCCGCAGCCCACATGTATGTAAGGAGGCAAGCGAATCTTGGGCTCAATGTGTGTTGTTATTGCCGAAGACAACTTTGTTCTCCGGAGAGTAGTGGTGGATTACTTGGCGATGTTCGGGATCAACTGCATAGAGACCGAGTCCGAGGAGGAAACATGGCTTGTTCTAAATGGGATGCCGGTTAATGTCTTGGTCTTAGACCTGGTTCTCTCCAGTGATAACCTGATGTTCTCCATCATCCACAGAATGCAAAGACATCCCAGCCTCAAAGAGATTCCCATAATTGTGACCAGTGCGTATTCAGGTGATAGCTTGATGGCAGTGGATAGAGAAGGCTGTTCAGCAGTCTATTCATTCCTCCAGAAGCCCTATGACCTTTCCCAGCTGCGATACGCCATAGTGAGAGTCGCAGGCCGGTCTCGAGCAACGGTGAGTCCCTGTGTGGGGATGGCTGACAGTTCTCAGCTAGCTCAGAAGCGCCTCTAGGAGTGATGTACCTCAGTTTCAGAAGAATCCCGGAAAGAGCGTTAGGCCGGGGTTTTCTTTTTTTCCAGGCATTTCTTTCTAGGTTCAACGGTCGCGGCAGACTCGTTTCCGTCATTGTGCGGGAACTTAGCGGTGTCCTGCCAGTCAAGCCCAATCTGGGGTAGTCTGCAGTCATATCCCTTTTCCCATGGCTGCCCATAGGTGCAGGGGGCCAAAATGGCCCCCTGTTCCTATTTGCCCTTCAGCCGGTGCTACATAGCATATAGCAGGCACCTGGGAAAGGATTTTCTCTCCAATCTAGGCCCTTGGACTGGGAGACTATAGAAGGGATGGTGACTGCGTGGTTAAGAACTTGGATAAGCTGGCTGGTATTAGTCAAAATCTGCAGCCACTGCTTTCAGTGCTAAACAGGTTGCAGGCCGGTGATGCCAGCGCCTTGAAGCAGGTGAAAGAATTTGTAGAAGAACATGCGGACCACATTCTGCAGGTGAGGCCACTCCTAGAGAGTGAGCGTCTAGTGACGATTGTACGTCAGTTTGTTCCTAATGTGGATGAAAAGGACTTGAAACGGGCAGTCAAATTGCTGGTTGATTACGCCGAGCGGACGGCAGAAAACCGGTAGTAGCTGGGGCAGCCAGTATTGGGGCTGTTGGGAAGGAGGGTGAAGTGATGGCAAGGCGCAGGAGGAGGCGCAGGAGAGAAGTGACTTTTGCAGACTTGACGGAGCAAAGCTTGGAATCGCTCAACAGGATCAAGACCTTGATATCTACCGCTGACAGCATAACTACATCGTTACGCTCTGTGCTGGGAACGTACCAGGCGATGCAGAACGACGGCAGTCTGAACTTGCTTCTCTCTGGCTCCCAGACAAGCAGGGGAGCCGAAGAGACCGCTGACGATTAGCAGCGGACAGTTGCGGGACTTTCACCGGGCGCTTCCGTCTCGGCGGAAGCGTTATTTGTTTGCTCCGAATACAGGTACGGATCACTAATTGGGAAGGGAGTCCCGTTTCCGAAAGATAGCTGCTGCGTATAGTGGAAAAGGGCCTGGGTTAGGCTGTGATTCTCGGAGTGTGGGAAGGGGGTAGCGGAATGTTTGACGAGTTGCTCCTAGTCCTGCTTGTGATTGCGCTGGCGGTTGTCGTAGTGTTTGCCATTGAGGAAATTGTCTAAATTCGTCTGTTAGAAAGCCTGGGGTGGGAAATAGGAGTCCCTTCCTAGATGCGAAGGGACTCCTAGTACATATCATATATAAGAATCACCACCTCTTAGGAGGCTGCAGTATGGGCCGGGAAACTAGACACAGGAAGATAAGGGAGTTTTTCTTGGACCTCTTGGACAGCGATCTATTCCTGCTGGTACTTCTTCTGCTGCTGGTTGTTGTCTTGTTCCTGATCTTGCTTTGATGCGCTTGAACCTCGAGTATTGGATTGGCTGAGGGGCTAGTAAGGCAGCGGGGAAAGGAGGCGGTGTGATGCCTGAAGATCAGGAAACACGGGAAGTATCAACAGAAAGGCTGTTTCACAACGTAGGTGTTGTCCTCGCCGGGCTCAGCAATGTGGTGGAGACCTTTGAACGCCTTCTCACTTCCCTAAACGGTATTGCCAAGAATCTGCAGACAATGGAGGAGAACGGTTCACTGTCGCACCTACTGGAGCTGCTCCAGTCCGCAGACCAAGAAACTGCGGCGGCTGAGAAGTCCCGGCGAGAGAAGAGATCCCGGAAAGAGGATGAAGAAGAATAGCCCGAATCCTGGGAACGGTCGAGTACTTACGGCACTCCTGTATGGGGGCCGTTTTTTTATGCTGTGAGGTAGGGACTGGTATGAGAAACCACGTCAGGTCCGTTCGGAAGATAGGACATCATTCTCGTTTCGGCTTGTAAGGCGAGTTCGTATAGTAAACCAGGCAACCCTGGGAGCAGACTTACGGTTGCGAAGCTGAACGGGAAAGGGGGACAAAAGATGTCAAGGAGTGGCGGGAACTTCGAGGAGCTCTTGATCGTCTTGTTGGTCATAGCCCTTGCTGTTGTTGTAGTGTTTGCCATCGAGGAGCTGGCGTAGCCGAAGATCACCTGTTTGGCTGTGACTTGGATGTTTTGATACTGGGCTTAACGAAACACACTAGCCCTCGCCACAGCCCCCTCCTTGCGGTGGGGGCTGCCTGTTTTCAGGAGAGCCGTTATCCCTTTCAGAGAAGTGCTGAGAGAGCATCTGTTCGATTGAGCCGTACAAAGTTGGTTCTGCCAGCTTGGTTTTTTCGGTTTGGTTGACGAGATTCGCATGCTGTGATATAGTAACGGCGGACTTTTTTGAAGGTCACTGCAGGCAAGATTGTGAAAGCGAGCACTTACTTAAAGACTGACAGTGTCTTGCCAGG
>DUMM01000024.1 GCA_012839845.1 Bacillota bacterium | reverse complement strand
GGGGACCTTTGCTGCGACGGATCGCGAACGCTACTTTCACTTTCTAATCCGAACAAAAGAACACATTCAACTCGTCGCAACAGGGTGGCATTGGGTCTTCGATCCTACAGTAGCTTGACGCTATCAAGCCGGCTTTTGTACTTGATCTGGTCAGCCAGCTTGGCTATTATCAGGGAGTTGGTGGGGAAGCGGCCCTTGTTGGTTCTGCCTGTCAACTCCTCAAGATACGCCCTATTCCCGTGTTCCCACGCGGTGATCACCGCATTGCGGATGGCCGCCTCTACCCCTCCCGGAGTTGTGTTGTATTTCTGGGCCAACCGCGGATAGAGTTCCTTCGTCAGCGAACCGCCAAACAAGCCCTCCTCTTCAATTACTACCATCACGGCATCCCGCAGGTAGTTGTACCCTTTGAAATGAGCCGGAATGCCTATTCTATGCAACAATTCCGTCACCTGGGCCTCGCGGCTGATGGCTGGCCGCACAGCCATCCGAGAGGACTGGGAACTTAATTCTCCGTCGGCCTCCTTCACCACTGATTCATCGCCATCTTCACCAGCGAACTGGCGAATCCGCTCAGCCAGCACATTGAGGTCGAAGGGCTTGACCACAAAATAATCTGCGCCCAGGTCGGTGAAACGCCGGATAACATCCTCTCTACCAAAGGCAGTCAGCACTATAACCTTGGGTCTTTTGAACAGGTTCAGTTGAACAAGCCGCTCCATGACTCCCAGACCGTCGAGAAGGGGCATGGTGATGTCCAACAGAACCACATCCGGTTCTAGGTCTTCTATCAGCTGGAGGGTCTCTTCTCCGTCGTGGGCGATACCCACCACCTCCATTCCCTCCTGCCTTTCCAAAAAGGCGTTAAGAGTCTCGCAAAGTCCTACATTGTTGTCTGCAATCAGAATCTTTAACATCATCCTCGCCCCCTAATACTCAATTCACCAGACACCTGGTGTCTTCACCGCAATGTGTGACTATTGGAACTTTTTTCTACATTGGTTCAGAGATTCCTGCGTAGCCCCAGGTACTCGGAGGAAAAAACTGGCATTTATTTTTCGCGGTATGGAAGGCAATACTATACCCAGGCTGGAGCCAGGTATGCGAATGGGATGATCCGGTCGCATCCCGGCGAGGTTACGTATTATAGGCCGGTCACCTCGCTCAACCGGTTCGCTGCCTGGACCAGCCAGGCGGCTGCTGCCGGCAGGGGCAGAGAAGGATTTCTCGCTTGCCCCTGCTCTCTCTAACGAAGCCTATAACATACCCTCATGAGCTTCTCACTTTCCAATCTTCTGAAGTACAGCCAAGAAGAATCCATCAGTTCCGTGTCTATGGGGAAACAGCTGTAAAGTTTTTTCGGGGTTTGCTCCGAATTTGTCAGGTCCACCGGGCAGGATCTTCGTGACGTCGATATAATCCAGATCGGGGTACCTATCTACCAGCCAAGCCGCGTTGTCTTCGTTTTCCCGACGGTTAATAGTACAGGTGCTGTAAACCAACTTGCCGCCGGGAGCTAGACAGCGATAGGCTGAGACTAACAGCCGGCGCTGGAGCTGGATAAGATCCGATTCCTTCCCGGGCTGCATCCGCCAGGGGATATCAGGTTTTCGCCGGATCACTCCCCACCCGGTGCAAGGTGCATCAACGAGCACCCCATCAGCTTTACCCCAATAGTCAGAGTTGAGCTCTGTGGAATCGGCATGGACGGTTGTCACATTGGTAACGCCCAACCGCCTGGCGGTCCTATTGAGTATCTCCAATTTCCGGGGATGGATATCGAAACCCAGGATTCTGCCGGTGTTTTCCATCAATGCACCGATATGCAGTGTCTTACCCCCCAAGCCGGCGCAAAGGTCATAAATCAGCTGTCCGGGTCGGGGAGCCAAGGCGTGGGCAGCCAGCATCGAAGCCTCATCCTGGACAGTAAAATATCCCTCCCGATAGGCCCTCAGGGAGGAGATACTGGAAAACCCCGAGATCTCCACAGCTTCCGGTGCCAATCTGCCCAAAGCGGCAGTTACACCCTCCTCCTGCAAGAAACTGACGAGCTCGTCCCGCTGAATCTTAACGGTGTTCACCCTCACGCAGGTAGGCGGTGAGATGTTGTTGGCACTGCAAAGCGCCTCGGTTTCGTCGGGGCCCAACTCGTCCAGCCAATGTTGGACTAACCACAAAGGATGGGAATGAAGCAAGCTGATGCGCTCGGCCAGCTCCATGTTCTCAGCAGCCTTGCGGAAGTCTCCCTTTAGCGGATCCCGAAGAAGAGAGCGAAGTATGCCGTTAACAAGCCCGGCAGTCCCCTGGTGGCCAAATCTTTTGGCCAGCTCCACCGCCTCGTTGCACGCGGCAGCCGCCGGGATGCTGTCCAAGAAGAGGATTTGGTATACCGCCATTCGCAGATTATTGCGCAGCTGAGCCGACAGCTTTGCTAACGGATACCGGGAATACCGCGCTAGAACCCAATCCAAAGTCAAGCGGCGGCGCAAAGTACCGTACACCAACTCGGTGGCAAGGGCCCTGTCCCGTTTATCAAGGCCTGAGCGCCTCAAGTGCTGATCGAGGGCGATATGAGCATACGCTCCTTCGGACTCCACCGCACATAAGACCTGTAGTGCTATTTTCCTGGCATTAGTGGGGCGCTTGTTGACCACGAAATCTCCTCCAAAAAAGCCCAGGCCTTTCCGGCCTGGGCAGTTAGACTCTTGTTCACCAACTTGCTGCAGCGCTGCCATCAATCATCACGGGAACCCCTCAAAACCAACAGCCTCAGGAGCTGCAGGGCAGCCATGGCCGCAGCTGCCACGTAGGTAAGTGCAGCGGCACTCAGAACCTCCCTGGCTTTAGGTATCTCCGCCTGGGTCAGGAACCCGCCCCTTTCCAGCATCGCCAATGCCCGTCTGCTGGCATTGTACTCCACCGGCAGAGTTACCACTTGGAAAGCCAAAGCTCCAACAAACAGCCAAATAGCGACGCTCATCAGCGTTTGGGACCAGGTTAAAAAGCCGAGGAAAAACAGCGGAAAGGCCATCTGAGAGCCGATGGCGGCTACAGGATAGAGGTTGTTGCGAATGCTGAGGGGAATATATGCCTGAGCGTGCTGGACCGCGTGCCCAGTCTCATGGGCGGCAACACCCAAGGCGGCGACTGACGTGCTGTTGTAGACCTGAGGGGAAAGCCGCATTATTCTCGTGCGGGGATCGTAATGATCCGATAGAAAACCCCTGGTCATCTCCACCTCAACATCATACAGGCCGTTGGCATCCAGCAGGGCCCGGGCCACCTGGGCTCCAGTCATCCCCACTCGGGAATACTCCCTCAGGTACCGCTGGAAAGTGCCCTGAACCTTCCCTTGGGCGTAGATGGCTAGAATCAAAGCCGGTATCAGAAGGATATACGTAGGATCATAGTAAAATGGGAAGAACACCAAACACCCTCCTTCCTGTGATCAGGCCGGGCTCCCATTCCCTTTTTCTCACCTTAACTATACACTAAAGATGCATCCACTGTCCAGGACATTTCTAGAACCAAAGTCCTACCCCACGTAGTCTCCTACCGCCCACTGTGATTTATCCAAACAACTCCTCAGCCTGCTCCTTCCACTATGCCTGCCAGCGATGCTTTCACGGCTCCTTCGACTCTCTCCAAATCTACTTGTGTGTTGAAGCAGGGGCCTTGCGGGCGTTGGTTGGCGATGGCACCGACCGTAATCTGGCGGGCATCCTGCAGACCGCTGACCAGGTCCCTCTCACAGGCGATGGCAATTACTACCTGCGGCGCAAAATCCCTGATCAGCTGCCGAGCTTTTGTCCCGCCTGTTGCCACCGCCAAATTTACGCCGTACTTATCAGCGAGCTTCAAGAGGCCGCCGATATTGCATCGGCCGCAGCGCCGGCACTGTCTGACATCGTTAGTCACTTTCTGGCGGCAGTCCGCATTCTGCAGGCACACAGGAGCGAGAATAAGAAGCTCTTGGGGCTGCACACGCTTCTCCTTCTGCCGGAACAGCTGGTTGTTTACCTCAATGAAAGAAGCCCTAATCCGGTCTTTGTCTACCCCTAGGATTGCCCCTAAATGCAGGGCCAGCGGCAAGAGGGCGAAGGCCGCTGTATCCTGGGCCCTGCTCAAAAACGGCACGGTGCGGCCTGTAGCAAGAGATACCAACAACCCGAGCAATCCCAGTCCAACATAGATCAAGAACCCAATGATGCCGGACAGCAGAACCAGAAGCCCCCACCAGGCTGCTCTTGACCCTGTCCGAACTAGATACCAACCTGCTGCGGCAAGTGCAGTTAGGATCAGAAGGCTCATGCCTACTAATCCTACAAAAACCCGCTTTTTCGCCTTATGCATCACTCGGCGTGCCTCCCAGTATCTCCCCGGGTTCTACCCGATAGCCGTTGGCGTAGTCCCGCCCCCTCATCCGGGGCCGGTTGGGGGGTTGCACCACTTTCAGCAGCACTGCACCCACACCACAGGCGATTACCATACCCTCTTCTGCGATCCGAAGTACCGCACCGGGCAGAGCATCATGAACCTCTTCCTCAAGGGCCGCGGCTTCCCAGACTTTCAGCAGCTGGTCCCGGTGATATGTGTACGCTCCAGGCCAAGGGTTAACCCCCCTGACCAAATCCGCTATTTGCCGGGCCCCTACCTGCCAGGAGATCTTTCCCGCCGTCTTGGTCAGCCGATAGGCATAGGTAGCTTGGGCATCGTCTTGGGGAGTCGGCTGCAGGTCACCTTTGGCCAAGCGGTCAAGGGTCTCACATAGTAATTCGGCGCCTACCTCAGCCAGCTTGCGCTCTAGGCTTCCGGCTGTGTCTTCGGGTGCGATGGGCACCTCTCTTTGGAGTAAAATGTCCCCTGTATCCCACCCTTCATCCAAGAGCATGGTGGTTACTCCCGTCACGGTACATCCATCGATGATGGCCTGCTGAATAGGAGAAGCTCCCCGATAGCGGGGCAGCAGCGAGGCGTGAACGTTGATGCACCCGAAACGGGGAAGCTGCAGAACGGCCGGGGGGATAAGCTGACCGAAGGCGACCACCACTACAGCATCCGGGTTAATCTCCTTCAGCTTGCGGATAAAACTCTCTTCGGAGACCTTTTCCGGCTGCAGCACCTCAAGTCCTGCATCCAACGCCGCCTCCTTTACAGGCGAAAAACTCACCCTGTGTCCCCGCCCCCGGGGCCGGTCGGGTTGAGTGACCACTGCTTCTACCTTCCAACCACTGTTAATGAGGCTCTTCAAACTGGGCACCGCAAACTGCGGTGTCCCCATGAAAACGATCCGCATCAGATCACCTCCCGGCACCGCCGGACTCCTCTCAGTCTCCGCCTCCGTCGTCAGCTTCCTTTTCACTTCGATTCTCGTCTTGGTCCTCGTCCCTTATTTCCAAAGCCTTGTCAATAAACAGCACTCCATCGAGGTGATCGATTTCGTGCTGAAGGGCCCTAGCAAATAGGCCGTCAGCTCTGATCCGAACGCTTCGGCCGGATTCGTTCCACCCGTTCACCACGACCTCTTGGGCCCTTTCCACATATCCCCACTTGCCGGGAATGCTTAGACACCCTTCGGAGTCAATTTCCTTGCCGTATGCTTCGGTAATTTCAGGATTGATGAGCACAACCGGCCCATCTCCCACATCAACAACAATAATCCGCTGGCTGATGCCCACTTGGGGAGCTGCCAGTCCCACCCCATTGGCTTCGTACATGGTGTCCAGCATATCTTTCACTAACTTGCGGATCCGCTTGGTCACCTGGGTCACTGGCTCCGCCTTCTTCCGCAAGACGGGATGACCCTCCTTCACTATCTCCAAAACCGCCATGGGTCCCTTCCTCTCTGATAAACTACCTTACAGCCGTACTGTGCACCGTAACCTTCAGTCATCATAACAGAGCACTGGGAGCAGCGTCAACACTTACACTGCAGGGGTATGTATCGGGACTGGCTGTAAAGGCACCGAGGCACCGGCGCACTGCTTCCTCCTCGCCTTTCACAATGATATGCCAGCGATACCGCTTCCGCACCAGGGAAAGGGGGGCCGGCATCGGGCCGAAAATCCCCACATCTTGCGGCTTTAACCCCAGATCAGCGGTCAGCTGCCGCAGCGCTTCCCATGCCTTGTGGGCAGTCTCCATCACTTCCCCCTCCGCTGGGCCCGAGATCAAGACTCTAGCTAGAAACGCGTAGGGAGGATAGCCCATCTCCCGCCGAAAACTCAGCTCTTCCTGATAGAACGCAGTATAGTCATGGGCTGCGGCAGCCTGTATACTGTAGTGTTCTGGGTTATAGGTTTGAATAATCACTTCTCCTCCTTTATCTCCCCTCCCAGCGCGACCGGCCACCTGTGTCAGCAGCTGGAAAGTCCGCTCCCCGGCCCGGAAGTCCGGGATGCTGAGGGATGTGTCGGCACTTATTACGCCCACTAGGGTCACATTGGGAAAATCTAGTCCTTTGGCAATCATCTGAGTCCCTAGGAGAATATCAGCTTCGCCCCGTTCGAAGGCCCCCAGAATGGCTCTGTGGGCCCCTTTGCGCCTAGTTGTGTCCATATCCATCCTGAGCACTCTGGCCCCGGGGAATTCCCGGAGCAGGACTTCCTCCACCCTTTGGGTTCCCACACCAAAGCGCCGCAGCAGCTGACTGCGGCATTCTGGACACAGTCTCGGCAAGGGCACCTGCCAGCCGCAGTAATGGCACCTGACGCTTCGGTCAGGTTCATGGTATGTGAGTGTGACCCGACAGTTCTTACACTGCATGACATGCCCGCACTCCCGGCAGAGAACACAGGTCGCATATCCCCGCCGGTTGAGAAGGATGATCATCTGCTCCCGCTTTTGCAGCCTTTGGGAAATGGCAAGGCGAAGTCTCCTGCTCAGCATCGACCTGTTGCCGTGCTTAAGTTCGGCCCGCATGTCGACTATCTCCACTGGAGGCAGCGGGCGGGTCTCAATCCTTTCCGGCAGCACCAGCTGACGGTAGACTCCCGTTTCGGCCAGGTAAGCAGACTCCACAGATGGAGTGGCGCTGCCCAAAACCACAACGGCCCCATGCCGCTTTGCCCGCCACAAGGCCACATCTCTAGCGTGATATCTGGGCATGTCTTCTTGTCTATAACTTTGTTCGTGCTCCTCATCGATGATAATCAGTCCCAGACGGGTAAAGGGAGCAAACACCGCCGAGCGGGCTCCCACCACGATGTCGGCATCTCCGTTTCGTACCCGGCGCCATTCATCAAAGCGCTCTCCCCCGCTTAAGGCGCTGTGCAGTACCGCCACCCTGCCGCCGAATCTGGCTTTGAAGCGCTGCACCGTTTGAGGCGTAAGGGAGATCTCCGGTACCAAGACGATGGCTTGCTTTCCCAGTTCCAATGCCTTGGCTATGGCCTGAAGGTAGACCTCAGTCTTCCCGCTGCCGGTGACGCCCCTTAGGAGGAATACTCCTCCAGTTGTTTCGGTCAACGCTTTATGGATCTCCTGCAGCGCCTGGCGTTGGGCAGGGTTCGGAGTAAGGGGCTGGCTGGCTTCGACTCCTTCGCCGTAAGGATCCCGATAGACCTCCTGCCAAAACCGCTTAATCAAGCCCTTTTCCTCCAAAGCCCTTACGCAGGCAGAGGTGGTATTGGCTGCGGCAGCCAAGGAGGAAACTGTCCAGACAGTCTCTGTCTCTATCAGTCGGGTGATCACCTCTGCTTGCTTTGGTGCCCGCTTCATGTTTGCCTCCACCCATGCCTCAGCTTCCTTCACCGGGACGTTCAAGCGGCAAACCTGCACCCGCTTCTTTTTTACGGCCGGACTTGTCCACCGATGCTTGATGTTTAGGTAACCCTTCTCAGCCAGGATATTTATCACCGAGCTTCCACACTGCACCGCCCCCAGGACGTCATCCCACGGGGCTTCGCCGCCCACTTCCAACAGGTAGCGCAGCACCGCCTCCTGTTTTGGCGCCCTCTCCTTAAGTCTCTCTAGGGCGCAGTCAACATGCTCTTGGGCAAGCTCCACGTACTTTTCCGATTTAATGTGTATCCCTGGAGGCAAAAGGCAGCGCAGAGCATCGATCAGCCGGCAATAGGTGTGCTGAGCAAGCCATCGGGCTAGGTCCACCATCTCGCCGGTAAGCAGTGGTTCTTCATCCAGGATCTTGAGAATGGGCTTAGCCTCATTAACTGGACTGTGATCCACAATCCCCATGACATACCCCACTAGCTTCCGGGAACCAAAGGGAACAATCACCCTGTGACCGGCTCGCAGGTCGGGCTGCAGCACTGGTGGAACTCGGTAATGAAAAAGTCTATCCACCGCCTGACTTTGAATATCTACAATTATCTCGGCGTACGTATCCACCAGCAAAGCCTCCCCAAGCAGCGCTTTCGGCTGCATCTGCCGCTGCACGAGCACACCAACCAGACTATGAAGAAGCCCCTAGCCTTGCGGCTGGGGCTGTGGGTCTAGTGGCTCTTTCGTTTCTCCCAGAAAGGAACTATCTTTCCTTCACCTATCTCCCAGAGGGCTACGGTCACAGGTTTCGTGGAATTAGCGTCAACCAGGGGCTCACTTCCATCCAGCAACTGCCGTGCCCGTTTGGCTGTGGCCACCACCAATGTGTAACGGCTTTCCACTCGATCCAGCAACTGCTCAATTGGCGGCTGATTCATCATTTTGCTTTATCACTCCCTGTTCCCCGACTATCTCCTCGACCAAGCGAAAATATTCACTGCGTCCCACCCGACAGCGCTCAGCGGTGATGATTGCCTCCAGCTTAGCCGCTGCCCGCTCCACTTCATCATTGCAGATGACGTAATCGTATTCGACGCCTGCCTGCAGCTCCTCCAAAGCTGCCTTTAACCTGCGCTCGATGGCGGCATCGCTGTCGGAAGAACGGCCCCGCAGCCGCTTTTCCAATTCGGCCATGGTCGGCGGCAGCAAAAATACCAATATGGCTTCAGGCATTTTCTGGCGGACTTGGCGGGCCCCTTGAATATCGATATCCATAACCACAACTTCACCGCGGGCCAGTGACTCCTGAACATAACTCAAAGGGGTGCCGTACAAATGCCCGCAAAACTCTGCCCACTCTAGGAACTCACCGGCAGCAATGCGCCGTTCAAACTCTTCCCTGGTCAAGAAAAAATAATCTCGGCCGTCCACTTCCATCGGCCGACGGGGACGGGTTGTCGCCGATACCGAGTACACCACATCTGGGCAGCGCTTCAGCACTGCATCCAATACTGTATTCTTTCCTGCCCCTGAAGGGCCGGAAAGGATTACGAGAAAGCCCCGCTGCACCGAAAGCCCTCCATAATGCCCTTATTCTATCGATTCGTCTGAAATATCTCCCTTGTCTTTGCCGGCCAGCCGGTGGGCAACGGTCTCAGGCTGCACAGCTGACAAGATGACATGATCGCTGTCGGTAATAATTACCGCACGGGTACGTCTTCCATATGTAGCATCCACCAGCATGCCGTTTTCCCTAGCCTCTTGGATGATTCGCTTAATCGGCGCCGATTCCGGGCTGACTATGGCAACGATCCGGTTGGCAGCAACTATATTCCCGAAACCTATATTCGCAAGCTTAATACTCAAAACTTGGTCCCCCCAACTGCCCTACCCCAACTTCTTCAGCAACGCATCGATCTGTCTCGGGCCGAGCCCTTGAACACGCCGATTCTCGTGGATGCCGATCTCCTCCATTATGCGCCTACTTGTTACTTTACCAATTTGGGGCAGGGATTGCAAGAGATACGAAACCCTCATCCGGCCCACCACTTCATCGTCGGCTTGATTCAGAACGTCCCGCAAAGTTAATTTCCCAGACTTAAGCTGTTCCCGGATCTGCGCCCGCTGTTTTCTCATGCTCTGGGCTTTCTCCAGGGCCTGCAGTTTCTCCTCAGCCGTTAGCTTGGGCAGCGACACACCTTTACCTCCTTCAGCACTCACTCCACATTCTGCACTTGCTCCCGGAGCTTCTCAATCACAGTCTTTGCCTCCACCACCCACCGGGATATTGCCACACTGCTGGACTTTGAACCGATGGTATTTACTTCCCGGTGCATTTCCTGAATCAAGAAGTCCAGCTTGCGACCCATTGACTCGTCTTTCTCCAGGGTAGAGCGAAACTCTGCCAGATGGCTGGCAAGGCGCACTATTTCTTCATCGATGTTCGCCCGATCGGCAATAATAGCCGCCTCCGCCGCTAGACGGTTGGGATCTATGGGCATATCCCCCACCAGCTCGGCAAGTCTGGTCTGCAAGCGGACCAGGGCCTCCTGGGGCAGCGACTTGGCCGCTGCCTTAACCTCCTCCAGACCCGTCTCTAGAACGGTCAGGTACTCCAATAGAGTCTCGGCCAGCCTCTCCCCTTCGGCCTTTCGCATTGCCACGAGAGCATCTGCTGCCTGCTGAGCCGCAGCCTCCGCCAGAACCTGCAAAAGCTCTGCGTCTTCCTCATCTACCGCTACAGGCTCCAACACCCCAGGAAGAGAAAGCAAAAAGTCCACCCGATTGGTGGGTTCCAGCTCAAACTGTTCCGCGACTTCCGATATCGCCCGATCAAAACCCTGGAGCAATCCCCAGTCAATCTTTACCGTTCTTGGCTTCTTGCGAAAATCCTCTATTGTCACAGAGATTTCCACTCTGCCCCGCCGCACCCTACCGGCGACAACCCGGCGAATGGTCTCCTCGAGGAAACTGTATTCCCTAGGCAGACGGATAGAAAAGTCACTGTAGCGCTGGTTAACCGACCGCATCTCTACAGAGACCACAACTTGGTCACCAGCTTGTCCATAGCCGTAGCCTGTCATACTGTACACAGCCATCTACCAAGCCCCATTTCTCACTGAAAAACTGCCCAGTGGTGGACCAGATACTGCCTTTGGCCTTTATACCTACTTTCTTGCCCGCTGCTGAAAGTCCTGCTCACACCCTGACTACGGTCAGCCTCGCCTTTAGCCTCCCGTGAACCGCCGCAGCAATGTCTCCAGCTATGCCGCAGACTCCGGAAAAGAACAGCACAACCGCCCACTGCCCGGTTGTCAAAGGCACCGTATTGAAGATGGGCTGAAGCAAAGGAACGTATAAGACCCCGAGCTGCATTAAGGCAGATGCGAGCACCGCACCTACCAGCCAAGGATTGTCCCAAAGTCCCAACTCCCACATCCGGTGCTGTTCCGAACGGCACTGGAAGACGTAGACCAGCTGACCCACGACCAATGTAGTAAAAGCCATAGTCTGAGCTGCTTTCAGCGTGCCGCTTCCGAGGAACAATTCTGCGGCAAACACCGCCAGCGTGCTGAGCCCAATCAGGAGGCCTTGAAGCACGATCCGCAGGTGCAGACCTCGAGAGAATAACCCCTCCTTGGGAGACCTTGGGCCCCGCTCCATAATGTCTGGATCACCGGGATCCACGCTCAGGGCAACAGCCGGCAGACCATCGGTAACCAAGTTCATCCACAAAATCTGAATGGGCACCAGCGGCATGGGCAGGCCTGCGACTGCTGCCAAAAGCATAGTCAGGACTTCACCTACGTTGCACCCTAACAGATACCTGATAAACTTCCGGATGTTCTCATAGATCACTCTGCCCTCTTCGATGGCCGCGACGATTGTGGCAAAGTTATCGTCAGCCAGCACAATATCTGAGGCCTCTTTAGTTACGTCAGTTCCGCTTCTCCCCATAGCTATCCCAATATCCGCTTCTTTAACCGCAGGCGCGTCGTTGATCCCATCGCCGGTCATGCCCACAATTTCACCCCTGGCCTTCAATGCCCTGACGATGCGCACCTTATGCTCAGGCCTTACCCTGGCGAAAACCGTTATCCCTCCTACAGCTTCCCGCAGCTTGAGATCGTCCATTCCATCCAGCTCTGCACCGGTAACCGCCCGGCCTTTTCCTGTCACCAGTCCCAGTTCTCGGCCCACGGCCAGGGCTGTATTAGCGTGGTCACCGGTCACCATAATAGTCCGGATCCCTGCCCGGCGGGCCTGGGCTACAGCCTTGACCGCCTCCGGGCGGGGAGGGTCCATCATGCCCATCAGTCCCAAGAAGATCAGGTTTCGCTCGATGTCACCCTCCCGCAGACTGCGCAGAGCATCCGCCCCCACGCCTGGCAGGTCATCCCTTTTGGCAAAGGCCAAGACCCGCAAGGCAGAGCTGGACATAGCCTCATACTGCCGGCGGATCTGCTGTTTATCCCGTGTAGATATGGGAAAAACACTTCCCTTTTTCAGGATATGGGTGCACAGCTCCAGGATGACATCTGGAGCCCCCTTGGTCCAAGCAGTAGGCTTGCTCTCAGGTCCTTTAGTGATCACCGTCATACGTTTGCGGCCAGAATCGAAAGGAAACTCAATACAGCGTCTAAGCCGTTTTTCAACCTGCTCCCGATAAAACCCGGCTTTTGCAGCCGCAACCAGCAAGGCGCCTTCGGTGGGATCTCCGGTCAGGTGCCACTCTCCGTGTCTGTCACCGCTGTGTTCAGATGTCAGTCTGCGCCATAAGCCTCTCAGGTACCCACCTTTGTGTGCCTGGGGATAGATCCGGGCGTTGTTGCACACTACAGCGGCAGTGAGGAGCTCCTTGAGATCATGCTGCGGCTCCATGACTGGATTTCCGCGGGGTCCAATCAGGCAACCCTGCGGCTGGTATCCCCTGCCGGTCACTTGGTACGACTCGGCGGCGGTATGGATTTCCCGCACGGTCATGATGTTCTGGGTAAGGGTACCGGTTTTGTCAGAGCAGATGACCGTTGCACACCCCAGCGTCTCCACAGCTGGAAGACGGCGTACAACAGCATTTCTCCGGCTCATCCGCTGCACTCCTACCGCGTGGGCTATGGTAACTGCTGCAGGCAGTCCCTCAGGAATAGCGGCAACCGCTAAGCTCACGCCGGTGAGAAACATCTGATAAAAGGGCACGCCCTGGATGACGCCGATGGCAAACACCACAGCTACTACCAACAGACATCCTGCCACCAGCCACCTGCCCAACTGCTCCAGCCGCCTCTGGAGAGGCGTGGATTCCACCGGTGCGCCTTGAATCATAGCTGCTATCTTCCCGATCTCAGTATCCATACCGGTACGGGTAACAATAAACTTGCCTTTCCCCCGCACAACGGTGGTACCCATAAAGACGCTGTTCCTGAGGTCACCCAGGGAAGCGCCTGCCGCAGGCATGTACTCCCAGTCTTTTCCCACAGGATTGGACTCACCGGTGAGGGCCGCTTCTTCAACAGCCAGCAGGTTGGTCTCCAAGAGCCGCCCGTCGGCGGGCACTCGCTGTCCTGGATTCAGAAAGACAATATCCCCCGGTACAAGCTCTGCCGCCGGCACCTCCTGCTCCCTTCCGTCCCGCAAGACAATACAGGTGGAAGCCGCCAGCTCCCTCAAAGCCGCTAAGGACCGCTCTGCCTTGTGTTCCTGAATAAACCCCAAGAGGCCGTTGCAGAAGACGATGGCCAAGATCGCCAGGGCGTCGGCAGTCTCACCTAAGAAGACAGAAATACAAGCGGCCGCGATCAGCACCATGACCATGAAATCCTGAAACTGCCTGAGAAAGCTGACCAAAAGGGAAGAGCGCGAGTGTTCGACCAAAGCGTTGGGTCCGAACTGGGCAGCCCGCCTTTTCACCTCCTCGGTAGAAAGCCCCAACTCGGCATCGGTGCCGAGCTCCTTTAAAACTGCCTCTGCTCGCTGCTGGTAGTATGCATTGGCGGACATTGCTTTAAGTTCCCCCCGCGATGCACTAGTGACTTAGTCCTGAGAGCATCAGTCCCCTAATCCATATTCCCGGCGGCTGGAAATAATTCAACTTCACTTAGCCGTAATGCCCTGTGCAATCGAAGGAAGACCCATGCAGCGACACAAAAAGGGTGCTTCCCCTTAGTGGAAAAGCACCCTTGACCGCGGCACTGCTGCCCACCCGGAAGACCGGTCATCGGTTATTGCCCGCGCTCAACACTATCTATCGATAAACACCGTCTATGTCATTGTGGTCGCTGATTCAACAGATTCTCAAGGTCATCGAGAGCCCGCCGGGCACCATCGTGGTTTTGATCCAAGTGCAGTGCTCTGTCGAAGGCGTGTTTTGCCTCGTCGTACCTTTCCAGTTCTCTGTACAGCAATCCGCCTAAGTAATGAAGCTCAGCAACTCGAGGATTGTACCGCTGCGCATTCTCAACTACCTCCAAAGCCTCTGCCGCTGCACCGCTGCGGCGAAGGAGCGCAGCCAGTCTCACTGCGGAGTCTGCGTGGTCGGGAGCTGCTTCCAGCACTTGCCGATACCTCTCCACCGCAGCATCCCAGTCTCCCTCTTCCTCTGCCAGGACTCCCAATCCGTAGGCAGGCAGCGCCACCAACTCGGGATCCTCCATGGCAGCAAGATAATGGGCCCGAGCCTTTTCCTTGTCTCCCCGCACCCGGTAGATGTCCCCCATCAGGCCGTGGACGTACAGCGCACTGTCATCCATCTCCAAAGCTTCCCGGTAGACGGCTAAAGCCGCCTGCAGGTCACCCTTGACCTGGTATGCCATACCCAAGGCCACCCGCACCTCACTGTTACCGGGGTCCAAGGCAGCCGCCTGCCGCAATTCCTTGACGGCCAGATCATGAAAGCCTAGGGCATAGTAGATAAGCCCGTTGGTCAGATGAATGTCGCCACGGTTGAGATCGGCACTGGAGACTGGGGCCAGCGTAACCCCGAGGGCCAAGATCCCGGCCAGCATAAACAAGATATGTCTGCGCAAATGCAACACCTCACAGCGCTCTCCCAACTAGCTGGAGAGTCGGATAAGACACTAGACACCACAGGCACCAGTAAAAGGCGCCGGGTGCTTGATGTCCCGTTTTACTTCGGCACAGATAAAGGGACTTCCTCTTACCGTTGTGCTATACTTATAGGGAATTCCAACGCGAAACCTGCCTCTTCCAGGTTTCCTGGGAGGATGAGTGATGATATGGCAATGGATGGTATCACTTTAGCGGCAGTCAGAGAAGAAATGCAGCAGACCATTGGATGCCGCATTACCAAGATATATCAGCCGGGGAAGCGGGATATTGTCATCCACTGCCGCCGTCCTGGAACAGAACTGGCGGTGATGGTATCGGCTGATCCGCAAAATCCCCGGATTTTCTTGACAGAACAAGTCCCAGAAAACCCTTTAACTCCTCCTTCCTTTTGCATGCTGCTGCGAAAGTACCTGGAGGGAGGCAAGATCCTGGGAGTTGACCAACCGGATCTTGAGCGGATGCTGGCCATTGCCGTAGAGAACGCCGACGAAAACGGCAAAAGGGCTACCTATCGGTTAGTTGCCGAACTGATGGGACGTCACAGCAATATCATTCTACTCAATGAAGCTGGCGAGATCCTGGATGCCGTTGTCCGGATCGACAGCCGGGTCAACCGTTACCGCCAAGTAGTCCCCGGAGCTCTATACATTCCCCCGCCGGCTCAGGGGAAGCTTTCACTGCTTACTCTGGATTGGCAGGCTTTTCTGACCAGAATGGCCCCCGCCTCCCCTGCCGCCTCCCTCGCCCAGCTGATTCAAAGCAACATCACCGGTATCAATCCCCGGGTCGCGGCTGAACTCGTGCAGCAAGCAGGGCTGACCGCAGACGCTCGGTGGGGAGATATCGACCAACAGGGGCTAAAGGACCTTTACCAGTCGTTGAAAGCCCTCTCTGAGCAAGTTAAAAGCAGCCGGTTTTCCCCGCAAATTGGGCTGGATGCCGACGGCCAGCCTATCGGGGTCTCGGCTGTACCATTGGTCTTTCAGTTCCAGAAAGTCCGCGGGTTTTCCTCTGTGTCCAAAGCCTTGGAAACCTACTATGCCGAGAAACTGGCCCAACAGGAAGCGGCCGACTTGCGCCGCAGTCTTATCCAGGTAGTTGACAGTCATCTAGACCGCTTGGCCAGGAAGGTCAGGGCCCAGGAAAGGGAGCTGGCAGCAGCAGAAAATGCAGAGGTTTACCGGATCTACGGGGAGCTTCTCACTGCCAATCTCCACCGGTTGAGGAAGGGAATGCAGTCTGTTGCTTTGGAGAACTTCTATGACGCGGACCTGGAAAAGGTCACCATTCCCTTGGATCCCCGGCTGACCCCTTCTGAGAACGCACAGGATTACTTTCGCCGGTACAATAAAGCGAAAAACGCCCTAGTTGAAGGGAGGCAGCATTATCAGCGCTCTTTGGATGAGCAAAAATATCTGGAACAGATGCGAACTAGCCTAGACCTAGCAGTGGACCCGTCTGACCTAGAGGACATTCGCAGGGAACTTGTGGAGGAAGGCTATATCCGCCCAGTCAAAGGCCCAAAGCCTAAAGAGAGCAAAGAAAGCAAACCGCGGCCGCTGCGCTTTCAGTCCAGTGACGGCCTAGAGATCCTCGTCGGCAGAAACAACCGGCAAAACGAGTACGTGACTTTCAGAGCTGCTAGTCCAGACGATATCTGGCTCCATGTTAAGGATATGCCCGGTTCCCATGTAATTATCAGGACCCTGGGCGCGGAACCGCCGGAGAACACCCTGCAGGAGGCTGCCCTGTTAGCCGCCTATTATAGCAAAGCCCGTTTGGGGCAAAACGTGGCAGTGGACTACACCTTCCGAAAACACGTCCGCAAACCTAGGGGAGGCAAACCGGGAATGGTACTCTACGATCACTACCGCACCCTTTTTGTCTCGCCGCAGTCTGCAGGTGTCCAGGAACTGCTTGCCAGGCAAATCACTTGACACCAAACAAGGACCCCGCTACCAGCAGGGTCCTTCATATTAACTGACAGAAAATGGGCGAGCTCTCAGTTCTTGAAGTGTCTCAGCTTTGTGTGGTATTAGTCGCCTGCGCCCACCCTCCGTCATTGGCCTGTGATTGAGCCGCAGATCTTTTCTCTTCGGTCGTAACAATACGCCCAGAAACCCGCGTCTCCTGCCTTACAAGAGTTAACATGTCGTTAAACATGTCTTAATGCCGGAAGTGCCGGCGCCCGGTGAATACCATGGGTATCCCGGCCTTGTTGGCAGCAGCGATGGAATCCTGATCCCGGATAGAGCCCCCTGGCTGGATGATGGCTTTGATTTTGTACTCAGCTGCCAACCTCACCACATCATCGAAGGGGAAGAAGGCATCCGATGCCAGAATGGCGCCCTCAGCCCTCTCACCCGCCTGCCTTAAGGCGATCTTCGCCGCTTCCAGCCGGTTCATTTGTCCTGCACCCACGCCGAGGGTCATGCCGTCTTTGGCCACTACAATGGCGTTGGATTTGACATATTTGACCGTCTTCCAGCCGAACTCCAGGTCTTTCCATGTATCCTCATCTGGTGCTGTTTCAGTCACCACCTGCCAGGCGTCTCTCGTGTCCTCTGAAAGATCGGCCTCCTGCACCAGCCACCCGCCCTTAACCCGCTTCCAATCCCACCACTTATCCTGGGGAGGATTGGCCAGGGCCTTTAGCCGCAGCAGCCGCAAGTTCTTCTTCTGGGTCAAGATCGCTAACGCTTCATCGGTAAAATCAGGAGCGACAATCACCTCCAAGAAGATCTCAGCCATCTGTCTGGCTGTATCCTCGTCTAGAGTCCGGTTGCAGGCTATAATTCCCCCGAAAATACTCACCGGGTCGCCTTCGTAGGCCTTGCGGTACGCCTCAGCCAGGGTGTCGGCTACAGCCCAACCGCACGGATTCGCGTGCTTCACCGCCACCACCGCCGGCCGGTCGAATACCTTTGCCATCTCCACTGCCGCAGCGGCATCATTGATATTATTGAAGGACAGCTCCTTCCCGTGGAGCTGCTCTGCCCAGCAGAGGGAATCGGCGGGAGGATAAACGTCCCGGTAAAAAGCAGCCTTTTGGTGGGGATTCTCGCCGTAGCGCATCTTCTGCTGCAGCACCACAGGGATAAATCCCTGGGCGGGAAACTCTGCTGTGTCCAGCTGATCTGAACAGAGAGCAGCATTGAGCCGGCCGCTTTCCCGGGCCAAGTAGCTGTAAATCATGGAATCATACTGCGCAGTGTGCCCGAAGGCCTCTACTGCCAGTTCCTGCCGCAGCTCCAGGGGCAAAGTGCCGTTGCCCTCCTCAAGGGCTTTAAGGATTTCAGAATACCGCTTTGGATTGACAACCACCGCCACCGACGGGAAGTTCTTGGCTGCTGCCCGGATCATCGTAGGACCGCCGATATCGATGTTTTCCAGAGCTTCATCCAGCGTGACATTCTCCTTAGCCACCGTGGCCGCGAAGGGATACAGATTAACCACCACCAGGTCAATAGGCTTGATTCCCAAAGTCTCCAGTTCCGCCATCTGCTCCGGCACGTCCCGCCGAGCCAAGATACCGGCGTGGACAGCGGGATGAAGCGTTTTCACTCTTCCTCCTAGGCACTCGGGAAACTTGGTGATGTCCTGCACCGGCGTAACGTCTATGCCCCCTTCTCTCAAAACCCCATACGTTCCGCCTGTTGAGATGATCTCTACGCCCAAAGCCGCCAAGCCCCGGGCAAACTCAACAATCCCTTCCTTGTTGGACACACTGATTAAAGCTCTCTGGATCCGCATCTCTCCACTCTCCTTTCGCAAGAGTCTCTGTAGGAATAAAGCTTGCTCCAAACAGCAAAAACCGCCTGAGCGCAAATGCCCAGGCGGTCGGCTAATCGTCACTCTCCTGCTCCCCGGTGGTTATCCACCTCAATCCGCCAGTCGCAGGCGACGCTTAATTTTGCCTTTATTGTAGCTAAAGTCCACAGGGCCTGTCAATCCCTGCCGGCAAATGCGTTGTGTGCTATCGCCTTTTGGTGCCGCATTCGCATCGACATACCCAGGTTGAGAAAGGAATCGGTATCATAAGTGTCGAATTATTGGATAAATCATTCCGACAAAGGAGGATGCTGCAATGCCTGTGCACAACTCCGTTTTGGAGGAAGTTCAGTACCAAGTCGAAAGATACCTGGCCAATCACAGAGATGCCCTTGCCTGCTCATGCCGGCAGTGCAGGGATGACGTTGTAGCATTAGCCGCCAGTCAGCTCCCCAGCAGGTACACCGCTTCCTCCACAGGCCGTGCGCTCATCGGAGTAGAGCTTCAGTCCAAACAGGTGCAGCTGGATATCTTCCAGGCTATCCTGGCTGCCATTGAAAAGGTAAACCAATCGCCCCGCCACGATCCCAAACGAATAGTGCAGGTATAGCTGCCTACGGTTCCAGCTCCTCAATTACAACCCTTTCTTCTCCGTCGGTTTCCATTAGTCTGACGCTGATGATCTCCCGCAGCGAAGTAGGCACATTCTTCCCCACAAAGTCGGCGCGGATGGGAAGCTCTCTATGCCCTCGGTCTACTAAAACCGCAAGCTGAATCTGACGGGGTCGACCGTGGTCGATGAGAGCATCCATGGCAGCCCGGGTCGTACGGCCTGTAAACAGCACATCATCCACCAGCACTACAATTTTCCCGTTCACATCCCCCGGCAGCCTGGTCCCTTCTACCACCGGCTGCTCTGCAATGGTGCTCAGATCATCCCGGTATAGGGTAATATCCAGTTCGCCCATGGGGACTGTCTCATTTTCAATTTCGTGGATTTTTTGAACTAACCGCCTGGCCAGAGGAACCCCCCGGGTTCGGATCCCCACCAGCATCAAGTCCTGGACACCTTTGTTCCGCTCCAGAATCTCATGGGCAATGCGGGTTAAAGCCCTGCCGATGGCTGATGCATCCATGATCTGGGCTTTTACAACAGGCATGGCAAAAACTCCCTTCCCAACACCAACTTTCCAATTCACGGCAAGTTTATCACTCTGCTGCTGGATCTGTCAACGGACGGCACCTCGGCGAAGTCTTTCTAGTACTTCAGCCATGTCAGCAGGTAGGGGCGCTGAGAAGGAAAGGAACTCGCCGGTGCGTGGATGCCGGAAACCTAGGTGATACGCGTGGAGCGCCTGCCTGGTCATTCCCAAATGATCCTGCCTGCCGCCGTACACTTGGTCCCCCACCAACGGATGCCGAATATAGGCCAGGTGCACCCGGACTTGGTGGGTGCGTCCCGTCTCCAAACGGCATTCCACCAGCGTGTATCCGTCAAACCTCTCCCGCACATAGTACCAGGTGCGGGCAGGCCGGCCGTTTTCAGTGACCGTCATCTGCTTTCGCCTGACTGGGTGTCTCCCGATGGGGGCATCGATTACCCCTTCATCGGCCGTGAAGCTGCCCTTTGCCAAAGCCAGATACCACCGCTCCACCGACCGCTCCTTGAGCTGAGCAGCCAAGGACTTGTGGGCAAGATCGTTCTTTACAGCCACCAGCACTCCAGAGGTATCTTTATCCAATCGGTGCACGATGCCGGGCCGCAGCTTTCCCCCAATACCCGATAAATCCCGACAGTGGGCCAGCAGGGCATTGACCAGCGTCCCCTGGTAGTTCCCAGCAGCCGGATGGACCACCATCCCAGGCGGCTTGTTGATGACGATAATATCCTGATCTTCATAGAGGATGTCCAGCGGTATGGACTCGGGGAGAACCTCCAGGGGCTGGGGAGGCGGTATCTCCACCCGAATCTTATCTCCCGCCCTAATGGAATAGCCGGCCTTAACCTGCCGGCCGTTGACCAGGACCAATCCTCCATCGATAAGCTTGCTGAGGTAGGAACGGGACGGCCCTGCAGCTTTTTCTGTCAAGTAACGGTCAAGGCGCCCGCCAGCTGCTTTTTCCTCAACAACGAGCTCTAAGACTCTCCTCTCCTGATTCAGGCCCTGACTCTCCATCTTCCTCCCCCACATACCCATAGGACTTGCAGCCTTAAAGAGGAAGCACCATCAACCGCCGCTTCTGCCTTCGTCCCCTCGAACGATCAGCCACATGAGCATAATAACCCCGGTGACAATAGCAGTATCCGCAACATTAAACACCGGCCAAATTCGAACATCCAGGAAATCAACTACGTATCCCCAGCGCAGTCGGTCAGCTAAGTTGCCGATACCGCCGGCCAAAGCGAAAGTCAATCCCAGTCGGAAAAGGGTTGACTGCCTGGCAATTGACCTGCGGTTCAGCCAGACAAAAACCACAACGGCCAAGGTAAGAACAATGAGAAAGGGAGTGCCCCGGGGGAAAAGGCCGAAGGCAGCTCCGGGATTGCGAACTAAAGTCAAATAGAGTAAGTGGCCGGGAAGGGGCACCGATTTTCCCGGCGGCAAATAGGTCAATGCCAAGTGCTTGGTGAGCTGGTCTATTGCAAAAACCAGAAGGCCCAATCCGAGAAAGCGCAAGACCATCAAACCCCCACTAAGAGCTCAGCTCACGCCCATCTTAGCATATCCTAACAGGGAGAACAAGCTAGGGCTCCGGATGAAGGTCGCCAGCGCTTTCTTCCCTAGGTCTCGGATAGATAGCCTCCCAGTCTGCTGTTTGGCTGCCTCCGCTTTCAATTCCTTCCAGCGGTGTCACCGTACCTATATCTTCTTCAGCATTGATATAGGCATCGTCAAAGTCTTCCGCACCAAGTATGTCTTGCGGACTGTTGGCTGTTCCCCAGCGGGCCAGCGCCTGCCAAGTGTCTTCGGCATCAAAACCGACATTGTCCTCCCATTCGAGATCAAAGGAAATCACCCGTTCCTCCACCGGGCGGTGCCACTCGTCCTGCCTGCTCTCCTCTTGGGCAGTCTTGCAGTCAAAACACAGACGTGCTGACGGAACAGCCCTCAGACGCCGCTCATCAATCGGTTTTCCGCATCCTTCACAAATCCCGTACTCTCCCCTATCCATTCGCTCCAGTGCCGCTTCAGTATCTGCCAGGAGCCGTCGAGTATTATCCCTCAAGGCTAAATCCTTCGCCCGTTCAAAGATCTCCTGGCCTAGGTCAGCAGCGTGCTGATCGTAGGCGGAAAGTTCCCCTACTGAATCGGTCAGCCGCTCATTTAGGCCGCTGTTTAGAGACTCAAGGGTTCTTTCCAGCTCCTTTTTATCTGCTTTAAGCTGCTCCCGTACTTCACGAAAGAAACCATCGCCCACCTATTCATTCCTCCCGCTATCCTGCCAATTCCCAGCTACAGCTTACGGCAGCTGTCACTATGGAAAACGCCGCAGTTCAGCTTCCACAATGCGGGCTATCTCCGCGATGAAATGACCGATAATGGGTAGGTTTAAAGCCGCTGCCTTTCCCAAAAGGTAGAGAAAAACAGCCCCCACAGCGGTAAACCCAACGGCAATGCCGAACCCCCGGAAAATCCCTGCTAAGAGATTGAGGTACAAAAGCCGCTTGGGATTCTGAAACAGTGCCACGTACTCAGCGATGCTGGCTTTTTCCAAAGCCTCGAGGAGTTGGTTCAGCTTCTTCAATAACGTCCCCAGCAATTTATCACTTGTTTCGGCCATGTCACCAAGCTCCCGATTTACTGCCCAGCATTGTCAGTCTTTAGCCTTCCCCGCGGGAGGGGAAAATCACCTTGCGGAGTCCACCACCTTTGGCAAGAGAAAACAAACTGCACCCACCAGCACAGCATCTGCTGGTGGGTGCAGCCCACAGACACCAAGATTTTCCTCACTGCCGGCTAGCTGTTGGCAGTAACATGCTGCGTAACTACTTCATAGCACCTCTCACACAGGCTGGGATGGTCAACTGCTGTGCCAACAAAGGACGAATACCGCCAGCACCTGGCGCATTTTTCTCCCTTCGGCGCCCGGACAAGTACCTTGAGCCGGCCGTCATAGCCAGTCCAAACTCCTTCCGGAGCTGCAGCCTGCGGATCGGCAACCTCAACCTCGGAAACGATAAATAAAGCCTCCAGGTCTGCGGTATCGAACTGGCTTAGGACATGATGGAGCTCGGCATCTGGGTAGAGAGTCACCCCGGCATCGTTGGAACTGCCAATGGCCTTTTCCATCCTAGCCTGCTCCAAGGCCTTGGCCACCTCTCGACGGATGGCCATAAACTCTGCCCATTTCTCCTCGTCCCTTGCATCTAGGATGTCCTTCTCCACTGCCGGCCAAGTACTGAAGTGGACACTGGGCCCATCCTTTAGTTCATCCGGCAGGTGTTCCCAAGCTTCTTCTGCTGTGTGAACCAGAATAGGCGCAACCAGGCGAATCAAACCCACTAGGATCTCGGCAATCACGGTTTGAGCGGCTCTTCGGCTCAAGGAATCGGGGGCGTCGCAGTAAAGCCTATCTTTGACAACATCGAGGTAAAAGCTGCTCAAGTCCACGGTACAGAAGTTGTGCACCCCGTGATAGACAACGTGGAACTCGTAATCGTCGTATGCCTTGATCACTCTCTCCACCAGGCGGTAGAACTGAGCGAGAATATACCGGTCCATCTCCGGCAGATCTTCCCTGGGCACCTTGTTTTCAGCCGGCCGAAAGTCGGCGAGATTTCCCAGCATAAACCTGATGGTATTCCGAATCCGCCGGTACACGTCCGACATCTGTTCCAAGATCTTGGGCGATACCCGAATATCCCCCCGGTAATCGGCGGAAGCAGCCCAGAGCCTCAAAACATCGGCGCCGTAACGGTTGATGATCTCTTCTGGAGCTATGGTGTTCCCGAGGGATTTGGACATCTTCCGGCCCTCGGCATCCACAATGAAGCCGTGGGTCAGAACCGCCTTGTAGGGTGCGGTACCTCGGACAGCTACCGATGTCAACAGCGATGACTGGAACCATCCCCGGTGTTGATCGCTTCCTTCCAGGTATAGATCAGCAGGCCAGCGGAGTCCCTCCCGCTGTTCCAACACAGCCATGTGACTGGAACCCGAGTCAAACCACACATCCATGATATCCTTCTCTTTGACGAACTCCCGATGACCGCAGGCAGGACAGCTGGTGTCTGGCGGCAGTATCTCCTCAGCAGTATGGATAAACCAGCCGTCAGACCCCTCCCGACGGAAAAGGTCGGCTACCCGCTTGATGGTCTCTTCATTGACCACGGGCTCCCCGCACTGCTTGCAGTAAAAAATGGGAATGGGGACACCCCAAAGGCGCTGCCGGGAAATGCACCAATCGCTTCTCTCCCGCACCATGTTGCTGATCCGGTCTATTCCCCACTTGGGAATCCACTGTACCTGTTCAATGGCATCCAAGGCTTGTTCCCGGAAATCTTCAATGGAGACAAACCACTGCTCCGTAGCCCGAAAAATAATGGGATTCTTGCAGCGCCAGCAGTGGGGATACTGATGTTCGACCTTCGCATGATGGAGCAGCAAGCCCACTGCTTTGAGGTCTGAGATGATCACGTGATTGGCATCATCCAGCTTCATACCGGCGTACTTGCCGGCCTCTTCAGTGAACCTCCCCTGGTTGTCAACAGGTGCAAAGACCGGCAGTCCATACTCGACCCCCACCGCGTAGTCTTCCAAGCCGTGGCCCGGAGCGGTATGGACACAGCCGGAACCCTGCTCCAAGGTGACATGATCAGCCAGGATCACCAGTGAAGTCTTGTCCCTAAAGGGATGGCGGCACAGCACACCTTCCAATTCCTGGCCGGACCAGCGCTGCAAGACTTCGACCTTCTTGAGGCCGGTTTCTTCAGCTACGGCAGCGATCCGTTCTTCAGCCATCAGTATTCTGCCGGCTTCGGTATCTACCAGCGCATAGGTAAGCTGCGGATGCAGGGCAATGGCCTCATTGGCCGGCAGCGTCCAGGGCGTTGTAGTCCAGATAAGCACATAGGCCGGCTCGTCCGTGGGAATCTTGCCCTGGCCGTTGGCTACCGGAAACTTCACGTAGATGGCGTGGGAAGTATGGTCGTGATACTCAACCTCCGCCTCAGCCAAGGAAGACTCGCACTCGGCACACCAGTAAACGGGCTTCAGACCCCGGTAGATATAGCCCTTGTTGACCATTGCACCGAAAATTTCCACCTGTTTGGCTTCATATTCCGGCTTCAGGGTTAGGTAGGGGTCATCCCACTCCCCCCAAACCCCCAATCTCTTAAACTCTTCCCGCTGGATGTTCAGCCAGTGGAGAGCGAATTCTTTACACTTCTGCCGAAACTCCACGGGTGACAGGGCATGGCGGTCTACCCCCAACTGCCGCACCAAGGCATGCTCGATAGGCAGCCCGTGTACATCCCAACCCGGAACATAGGGGCAATCATACCCGCTCATAGTCCGGGACCGGATGACAATATCCTTAAGCACCTTGTTGACAGCGGTACCCAAGTGGATGTGGCCGTTGGCATACGGCGGTCCATCATGGAGAATGTACTTGGGCTGACCCCTGCGCCTTTCCCGCAGCTGACGGTAGAAGTCTTCCTTCAGCCATCTTTCTTGGATGAGAGGTTCCCGCTGCGGGAGATTGGCCCGCATGGGGAACTCCGTCTTTGGCAGCAGAACCGTATCCTGGTACTTCATAGCGGAACCTCCTAAAGGCATGCTGAGGTACGCTCCTCGCTTGCCGAACTGCTCTTTCCCTTTGGGTACATCCCGCAGCAACTAAAAATCCTCTCATCCCATAGGGACGAGAGGACCCGCGGTACCACCCCATTTGACCCAGGCCGCCTGCGGCGCGCCTGCGTCCAGCTCTGACATGCAGTAACGGGCATGCACCGGCCGAGGCTAATCAGCTCTTAAGTGAGCATTTCACCTGGCAGCTCCGGGGTGATCTTCGGCGAAACCTGTAGGACCGGGCTTCCACCTCTCCCGGCTCGCTGTACCCACTCCTGGCTTTCCTACTGTCCCCTTCATCGCTTTTGCACTCAGTCAAAATACATTATACGGCAAGCAGTAAGCAGCGTCAACTGGCTCCTGCAACTATTGGGACTCGTCGCTGTCCAAGGCCTGAACCTCTTGGGCCGTCTCATAGGAACTTGATGAAGTTGAAGCTCTCGGATCAGACTCATCGTCTTTGGGCATCAGCCTCACCTGGTCCAAGATCTGCAGGAGCTGCATCTCCAGCTGTCGTCTGACCTTGGAACGGAAGGCAAGAGCTTCCCTGGCCTGCTGGATCTCATCAGCTGCCTCCCGCCGGGCATTTTCCACAATACGAGCAGCTTCCCGCTTGGCATCCTCGATGATCCTCGCGGCGGTTTGTTCCGCTGCTTCCCGCAGCTCCCTTGACGTCTGACGAACGTACTCCAGTGTCTCCTGAAGCGTTCCCTCCAGGCCGTTGTAGCGGCTAGCCTGTTTTTTCAACTCCTCTATCTGCTCCTCAAGCTGTTGTTTCTGCTTGTAGAGCTCTTCGTACTCCACTACCATCCTGGAGACGAATTCGTCCACCTGTTCTTTATCATATCCTCGAAAAACTTGCTTAAACTCCAGGTTGTGAAGATCTATCGGCCTTAACACTGACCCACCCCCTCAGATATATCGCTTCAAGAGAAGACTAATGCGGCCTTTGCGGGTTAATCCCAATTGCTCTGCTACTTCCAACCGTCCCTTGCCTCGGACAGATATCACATCTCCTGCCGCGATGCTCCGGGCTGGGTTCTCCACGGGTTTCCAGTTTACCTTGACTTTGCCGGCCTTGATATCCCTCACCATTTGGCTTCGGGACGTGCCAAACCCAGCGCTGGCCACCGCATCCAGCCGCAGCGAAGCAACCGTCGCTTTGATCTCTTTCACCTGCTGGACTGGCGCCTCCAATTGCTCCAGATCAATTTCGGTCACATAGACCGGCACTTTTTGCACCGCCTGCAGGTTGTGGACTACCACAGGCACGATTTCAGGCGCCATCACCACTTGTGCGCCTTGTCCCGTCAGTATGACGTCACCGATCTTCTCCCGTCTGATCCCACACCCTAAGACCGCTCCCAAAACATCACGGTGGCCTACTTGAGAGAAGTCTCCTGCCCCGTCCAGCTTAACAGCAGCCAAGGGTATCTCTACCCGCTCTCTAGGGTAGTAATCGGGGAAGATGGCCGCCCTCTGCCGTTCTGCTCCCCGAAAGCCGCCGCTGAACCGGTAAGCCAGGGAACCGATGCCCCGGATGATACTTGCAGCAATCTCTTGGCCCCTAGGGTCAAGAAAATCACTGTAGGCTGGCTCATTGTCGGTGTACGCAGCAACGGCAATGTCCAGAATCCTGCTGCCGATCTGCCTTTCTTCGCCGTCCAAATGGCTCAAGAAGTGTTCCTTATGGAATACTGCCAAGATCCGCTCACATCCTCAACGCTATTAGCAGCTGCAGCACTATCCGCCGCACAAAATCCAAAACCAAGAAAACCAATATGGGGGAAAAATCGATCCCGCCGACGCTGGGCAAAAGCCGCCGAAACGGAGCCAAAACCGGTTCGGTTATATCGTATATGAACCGTACCAATGGATTGTAGTAGTCCACATTGGGCAGCCAGGACATGATTATTCTGACCAAGATGATCCATCTGTATAGAGTGAAGGCGGTGTCAATCAGCGATATAAGCCAATACAAAGGTATCCTCCATCCTATTCTTTCCTTTGAATCGCTTTCGAGCGAGCGGCAGCTGCCAGAACGGCCTCCATGACTGCCCCCCTGATACCGCTGCTCTCCAGTTTGGTTAACCCGGCCGCAGTAGTACCTGCCGGAGAAGTCACCAGATTCTTGAGCACTGCGGGGTGCTGGCCCGTCTTTGCTGCCATCTGTACTGCACCCAAGATGGTCTGAACTGCAAGGCCCCGGGCATCTTCGTGGCTCAGGCCAGCGGCCACACCCCCGTCAATCAGGGCCTCCAAGAACAGGTACACATAAGCCGGCCCACTGCCCGATAGGCCGGTGACAGCATCCATCTGAGACTCAGGCAGCACCCACACCTTGCCCGTCTGCTGGAAGATCTCTACTGCCTCAGCGAGCCGTTCCCTGCTTACATAAGCATTGGGGCTGAGCACAACCGCTCCTTCCCCTATAAGACACGGGGTGTTGGGCATGGCCCGTATGAGAGGCTGATCCGCGTATGTACTTGCTGCTAAAGCCGCTAAGGATACCCCGGCAGCTAACGAAATCACCAGGTGTTCAGGGGTCAAGCAACCCTTGAGCTCTGACAGCACCTCCGCCACCTGATGCGGTTTAACAGCTATAATGATCATATCCGCTGCCGCCGCCAGCTCCGAAACTGAGGCACGCCTGGCGCCCAACTCCTCAGCCACCCGCTGGAGATGCTCTTGCCGCTTATCCGCCAGGGTAATGGACTGGGGGGAAATGGTCCCTGAAGCTGCTAACCGCCGGGCCAATGCACCCCCCATAGCCCCTACTCCTATAATCCCTAATCCCTTCACCAACAAGCCCCCTCTAGCTGGTGCTGCCTACACATGGGTAACACTGCCGGTCACCCAAGACATTTTCTTCTCCCGGACGTCGATAGATGGATCCACTTCTACTACAATATGGGCAGGGGTAAACAAAAACACTCCATCGGCAATCCTGCGCACCGTTCCGTCCAGGGCAAAGGTGGCTCCGCTCATGAAATCGACAATCCTCTTCGCCAGATCCCGATCGATTTCGTCCAAACACGCTATTACGGCCCGCCCGCTCTTGAGGTAATTGGCTACATCTTCCACCGCCTCATAGCTGGTCGGTGCAGTCACCATTACCCGGGTTTGGGTCTGCCTGCCGATAGCCACCAGCTGCCCTTTCCGTTTTGACTGTGTAGTCTCCTGCACCTGAGGTGTTTCGTATTTCTCGTGGACTTCGGCCTCTGGTTCGGTTTCCTCCTCAAATCCCATAAACGCCAGCATCTTGTCCATAAACTTGACTGCCATACTCTCCCCCCTCTCGGTCAACCTCAAAGACTTCTACCTCTGACCAAAAATCGCACTGCCGATCCGCAGAAGATTGGCACCTTCCTCCACTGCTATTTCAAAATCGTTGGACATCCCCATTGACAGGTACTTCATCTCAAAACTGGGAAATCCCTGCTGCTCAAGCTTCTCGCCCAAGAGCCGGAGCTTCCGAAAAACAGGACGGGTCCTCTCCGGGTTCTCTTCATAAGGTGCGATGGTCATCAAACCCTGAACTGCAACCCGGGGGCAGGAGACTGCCTCCTCTAAGGCTTTTGGTACTGTGCTGGGGGAGAATCCAAACTTAGTACTTTCCCCGCTGACATTTACCTGAAGCAGCACCCGCACCCGGTCCAGCCCCAATACCTCCGCGCGGCGGTTGATCTCCCGCAGCAAGCGGATACTGTCCACAGAATGAATCAAACTGGCAATTTGCAAGCACTGCTTTACTTTGTTGGTCTGCAGATGACCGATGAAATGCCATTCTACTTCATCCCGCCATTCGGCGGCAGTGTACTTGGCCAGAGCTTCCTGCACCCGATTCTCGCCGATGGCGGCGATGCCGCTTTTGATCAGCGGAGCTATTCCCTCAACAGGTACGCCTTTAGTTACTGCCACTACTTCAATGGATTCCGGCGAACGGCCGCTTCGCTGGGCGGCTCGGGCAATTCTGTCCTGGACCGCTCGCCAGTTGGCCATTACATCGACCATTTTGACATCTCCTCTATTGCCTGTTCACAAAACAGATTCTAGCTCAAGTCCCAGGTTCCTGCCCTACCGCCTGCTTCTGTTGGAAAACTCTGCAAGGGGGAAAAAACCCGGTCTCGTCAAGATCCTCTCTCCCACCTCAAGCCCTTGAACAAAGGCATCACCACCAGCCGCACCCATGAGGACCACTGGGCGGAACTCAAGACCTTTCTGACCTATCACCAATACCCCTGTCTCGCCCTCCCGCTCAGCTAAAGCTCCCGCCGGTATCCTCACGCCCTCAGGTCCCTCCAGCTTAACCGCAACCCACATACTCTCTCGGCCCAGCCACTCCCTAGGGAATTCGGTAAGGTGGAGCCTCTGCCCGCCCGCCTCTTTCCTCACCAGCTGGGCCGGATACCACTGGCCCTCATTCACACTGCTAACCCCCCGCGCAGCTTCCCGCACTCTTACCCTCACCGGACCGCTCAAGATCGCTTTCCCGAAGGACACAGGATCTGGTTCTAGATAGATGGACCTGGGATTGAGTATTCGCAGGATCGCCTCACCTGCCGGAACCTCCTCTCCGTCCCGGACCCTTCTGCGGCGGAGGTTCCCTGGTATTTCCAAAGCTGCCACTCCTTCCTTCGAGGAATAGACGATCTCTGTTTCACCCTCTGGTGAAGCGATTTCCGCTACGATGGACCCAGGGGTTACCCGCTGACCTTCTTGGACCAGGATCACGACCCTGCCTGCCACAGGTGCAGCGATGGTGGTTTCCTCCGGGCAAAGCAGCACCTCACCCCGCCACTCCCACTCCAGCCGCACCGCGTCGTTAACCTCCATACTGGAGAGACAGCCGGCAACCGAAACCAGCCCCCACCGAAGGCCAGCCCAGACCAGGACTGCGCCCAATACCACAAGACAGATTGTACCCGCTGCTCTACCAGCCACAGCTCCTGCCCCCACACAGCAGCTTCTCGCCATATCTTTGCCTGGATGAAGGCCGAAATCCTCCTAAGTTCCAACAGGAAGCCCTGTTTCCATCTCCGGCCGGAACAAAAAACACACATTAAGAGGGCAGCGGGCACGCGCCCTCGATAATGTGTGCTGTGCCAAAATAGAAGTCGGCCGCCGATGAGGCTGACTGCCCGCCGGCCCCGGCATCCAGCTTAAGGGAGGGAGTTACGCTCCCAGGTAAGCTTCCCGTACCTGCTTGTTGGCAGCAACCTCCCGGGCTGGACCGGAGAAGACTATACGGCCCGTTTCCAGTACGTAAGCAGTGTCGGCCACAGATAAGGCCATGTGGGCATTCTGCTCAACTAACAGAACAGTCATGCCGGAGGCATTAATCTGTTTTACTATCTCGAAGATCTCCCGGACCAACAGAGGAGCAAGACCCATGGACGGTTCGTCCAAGAGCAGCAATCGGGGATGGGACATCAGTCCCCGACCAATGGCCAGCATCTGCTGTTCACCGCCGCTCAAAGTCCCAGCCAGCTGCTGCCGCCTTTCCGCAAGGCGGGGGAATAATTCATACACCCACTCCAAGTCCCGCTTAATCCCCTGCTGATCGCGGCGGTGGTACGCACCTAAGGCCAAATTCTCTGCCACAGTCATATTGGCAAAAACCCGACGCCCCTCGGGCACGTGACACAATCCATCACGTGCGATAATGTGAGCCGGCGTAGAAGAAATATCCCGGTCCTGGTAGCTGATCTTGCCGTTTCTTGCCCTCACCAAGCCTGAGATGGTCTTTAAGGTGGTAGTCTTACCTGCACCATTGGCTCCGATCAAGGTCACAATCTCCCGCTGCCGTACCTGGAAGGAAACCCCCTTGAGCGCATGAATGCCGCCGTAATACACGTTCAAATTCTCTACTGTCAGCATTCTACAGTACCTCCTCCCCCAGATACGCCTCAATCACCTGCGGGTCGTTCTGAATTTCTTCCGGCGTACCTTCGGCAATAGTGATCCCGTAATCCAGCACTACAATCCGCTCGCAAAGCTTCATTACCAGCCGCATGTCGTGCTCGATGAGAAAGACGGTAAGCCCAAATCGCTCTTTCACCCACCGGATGAGATTGGTAAGCCCCTCTGTCTCCTGAGGGTTCATTCCCGCCGCTGGCTCATCCAGCAGGAGAATCTTGGGATTAGTAGCCAGGGCTCTAGCGATCTCAAGCTGCCTCTGCTCGCCGTAAGGCAGACTGCTGGCGATTTCGTTTCGGTGTTCATACAGGCCGAAGATCTCCAGCAGTTCTTCCGTTTTTTCCAGGATCTCCCGCTCATCTTTTGCGTACTGGGGCAGCCGGAAAACAGCAGCGGCCAGGTTGTACCTGCTCTGACTGTGGAACGCGATGCGGATGTTGTCATAAACAGTCAGCTGCTTGAACAGCCGGATATTCTGAAAAGTGCGGGCCATACCGAGCCGCGTGATCTCATAGGGGTGCAGCCCATTGATTCTCTGTCCGGAGAGAAGAATCTCACCGCTGGTGGGTGCGTACATACCGGTGAGGCAGTTGAAGACCGTAGTCTTACCAGCTCCATTGGGTCCAATGAGGCCAACAATGTCTCCCTCATTGAGATTCAGATTGAACCGGTCTACGGCGGTCAGTCCCCCAAACTGCATTGTCAGATCTCTAACTTCCAGCAGACTCATCTGCCGTCACCCCCGTGGCTCTTCAATGCTCCCGCCGCGGGCTGTTCTGCTTTCAGCCACCGTACCCGGTCAATTCCCAGCATGTCCCTGAGCTCCTTAGTACCGAGAAGTCCTTGCGGCCGAACCAACATCAAGCCGATCAACAGCAGTGCATACACGATCATCCTGTACTCTGCCATCCCCCGCAGAGCCTCAGGTAGAATGGTCAGCACAAACGCGGCAATGACAGAGCCTGTAATGCTTCCCAAGCCCCCCAATACTACCATGACCAAAATCTCAATAGACCGCTGAAAAGTAAACGAGCGGGGGTCGATAAACATCTGATGATGGGCAAAAAGACCGCCAGCAAGACCGGCAAAGGCCGCTCCTATGGCAAAGGCCAATACCTTGTAACGAGTTGTATCAATTCCCATCGCCTCCGCGGCGATCTCATCCTCCCGCACGGCAATGAAGGCCCGACCGTGGGAAGAGCGGATAATATTGCCGATCACGATGATGGTGAGTGCCGCCAGGACCTCCGCTGAAAAGAACGTCGTCTTGGGAAATATACCTCCCAACCCTCGGGGCCCTCCGGTAATATCCAGGTTGAGCAAAACAACCCGCACGATTTCTCCAAAACCCAAGGTGGCAATGGCCAGGTAGTCTCCCCGCAATCTAAGAGTTGGCAGACCGATGAAGAATCCCAATAAAGCTGCAACCAAGGCTCCCAAGAGCAGCACTACCGGAAAAGGCCAATTCAGATGGATGGTCAAAAGGGCGCTGACATAAGCCCCTACCGCCATAAAGCCGGCATGACCCAGGGAAAACTGCCCCGTAAAGCCGTTAATCAGGTTCAGACTTACAGCCAGGATCACATTAATCCAAGCAACCACAAGGACACCGGTAAAGTAAAAGTCCACAGTGCCCCGGTAAACCCCTACATTGACAGCCACCAGCATAAGTCCCATCAAGACTGCTGCCAACCAGGTAAGTTTCTGTCTCAGCGAAAACCCAGACAGTGGCAATATGCTTTCCTTCCTCATCGTCATTACACCTTCTCTCGCACTTGTCGACCCAAAAGACCGGCTGGCTTCACCAGCAGGATGACAATCAAGATAGCAAAGGCCACAGCATCCTTCCAGGTAGACGCAGTCAAGGCCACTACGGCAACCTCGGCGACTCCCATTACCAGGCCGCCCAGCATCGCTCCGGGGATCACTCCGATACCCCCCAGCACCGCGGCCACGAAGGCCTTGAGCCCCGGCATGGCACCCATGGTGGGCTCGATGCGGTTGTAGTAGATGCCCACCAATACGCCTGCTGCTGCCGCCAGTGCCGATCCGAGGGCAAAGGTGAAGGAGATGACCCGGTCCACATCAATGCCCATTAAGCGGGCCGTATCGGCGTCTATGGCCACAGCCCGCATGGCCCTTCCGATCTGCGTAAAATTGACAATGTAATGGAGAACCACCATCAATGCCACAGCCACACTTAGGATAGTTATCTGGCGGTTGTCAACAAAGACGCCGCCGATCTCATAGGTCCGAAGGGGAAAAACATCCGGGTACGACCTGGGGTCCGGCGTCCAGGCCAATAGGGCAGCGTTTTGAATCAAAAAGGAAACGCCGATGGCAGTAATTAAAGCGGCAATCCTGGTGGAATTCCGGAGGGGTCTGTAAGCCAGCCGTTCGATGGCCGTGCCCAGCGCTGCACATACCGCCATGGCTACCAGCAGGGCTGGCAGAAAGGACAAGTTGAAGTTTCTGATGGCAAAATAGCCGACAAAGGCGCCGATCATATAGATATCTCCGTGGGCAAAATTGATCAGCCTGATGATGCCGTAAACCATGGTGTAACCCAGGGCAATGAGCCCGTAAATACTGCCCAAGGAAATGCCGTTGACCAGCTGCTGGATGACTTCCTGCACTACCTCCATACCTACTCACCTTCCCCACAAGCAAATGCGCCCAAAAACACGATGACGCAACAGGCCCACTGCCCGCTGCCCCAAAAAGAGCCGCGCCGTCCAGCATCCCATGTCAAAGGTCATGGGCGACTAAGCCAGCCGCCCATGACTAACTCTGGACTCCGCATCAGCTACCAACTTATGTTACCGTTATTCTACGGCTCAACCCGCTCCACAAACTCATACCCGTCCTCAACAACCTTCAGGATTACAGCACTCTTTACGGGATTGCGGTTCTCGTCCAGGGTGAGTACACCAGTGACCACATGCAGGTCTTTGGTCTCGGCCATTGCATCCCGGATGGCTGCCCGAGCTGCGCTGATGTTGCGGGATAGAGCAGCCTCTCCTGCCCGCTCTATGGCATTAAACAGTATCATTGCTGCATCGTAGCCCAAGGCTGCAAAGCCATCGGGGTCCTTGCCGTATTTGGCCCTGTAGTTGTCAACAAACCGCTGGGAAACCTCGTCCCCTGCTTCAGGATGATAGTGGTTGGTAAAGTAGCTGCCGTAAACCGCATCTCCGCCGATCTCGAACAGTTTTGGAGAATCGAACCCGTCGGGTCCGAGGATGGGCTGATTCATGCCCAGCTGCCGCATCTGTTTGGCGATCAGGCCGGCTTCGGTGTAATAGCCGGGTACATACACTGCCTCCGGATTCTGGGCACGGATCTTCGTCAGCTGAGCCCGGAAATCCTGGTCTCCTTCACTGTAAGACTCCTTAGCTACGATCTTGCCGCCTAAGCCTTCGAAGGTCTCAACGAATACCTCCTCCAGCCCTACGCTGTAATCGTTGGTCCGGGCAGTCAGCACTGCCACTTCCCTGAGCCCCAAGGTGTTGTAGGCGAAATTGGCCATGATCCTGCCCTGTACCGGGTCGATGAGGCAAGCCCTGAAAACGTAATCGCCGGCTTGGGTAACCTTTTCCGCAGTGGACGTAGGAGTAATCATAGGTACTTTCATCATCTGGGCAATCTGGCCGCCGACGATGCTGTTGGCTGTCACCACCGCACCGATGATGGCATGAACCTGATCCCTAGAGATCAGCTTCCGAAATGCATTGCTGGTTTCAGTAGCATCGGCCTTGTTGTCTTCGATAATCAACTGGACCTGCTGGCCGAGGATGCCGCCTTTGGCATTGACTTCTTCTACAGCCATAACCACAGCATCAATTACCGACAGACCATAGGTTGCCACTGGACCGGTGGTAGGGCCTACAACTCCAATCTTGAAGGTTTCCGCCGCCCCTACCACCAGTGTCGCGGTCACTACCATTACCGCTGCAAGGATGATGGACAATACGCGTGATTTCGACACTTCAACCCCTCCGTTCTTCCCCAGGGCTGTGGCAGATAGTGCAGTTCATCCCTGGGCTGCAGATATTTACTGCCGATTATAGCCCAGCAACCGTCGGGTGTCAAGCACAAAATGGCGATTTCCTCACTTTTGATGTAAAAAATGTGTCAAAATCAACACGAGGAGTCCAACTGCCCATGTGTAGTAGGAAAAGACCCGCAGAGAATGCCGCTTGACCAGACTAAGCAGACCTCGTATAGCAGCAAACCCTGAAACGGCTGCAGCAAGGGTACCGATGACGATGGGCCCCCAAGTCCCTTCCTGCCACGTTACAAGCAAATCCCCAACCTGCAGCGCCACAGCTCCAGCAATCACCGGCACTGAAAGAAGGAACGAAAACCGGGCGGCATCTTCCCGGGTGAGCTTGCGGAAAAGACCGGCAGCAATAGTGGTTCCGGAGCGGGAAATGCCGGGCACCAGCGCCAAGATCTGCCATACCCCGATGTACAGCGCATCCTCAGGCCTCATTTTTCCCACAGTCTTTCCGCCCTCTGCTCGGCTTTCCACCCACCAGAGAAGTCCTCCCGTTACCAAAAGCGCAGCTCCTACCACGGTGACGGAAGAGAAAAGCTGTGTGATGAAGTCCTCCGCCAACAAGCCCACAAGGGCTGCGGGCAAGGAGCCAACAATAAGCAGAAAAATCAGGCGCCGGCCGGCTTTGACCCGTTCCGCACCAGCCCCTTCCCCCATCGGCCTGAGTCCGGCGAAAATCAGGGCGATCTCATCCCACAAGGCGGCAACCACAGCTGCGAGCGTGCCTAGATGGACCATAACATCGAAGGTAAGGTGGGGTTCCTTGAGGCCGAACAGCTGACGGAAAAGCACCAGATGCCCCGAGGAGCTCACCGGAAGAAACTCGGTTAACCCTTGCACAACTCCTAAGATGATGGCTTCTCTCACACTCATTTTGTACGGCGGCTTGGATGAAGCCTTCCCCCTCTCTAGATAGTCATCCTCAGCTTGGAACTAACAGTCTCACCAACCTGGTCAGGTACTTTATGCACGGCAGAGCAATCAAGGCAGTTGTTACGTTAAACAAGACATGCCCGTTGGCGATTTGCCGGACAACATCTTGAGAGCTAGCCTGGAGCAGCTGCAGGAAAACATCCATCAGCGGCATCATCGCCAGCACCCCCAAGCAGTTGAAGAGCAGGTCACCGACCGCCGTCTGCCGAGCCTCTGGAATAGTACCGATACTGGCAATCAGGGAAGTCATTACTGTGCCGATGTTGCTGCCCAGGACAACAGCCATTCCGCCGGAAACTCCCAGCAGCCCTTCCCTGGCAAGGGCCATGGCAAGGCCGATGGCGGCACTGCTGCTCTGAAAGACGACTGCAAGAATTATCCCTGCCAGTATACCAGAATAGATGCTGTGTTCCCACTCCAGGATTAAACTGGCTAAATGCGGAAGCTGAGTCAGCGGTCTAAGGGCTAAGGATAGAAGTTCTATCCCCCAAAGGAGGCCTCCTGCCCCAGCGGCAATACATCCAACAGCTTTCCTCTTGGTGTTGGTGCTGAGCAAAAACACAACAGTCCCTAAGCAAATCGCCCAAGGGGCTCCCTTCACCCACCGAAAGGCAATGAGCTGTGCAGTCAGAGTAGTGCCGATGTTGGCTCCCAAGATTATTCCCAAAGCTTGTTCTAGGGTGAGCAGCTTTGCATCAACGAGTCCCACAGCGGCAGCCGCAACAGCACTGCTGCTTTGAGCGAGGGCTGCAGCTGCCGCTCCTGTAACCAGACACAACCATGGGTTTGCTGTGAAGTGCTCTATTATCCACCGGAGCCGCTGACCAGCCGCAGTCTTTAGGCCTTGAGTCATGGTCCGCAGCCCCACCAAGAAGATAGATATCCCCAATACTGTACCCGCAGCAATAGGGATCATACCACCGCCTCCTGGCCCATCCTATGCCCGGATAAAGAGGTGCAGAACAGCACCGGCTAAGACGCGAAAAAGACGGCACCGTGTTGTGCCGTCCTTGCAGCTCACTTGCTAAGGCGCTACGGCTTCTTAGGGAGGAGACTTACGACACTACCGGGTGCAAGCTCCGGCTTGAGGTAGTCCCTAGGATCAGTGCTGAGGAGCTTCACTATCCTTCCCCGGCCGAACTCCAGGGGCTCAACCAGCACCTGTACTCCCTGCCAGTTAAGCTCCATGAGGTCTTTGGGCTTTTCTTCGGCACCCTCCCAGATCACCTCGGGAGGGACGATTGTCCACATCATTATTGGGTGCCTCCCGGGCCGGGCACATTGCCTTGAGGCTGCAGGTCTTCTTGCCGAGGAATCAGCGGCCAGACAGCAAGCTGGGGCTTCCGGGCTGAAATACCGCCGTCGCCCTTTTCTGCAATCATCTCCTGCAGCTTAGCCAGAGCTTGGGCTAAACCCCCAACTTCATCGATCAATCCCACCCTCACTGCTTCAGCGCCGATGAGCACGGTGCCGATGTCCCGCATCAAATCTCCGGTCCTGAACATCAGCTCCCGCAGCTTCTGCTCGGCAATGGAGCTGTTCTCCACGATAAAGCGCACCACCCTATCCTGCATTTTGTCCAGGTATTCATAGGTTTGGGGAACACCTACCACCAGGCCGGTTAACCTGATAGGATGGATAGTGATGGTGGCTGACTCGGCGATAAAGCTGTAATCTGCCGCCACAGCTATGGGAGCGCCGATGGAGTGTCCGCCCCCCAGAACCAAAGATACGCTGGGTTTAGACAATCCCTTGATCATCTCGGCGATAGCCAACCCAGCTTCAATATCGCCGCCTACCGTGTTGAGTATGATCAAGACTCCCTGTATCTCCGGACTCTGCTCAACGGCCACCAGCTGCGGTATAATGTGTTCATACTTGGTGGTCTTGTTGCGAGGCGGAAGCAAAATATGACCTTCCACCTGCCCCACAATGGAGACGCAGTGAATCGGAGAAATGGCCGACACCGGCACTGCGGTCTGACCTACCTGCTTGATGCTTTCCAGGGCAGCCAGCTGACCATGGGCAGGAATTTCACTGGGCACCTCCGGGTCAGCTCCTATCTCCGGTACCCACCCTTCGCCTGCAGTGTGCGGCTCCAAACCGTCAAGGCCGGATAAGCCCATCCCCGGCCGGCCTGCGTCTTTCTCTGTTCCCAGCGGCTTGTCCACCCAATTCATCCTTCCCGTTATCCTTATCCCATTCCCTGCGGGGATACTGCAGCACTGCTCCCCATTAGTATAACTACCGCTGGTCTTTTTATGAGCCGCCATCAGACTTCCATGATGATGGGCATGATCATAGGCCTTCGCTTTGTCTTTTGGTAAAGCATCTGAGTTAAGCCGTCTTTCACATTGCCCTTGATCAAGTTCCACTCGCTGATGCCTTCGGCTTCGCACTCCTGAAGAATTCGCTTCACTTCTTCCCTAGCTTCCTCGATGAGCTTTTCAGATTCCCGCATGTAGACAAAGCCCCGGGAGATAATATCCGGTCCTGCGACTACGGTTCCCGACTGCTTGTCTATGGCAGTAACGACGATGAGGATTCCGTCTTGAGCCAACTGTTTTCTATCCCTGAGAACGATGTTACCGACATCGCCGACACCCAACCCGTCCACCAGCACTTGACCGGCAGTTACTTTGCCCGCTTTGACAATGCCGTTGGAACGAATCTCCACCACGTCGCCGATGTCGCAGATGAGGATGTTCTTGGCGGGGATTCCCACCATCTCGGCCAGCTCAGCATGCCGAACCAACATCCTGTATTCGCCGTGGATGGGCATAAAATACCGGGGCCGGCACAGGTTGATAAGCAGCTTCAATTCCTCTTGACTGGCATGACCGGAAACGTGGACCCCCGAAACAGCCTGGTAAATGACCCGTGCTCCCAGGCGGAATAGGTGATTGATGGTTTTGCCCACCAGTTTCTCGTTGCCGGGAATCGTCATCGCCGAAATGATCACTGTATCACCAGGAACGATGTCCACCTTGCGGTGCTCAGCCATAGCCATCCGGGTCAAGGCTGCCATCGGTTCTCCTTGACTGCCTGTGGTGATAATGACTACCTTATTGGCCGGGTACTTGTCCAGTTCGTCGATATCCACCATGATCTTCGGCGGCACCTTCAGATAGCCGAGCTCGCTGGCAATTGTGACAGTGTTAACCATGCTGCGGCCGACAATCCCCACTTTTCGCCCGTGTTTAGCCGCCGCATCAATAATCTGCTGAATGCGATGAATATTGCTGGAAAACGTAGCCACCAATATCCGGCCTGGAGCATCGTCGAACACTTGATCAAAGGTCTCTCCCACCACCCGCTCCGACAACGTGTACCCAGGCCGTTCGGCATTGGTACTGTCGGACATCAGCAGCAGAACGCCCTCTCGACCCAGTTCGGCAAACCGGTGCATGTCCAACACAGGGCCGCCGATGGGCGTTTGGTCCAGCTTAAAATCGCTGCAGTAGACTATCACTCCGTGGGGGGTGTGGATAGCAAAGGCAACCACATCGGCTATACTGTGATTGACGTGGATAAACTCAATCCTCAAGGCACCGATTTTGACACTGCCTCCTGCCTTTATCTCCCTCAAGTCTGCGCTGGAGGCCAAACCGTGTTCCTCCAATTTACCCTGGAGAAGCCCCAAGGTGAGACGGGTACCGTAAATCGGAGCATTGAGCACCTGCAGCAGATAGGGCACAGCACCGATGTGATCCTCATGGCCGTGGCTGAGGAAGATCCCCCTTACCCGGTACTTATTCTCTGCCAAATAGGTGATGTCCGGAATCACCAGGTCAATGCCCAGCATTTCTTCTTCCGGAAACATCACCCCAGCATCAATCACGATTATGTCATCTTGGTATTCCAACACCCACATATTCTTCCCTATTTCCCCCACGCCGCCCAGGGGAATTAGGGAGACTGGCTCTTTTCTATTTCCCAAACAATAACCACTCCTTCGCTGTCATAGCTTTTTTTACACGAGATGCATATCCTCAAGCACCTTGCGGATGGCCTGTGCTTCTTTTTCACCGGCTTCAACCAGAGGCAGACGGACACCTCCTACCGGATAACCGACCATATTCAAGGCAAGTTTAACCGGGACAGGATTGGTAGTGATAAACAGCACCTTAAACAAAGGCAGCAGCTCTGTGTGAAGTCTGGCTGCTGTGGCCACATCGCCCTTTACGTATGCTTCGATCATCTCCTTCATCTGGCGCCCTACCAGATGGGAGGCAACGCTGACAACACCGCAGCCGCCCACCGACAAGATGGGCAGGGTCAAACTGTCATCACCGCTGTAAATGGCAAAGTCCTTGGGCAGCAGCCTCCGAAGCTGAGCAGCTTGCTCCAGATTTCCGGCAGCCTCTTTGATTGCTACAATATTGGGAATCTCCGCCAAGCGGGCCATGGTCTCCGGCAGAATATTGACACCAGTCCGGCCGGGGATGTTGTAGATCATAATGGGCAGAGAAGTGGATTCCGCTACCGTGCGAAAATGCTGGTAAAGCCCTTCCTGGCTGGGCTTGTTGTAATAAGGCGCAACCAGCATAATGCCGTCAACACCCAGCCGCTGTACCGCTTTGGTCAGTTCTACCGTCGCAGCAGTGCAGTTGGAACCAGTGCCTGCAATTACCGCTGCTTCGCCGCCGACGGCATCCACCACTGCTTGAATCAGCTTGAGTTTTTCCTCCGTGGACAGGGTGGGCGATTCCCCGGTGGTCCCGCAGACTACCAGCCCGTCCGACCCCCCTTCACACAGCCGCTTGGCCAGCTCCGCCGCCCTCTCATAATCCACTTCCAGCTCACTGTTAAAAGGAGTCACCATTGCTGTAAGCAACCGTCCAAACTGCGCCATCGCAATCTCACACTCCTTCAAGTTTGCCCCTCGCCCAACTGAAACTCAGTGTGCAGGGCGTGTACTGCAGCCTCTACGTCTTTTTCTCGCACCAAGCAGGAGATATTGGCATGGGAATCGGTAGTCTGGTAAATGGTTACGCCGGCTTGCTGGAGGGCAAATACAACCCTAGCCATAACACCCGGCACTCCCCGCATCCCTGCTCCCACCGCTGAAACTTTAGCCATGCCTGGCTGGACCTGGACCTTCACCGGAAAACTCCGCAGGACATCCTCTGCCTGCTTGGCCCAGCGGTGTTCTATAATAAAAGCAATTCGATTAGGCGAAACATAGATCATATCTAAACTGATCCCGGCATTGGCCAAACCTTGGAAGATGGCTAATCCCAGGTCAGACCTGTTAAAGTCGGCGGCCGTTTCCAGCTGTATCTGAACCATACCGCCCACATGGGCAATGCCGGTCACTACCCGGTCGCTTCTGATCTCCACCTGACTGGCAGCGCCTTGAACTAATGTGCCCGGGCTCTTGGATCCCGTGGCCCGTATCCGCAAAGGGATATGGCCTTCCATGGCGATCTCCACTGCCCGGGGATGGATCACCTTTGCCCCCAGATGGGCCATCTCCGCGATCTCCCGATACGTGACAGTATCCAGCCTTCTGGCATTGGGTTCCACCCGCGGATCAGCTGTCATCACACCGTCCACATCGGTGTAGATCTCCACCATCTCCGCCCTTAGGGCCACTCCTAAAGCGACAGCACTGGTATCGCTGCTGCCCCGTCCCAGGGTGGTAATATCTCCGTCTCGGGTTCGCCCTTGAAACCCTGCCACAACGGGGATAATGCCCCGACTCAGGTACTGCAGGACCCGGTCGGGTCTCACCTCAATAATCCTGGCGGAGCCGTGGGCATCATCGGTCAATATTCCGGCCTGACCGCCGGTAAGCACTGCCGCCCGCTGTCCTGCCTTGACCAGTTCACAGACCAGCACCGATGCCGAAATAACCTCTCCACAGGACAGCAGCAGGTCTACATCCCGGGGATCCATCCCTTTGCCGTAATCCACGAGCTGAAGGAGGGTATCGGTAGCGTAGGGTTCTCCTGCCCGTCCCATGGCGGACACGACAACTACAACCCTGTACCCGGCAGCCTCTGCTTCTTTGATGTGCTCAATCACTTGCGCCCGCAGGGCTGGTGTGGCCATGGACGAACCGCCAAACTTCTGCACCAGGATGTTCATACCCCGGCCCCCTTTTCCGATCCTGAACTTACTACCCTCTTAGTCTCCCAAGAGTATAGTACTATTCAGCATCGGAAATTGTCACACCAGTCCCCGCTTGATCAGCTCTTCAGCGATCTGGACGCTGTTGAGAGCAGCTCCCTTGCGGATCTGATCTCCTACCACCCACAGGTTAAGACCCGACGGAACGGTGAAATCCTCCCGGATCCTGCCTACCCATACCAGGTCATCACCGGTGGTGAGAATAGGCATGGGATACTCCTGCTGTGCGGGGTCATCATAAACCTTAATGCCGGGGGCGTTGGCAAGAATCTCCCGGGCCTCATCAGCTGTTATAGGCTTGTGAAATTCCACATTGATGGACTCTGAATGGCTTCTGAACACCGGCACCCTGACGGTGGTAGCCGTGATCTTGATGCCATCATCGTGCAGGATCTTTTGGGTCTCCCGCACCATTTTCCACTCTTCCTTAGTGTATCCCCCGTCCTCGAAAACATCGATATGCGGTATCAGATTGAACAGCATCGGGTACTTCTTGGCCGCAGAAGGAAAGGGAAATGTCTCAGCAGTGATCTCTTCTCCCGCTTGATACTGCTCCACCTGCCGACGCAGGTCATCGATGGCCGCTGCCCCAATTCCCGAAACAGCCTGATAGGTAGACACCACCATGCGCTTAATCCCCGCGGCGGCATGGAGAGGCGCCAAGGCCATCACTGCGATGATCGTGGAACAGTTGGGATTAGCGACCAAACCCTGATGCCCTTCCAAGTCACCGGCGTTCACCTCCGGCACCACCAGCGGCACACCTTCATCCAGCCGAAAAGCGCTGGAGTTATCGATGACCACTGCGCCGTGCTCCTTGGCCGCCTCAGCAAACCGCTGGCTGACCGAACCTCCAGCCATGAAAAAAGCCAGATCAACGCCGGCAAAACTCTTGGGGGAGACCTCTTCCACCACCAAGCGTTCTCCCCCAACCTCCACGACCCGTCCTGCACTGCGGGCTGAAGCCAGTAGTTTCAGAGATTTAACGGGAAACTGCCGCTCCAGCAAGATATCCACGAGCTCCTGGCCAACTGCACCAGTTGCTCCCAACACTGCTACGTTGTAAGTCTTCACGGCTCATCCCCACTCTCTAATTTTATCTAACCGTCAGCATCTCTCTCTGATCCGCCGTGGAGCTTACAGGCACCAGTATAGGCTGCACCTGCTTGCCCTCCAGGGCCATGCCAGCTGCCGGCAAAATTAAAGTCATATCTGCCACCAGTGAACTGCTCTTGCCGAAGGGATCATCCTGACCAAAGGGAACCATGTAGACGTGCTTCCTGTTGAGCAGCATACCGAGGTTCTTGGCGTTGTTGCTGAGACCGTCGTTGGTCGAGATTGCTATCAGGACTGGGCGCTCGTTGCGAAGCTGGGCTTTGGCAGCCATCAGAACAGCTGAATCGGTAATCCCATTGGCAAGCTTAGCCAGGGTATTGCCTGTACACGGCGCAATAATCATCAGGTCCAGGAGCCTTTGCGGACCGATGGGCTCCGCCTCCACAATGGATGTTATGACCTTTCGGCCGGTCATCTTCTCAATCTTTTCAACAAACTCTGCCGCCCTGCCAAATCGGGTATCCTGCGAAGCCGCCGTCTCGGACATGATGGGAATTACGACTGCACCGGCCTCCATAAGGCGCTG
>DUMM01000023.1 GCA_012839845.1 Bacillota bacterium | reverse complement strand
GGGCAACCGCCACTCTTCCTATACATACTGGTGACGGCAGCAGCAGAGAAAACCGGACACGCTGAGGAAAGGGATGTGTTGAACTTGCTGGCAAAGACCCCGCGAGGCACAGAAGATGTGCTACCAAAGAAGAGCAGAATCTGGCGGTATATCGAAGGACAGCTGGCAGATGTTTTTCAGCTGTTCGGCTATGAAGAGATCCGTACTCCCATATTTGAAGAGACAGAGCTGTTTCAACGGGGAATTGGGGAGAGTACGGACATCGTAGAAAAGGAGATGTACACCTTTACCGACCGGGCAGGACGCAGTCTTACCTTAAGGCCCGAAGGCACTGCACCGGTGGTCAGGGCTTATCTGCAGCACAAGCTGTACGGGGAGCCACAGCCGGTCAAGCTGTATTATATCGGTCCTATGTTCAGATATGAACGGCCTCAAGCCGGCCGCTCCCGGCAGTTCCACCAGTTTGGGGCAGAAGCCTTGGGAACCCAAGATCCGGCGGTAGATGCGGAAATGATCGCCATACCGATGGAGCTTTTCCGGCGGTTGGGACTGGCGGGTGTGGAGGTCCAAATCAACAGCATCGGCTGTCCCCGCTGCCGACCAGGATACCGCGCGTATCTGATAGAGACCTTAAGGCCCAGCATCGGTGAGATGTGCGCTGACTGCCAGCGCCGGCTGGAGCGGAACCCTATGCGGGTTTTGGACTGCAAGGATGAGAGCTGCAACCGAGTAAAAGAAGATCTCAAACCTATACTGGATTTCCTGTGTCCAGAGTGCAAGGATCACTTCCAAGCCGTGCAGGATTATCTGCAACTGCTGGAGATCCCGTATGTTATCAACCGCCACTTGGTGCGGGGATTTGATTACTACACCAAGACCGTTTTTGAGATCGTTCATTCCGGGCTGGGAGCCCAGTCTGCGGTGGCTGGAGGCGGGCGCTATGACGGCCTGATCGAAGAAGTCGGCGGACCTTCGGTGCCGGCGGTTGGCTTTGCTGCCGGCATGGAAAGGCTGATGCTTACGCTGGAAGCTGCAGGTTGGGAACCTCCCATCAAGAGCGGTGCTGAGGTGTACGTTGCTGGTGCAGGGGAGACCCGCAGGACGGTGGTGGATATAGTATTCCGCCTGCGGCGAGCCGGAATAGCAGCGGAGATGGATTACCTAGATAAGAGCCTCAGGGCTCAGATGAAGGCTGCCAACAGGCTGAATGCGGTTTGGACTGTGATTGTCGGTGAAGATGAAGCGGCAAAGAACCTGGCGGTTGTTCGCCATATGGAGAGCGGCCGTCAGGAGGAAGTGCCTATAGATACCATAACGGACTGGCTGAAGGAGCAGTTGGCCGCTCGCAGCTGCCGGGGAGCGGAGGAGTGACAGCATGAGTTTTAGGAGAACCCATTATTGCGGAGAATTGCGGGCAAAGCACGTAGATGAAGCAGTAGTTGTCTGCGGATGGGTACATAGAAGGCGGGATCACGGTGGCGTGATCTTCGTGGACCTGAGGGACCGGACGGGCCTTGTGCAGGTGGTCTTCAATCCGGAAGTTACTGATGCCCGGGCCTTTGCCGAAGCGGAAAGGCTCCGCAGTGAATTCGTCATTAAGGTTGAAGGTCGGGTGCGAAGGCGGCTTCCGGGGATGGAAAACCCCAATCTGGCGACAGGGGAAGTGGAGATATACGCTGATTCCCTAGAGGTGCTGAATACCGCCAAGACCCCTCCTTTTGCCATCGACAGCTACGCTGCGGTGGATGAAGCCCTGCGGCTGAAGTACCGGTATTTGGACCTGCGCCGGTTCGAGATGCAGGAGACTTTGGCCCTCCGTCACCGGGTGGCAAAGCTGGTGCGGGATTTTCTCGATTCCCAGGGCTTCTGGGAAATTGAAACGCCTATGCTGACCAAAAGTACGCCGGAGGGGGCCCGGGATTTCTTGGTGCCTAGTCGGGTTCAGCCGGGAGAGTTTTACGCTCTGCCCCAATCTCCTCAGCTTTTTAAGCAGCTCTTGATGATGGCTGGGATTGACCGCTATTTCCAAATCGTTCGCTGTTTTCGGGATGAGGATCTGCGGGCAGACAGGCAGCCTGAGTTCACCCAGCTGGATATAGAGATGGCCTTTGTGGACCGAGACGATGTCATGGCCCTCAATGAAGCTTTAGTGGCTTTCTTGTTTAAGGAGATACTGGGCATTGAGCTGCAGCTGCCGCTGAGGCGGCTGCCCTATCAAGAGGCTATGGACAGGTACGGCTCGGATAAGCCGGATACCAGGTTCGGCTTGGAGCTGAAGGACGTTTCCCAAGTGGTGAAGGATACCGGCTTTCGGGTGTTTAGCGAAACGGTCAAGTCCGGCGGTGTGGTTAAGGGCATCAACGTAGAGGGTGCAGGAGAGAAGTTCTCTCGGAGGGAAATCGATGAACTGGGAGAGCTGGCTTCATCCTACGGCGCCAAGGGACTTGCCTGGATGATCGTCACCCAAGAGGGCGGCAAAGGCGGCATCGCCAAATTCTTCAGCGCCGATGAGCTCTCCCGACTGTTCGATACAATGGCGGCTAAACCCGGTGATCTATTGGTTTTCGTGGCGGACAAGTATGAGGTCTGCAGCGACGTTTTGGGGCGCCTGCGCCTGTATCTGGGAGATAAGCTGGGCCTCATCGATCACAATAGATGGGACCTCCTTTGGATCATCGACTGGCCGCTGTTTGAGTACAACGAGACTGAGGGACGGTGGGAGGCAGCCCATCATCCCTTCACTGCACCTTTGCCCGAGGATTTGGAGCTTTTGGAAACTGACCCGCCTCGAGCTAGGGCTCAGGCTTACGACTTGGTGCTCAACGGTACCGAGGTGGGAGGCGGCAGCATCAGGATCCACCGTCGGGACGTCCAGGAGAAGATGTTTGCTGCCTTGGGCTTCAGCAAGGAGGAGGCAGAGCGCAGGTTCGGCTTTTTCCTGGAAGCTTTTGATTACGGCACTCCTCCCCACGGCGGCATTGCCTACGGCTTTGACCGGTTGGTGATGCTGATGGCAGGGAAAAACTCGCTTCGGGATGTGATCGCCTTTCCTAAGACTGCCAGCGCTCAGGATCTGATGACTGGTGCACCGGCACCGGCCATGGACAGCCAGCTGCGGGAACTCCATATCCGCTTGACGGCAGAAGCAGAAAGGCGGGTCCAATCCTTAACCCTGGACGGGAGAAAATGATCCCTGCGGAAAAGATGGTAAGGTCAGCCATACTTTGCAGAAAAAGGAGCCGCAATTAGGCTTGGAATACGGAATCCTGACTTGCGCCCAATACTGTTCTATGGTATTATGATTTTGCAGTAAGCATGAGGGTGAAGCCCATCGTTAAGCGGGTTTCTATCCCTGCCATGTGCGTGGTCAATCTGACTATGTTATGAGCCAACACCATAACATAGGGAGCCTGGACTCTGGTTGTGGCGTGTAGGCCTCCGGGAGAGGACACACAAAGCAATCAGGAGGGCACCCACCTGCCTAGAGCAGGTTCATTAACAGTCAGGCAAATAGCGGCATGGTGGGGTTTCAAGGCTAGGGTTTGCATCGGTCAGGATTCCTGACAGGTGGAAAGCCTAGCCTTATCTATATGCAAGAACTTGAGCGAGGATGCCGGATGACGATGTCCCACAGTTTTGCTCGGACAGAGCTGTTAATCGGAAAACAGGGCCTGTCGGCCTTAGCAGGCTGCAAAGTTGCCGTGTTCGGCATTGGAGGGGTAGGGTCCTTTGCCGCAGAAGCGTTGGCCAGGTCGGGAATAGGCTCTTTGACTTTGATAGATTTCGACCGGGTAGATGTCACCAACATCAACCGGCAGCTCCACGCGCTCTTGAGCACCGTCGGGATGTACAAAGTAGATGTGATGGCGGCCAGAATCGGGGAGATCAACCCCCGGTGCCGAGTGACAGCCAGGCGTGAGTACTTTCAGCCTGAGTTGGAAGAAGAGTTCTTGGATGAGAGTTTTGATTACGTCATCGATGCCATTGACTCGGTCCGCTCTAAGGTGGGATTGATTCGGGCCTGCATCGTCCGGGGTATTCCCATCATTTCTGTCATGGGTGCCGCGAGAAAACTGGATCCCACAGCCTTTCGGGTGGCGGACATTTCTGAAACCTATAATGACCCTTTGGCTCGAGTGGTGCGCAGAGGGTTGCGGGAGCTGGGGATTACTCGAGGAGTAAAGGTGGTCTTTTCCCCCGAGCTTCCCCCGCAGCCGCCGGAGGGCGATGACGGGGACCAGGCAGCGGGAGTGCCGGGCAGGAAGCCGCCGGGCAGCATTGCCTTTGTCCCGCCGGTAGCAGGGCTAATTGCAGCCGGCGTCGTGGTAAGGGATCTATTGGAGCGGAGTTCTGCCCTTGAAGATAAGCAGTAGCCGGGGATGGGAGGGAAAAAGGTGGATCTTTTCGAACATGCCAGCAGGCAGGAGCAAAGGCAGCGGGCGCCTCTGGCTGTGAGGATGCGACCCCGTACACTGGATGAATTCGAAGGGCAGGAGAAGATCCTGGGACCAGGAAGTTTCCTGCGCCGGGCCATCCTGCAGGATCAGCTCCAGTCCCTCATCTTATACGGCCCTCCTGGAAGCGGGAAGACGGCCCTGGCTTCGGTTATCGCCAATATGACCAAGTCCTACTTTGTCAGACTCAATGCAGTCATGGCAACTGTGAAGGATATCCGAACTGTGGTTGAGGAAGCTGAGGAGCGGCGCAGGCTCTACGGCCAGGGAACAAAGCTTTTCCTAGACGAAATCCACCGTTTCAACAAAGCACAGCAAGATGCCCTTCTGCCCTTTGTGGAAGAAGGGCTTTTAGTACTTATTGGGGCCACCACTGAAAACCCCTTCTTCACCATCAACAGGGCCCTTCTGTCCCGTTCCCGGGTGGTGCAGCTGGAACCCCTGTCTGTCGACAGCATCCTGCGGATTCTGAGGCGGGCGCTGACCGATGAAGTCCGGGGGTTGGGAAATTACCGGCTCCGGATAGACGAAGATGAATTGATATATCTGGCGGAGGCCGCCGATGGTGATGCCAGGGTCGCCTTGAACAGCTTGGAGCTGGCGGTGCAGATGGCTGAGCCAGACTCCGATGGGGTGCGGATCATTGACCGCAGCCTCCTTAGGGAAGTGCTGCAGACCAGGATCATCGGGTACGACCGGGCGGGAGATGCCCACTACGACATGGCCTCCTGCTTCATCAAGAGCATTAGAGGTTCGGATCCCCAGGCGGCTCTGTACTGGATGGCTAGGATGCTGATGGGAGGAGAGGATTTTCGGTTTATTGCCAGGCGCCTGGTCATTGCGGCCTCGGAGGATATCGGCATGGCTGATCCTCAGGCACTAGTGGTGGCCAATGCCGCAGCCCAGGCCGCTGAGCGGGTGGGGATGCCGGAAGCCAAGATTATCCTGGCCCAGGCCGTTGTCTACTTGGCAACGGCGCCCAAGAGCAATTCCGCCTATATGGGCATTGCCCGGGCCTATGAGATGGTGGAAAAGACCGGCAATCTCCCGCCTCCGAGGCACCTTCGGGATGCTAGTTATGATGGGGCAGAAGTGTTGGGCCACGGCGTGGGCTATCTCTACCCCCACGATTTCCCCCACCACTGGGTGGAGCAGCAGTACCTTCCGGAGGAAATCAAAGACGCAGAGTTTTACAAACCTTCGGGCGAGGGATTCGAGGGGTCAATTGAGGAAAGATGGCCTGCCAGTCGGGCAAAGCAATCCTGTGAAGATGAGTCCCAGGAAGGACAGAAGCTGAACAAAGGGCGGGATTAAAAAGTTGTCCACAAATATTGACACTCCCTAGACCCAGTGCTATTATGTGTTTGTAATTCCTAGTAAGTTGGTCGGAATTAGCGTAGGGGGTAGCAGTACGTTGCGCATTTCTACCAAAGGCGGTTATGGAATTAGGGCTATGTACGAACTGGCAATGGCCCACGGCCAAGGCCCGGTCCCACTGAAAGTGGTAGCGGAGAAGCAGGCGCTGTCGGAGCATTACCTGGAGCAACTGATGGGCACATTACGAAAAGCAGGACTGGTTAAGGGGGTCCGGGGAGCTAAGGGGGGATACCAACTAGCACTGCCTCCCGAGAAGATCAGTGTAGGAGATGTGATCAGGGCTCTTGAAGGGCCGATAGCCCCGGTGAGCTGTGTTGACCTGGATGCCGAGGCCGGCTGCGAGCGCCATGCCACTTGTCCCACCCGGGGCCTTTGGGAAAGGCTTCGGGACAGCATGATTCAAGTCCTGGATTCCACCACTCTGGCCGATCTGTGCCGAGAGGCGCCGCAGAATGCAGCCCCGAAGGATTCCGGCAAGGGCCTTTGTCGATACCAGGGGGTGTAGAAGTGAATCGGATATACCTAGACCACGCAGCAACGACACCGATGCGCCCGGAGGTTTTGGAAGCGATGCTCCCTTATCTCAGGGAGCAGTACGGCAATCCGTCCAGCATCTATACAGAGGGCAGGGAGGCCAGAAAGGCGCTGGACCGGGCCCGGGACAGGATCGCCAAGGTTTTGGGAGCATCGTCTCCTCGGGAGATCATTTTTACTTCCGGGGGTTCCGAGGCGGATAATTTGGCCATCAAAGGAGCTGCCTTTGCCCTAAAGAACAAGGGCAACCACATAATTACGTCTGCTATCGAACACCATGCCGTATACGACACCTGCCGGTATCTGGAGAAACACGGCTTCAAGGTTACGTTGGTGCCAGTGGATTCCTACGGCATCGTTGATCCCGCCGCAGTAGAGGCAGCCTTAACCCCGGAGACTATTCTGGTCAGCATCATGCATGCCAATAATGAAATCGGCACCATCCAACCCATTGCTGAGATCAGCAAAATCCTCAGGGAGCGGGGGATCCTGTTCCACACCGATGCCGTGCAGACAGTGGGCCACATACCGGTGGATGTGGATGAACTGGGGGTAGACATGTTGAGCCTGTCCGCCCACAAGTTTTACGGCCCCAAAGGTGTGGGCGCCCTGTATGTCCGCAAAGGGATCAGGCTGCATCCTCTAATTCACGGAGGCGGACAGGAACAGAACCGGCGGGCGGGGACGGAAAATGTAGCCGGCATCGTCGGGATGGCCGAAGCTTTGGTGCTGGCAGCGGGGGAGATGGGTGAGGAAGCGCCGCGGCAGCGGGAACTGCGGGATAGACTGATCCAGGGAATACTGGCCAGAATTCCCCACACCAGGCTCAACGGACATCCAGAAAAGCGGCTGCCGGGCAATGTGAGTGTTTGCTTTGAGTATATCGAGGGAGAAGCCCTCTTGCTGAACTTAGATATGCAGGGGATTGCTGCCTCCAGCGGTTCAGCCTGCACGTCGGGATCGCTTGAGCCGTCCCACGTGCTGCTGGCTTTGGGCTTGCCCCACGAGATAGCCCACGGGTCCCTGCGGCTGACCCTGGGGAGGGGCACTACGGCAGCGGAGATCGATGCAGTGCTGGAGGTTCTGCCTGGGATCGTAGAGAAGCTGAGGCAGATGTCGCCTCTTTACGATGCCAATGCTGGCTGCAAGGCACATTAGGAGAATAAAGCTTTTGGGGGGGAGCTCAGAGCCATGTACAGCGAAAAGGTTATGGACCATTTCACCAATCCGCGCAATGTAGGGGAAATTCCGGATGCCGACGGTGTCGGTGTTGAGGGAAATCCGGTCTGCGGGGATATAATGAAGTTGTGGATCAAAGTTGAGGACGGCCGCATCGTCGATGCCCGCTTCAAGACCTTCGGCTGCGGTGCTGCCATTGCCACCAGCAGCATGATCACGGAGATGGTGAAGGGCAAGACTATTGAGGAGGCCCTGCAGATCACCAATACCGCGGTAGCGGAGGCTTTGGACGGCCTGCCGCCGGTGAAGATGCACTGCTCCAATCTTGCGGCAGATGCCCTGCGGAAAGCCATCGACGATTATCTGGCCAAGCAGAAGGGTGCCGAAAGCAGCAATGGCTGATTCCAAGAACAAGCGGGTGGTCGTCGCCATGAGCGGGGGTGTTGACAGCTCAGTGGCCGCCGCCTTGCTGAAGGAACAGGGGTACGAGGTCATCGGCATTACCATGCAGATCTGGCAGCCGGGGCAGCAAACCAGTGAAGGCGGCTGCTGCTCCCTGGCAGCGGTGGAGGATGCCAGGAGAGTAGCGGCTCAGCTGGATATTCCCTATTATGTCCTCAACCTGCAGCAGGCCTTTGCCGAGGCGGTGATTGAGCCCTTTATCAACGAGTACCTTCAGGGCAGAACTCCGAACCCCTGTATCTTGTGCAACCAGGAGATCAAGTTTGGCTCTCTTTGGCGGAAGGCTAGGCAGCTGGATGCAGATTACGTGGCAACAGGCCACTATGCCAGGATAGAAGCGGACATGGAGTTGGGCAGGTACCTGCTCCGGCGGGGCAAGGATGAGAGCAAGGATCAGAGCTATGCCCTGTACGGCATGACGCAGGAACAGTTGGCGCATACTCTTTTCCCCCTGGGAGAGTACCGCAAGACAGAGGTTAGAAAGATAGCAGCCGAGCTGGGCCTGAATGTTGCCCAGAAGCCCGACAGCCAGGAGATCTGTTTTGTCCCTGACAACGATTACCGGCAGTTTCTCCGGGAAACCGCTCCTGAAAGCCGCCGGCCCGGTGATATAGTGGACTTGCAGGGCAACGTCCTGGGCCGCCATGAAGGATTGGCCTTTTATACGATAGGTCAGAGGAAGGGACTAGGCATTCCCAGCAGGGAGCCCTTTTACGTGGTGGAGCTCGATACGGAAAACAACCGCGTAGTGGTGGGCAGAGACCGAGATGTCTTCTCCTGGGGGCTGGAGGCGGGCATGGTCAACTGGATTGCCGTACCGGAGCTGGAGGGCGAACTAGAGGTGGAAGCCAAGATCCGGTACAATTACCGTCCCGCCAAAGCGGTGATCAGGCCTGGGGAAGAAAACGGCACGGTAATTACTCTTTTTGATCAGCCCCAGCGGGCGGTGACGCCGGGGCAGGCGGTGGTGTGGTATCAAGGAGATGTGGTAGTCGGCGGAGGAGTCATCCAGCGGAGGGTGCCTTTTTCTCCCTAGGTGTGCAGTTGTTCCTTATATGGGCTGCTGCCCAATGGGACATACTACTGGTGGGTGGTAGGAAAGGTCCCATGGGGCTGCGGCGCTTCAACTCGCCGCAGTTTCAGGGCAGCCTGCACACGAGGAGGAGAAAGAGATGAATTCCCGGTTTGTCAAGGGTCTGATTTACGGCGGGTTGATCGGTGCTGCTGTAGGTGCCTATTGGATGCTCAAGACGGACAGCGCCACTGAGCGGATGCTGCTGGAGAAGGACCGTCAGATTCGGCGATCAGCCCGGCGTACTATGGCCGCTCTGCAAGACAAGGCCCACCGAATGGGTTCCGTCTGGAAGTCAAGCCGCCGCATGGTTGGGGCCGGGCGGCGCTCATAAAGGGATTAACAGTCCTGTATGCTGCGCCTTCGGTACGTGCTGTACGGGTTGGGCCTTGCCGCAGCCCTGCTTTTCCTCTATGCCGTGAGAGGCATCCTCACGCCCTTTGTACTAGGCGGGGCAATAGCTTACCTGGCCAGTCCCCTGGTCAGGAAGCTGGAAGCACGCCAGGTACCCCGGTCGGCGGCAATTCTCTTGGTTTATCTGGGGTTTGCCCTAGTGGTCAGCATCTTTTTCTATGCCTTTATCCCCAGCTTGATCGCCGAACTCAACCAAGTGCTGATCAGTCTGCCGCGGCAGACCAATAGAATTGAGGATCTTACCCGGGGTGCTGTGGGCGATCTCAAGCGGCTGCCGCTGCCGGTTAACCTGCAGCAAGCAATTAACAACATGATTCAGCGGTCTGAGCAGCTCATCCAGCAGTTTGCCCGCCAGCTGGTGGATTTTCTGGTAGGGGTTTTCTCCAAGCTTCTCTGGCTCTTACTGGCGCCGGTGCTGGCTTACTACATTCTGCTGGATTGGGATGATGTGGGGCGGCGCTGGCTGGAGGCAGTTCCTGATTCTTTCCGGCCCGCCTTTGTCTTGCTCATCCAGGAGATTGACGGTGTGCTGACCGGTTTCGTGCTGGGCAGACTGACCATTTCCGTCATCGTGGGTGTGTTCATCACCCTGGGATTAGTACTGCTGGACATCCAGTTCGCGGTTCTGCTCGGGCTGATCGCCGGCATTTTTGATCTCATCCCTTATCTCGGGCCTGTCCTGGGCGGCATCCCCGCGGTGATGCTGGCGTTTCTTTCCTCGCCGTGGAAAGCACTCTGGGTTGTGCTGCTGTTTGCCGCGGTGAACCAGTTGGAAGCGGTGATTCTGTCACCCCGGATCCTGGGGGCGCGGGTGGGGCTGCATCCCGTTGTGACGATATTTGCCCTGATGGCCGGAGGACACCTTTTCGGAGTCGGCGGCATCCTGCTGGCGGTGCCGGCAGCCGCTGCCCTCCGGGTGGTGCTGTCCTTTGTAGGACGTGTGTTAAGGGTTTGCGATTGACAAGAGGACACCGCTTTAGTTATGATAAACCTGTAAATACTGGGCATTGCCGCCAACGGAGCGGCAGGCCCGATTTTTCAGCGAGTCTGCTCACTGTGCTGGGCACGGGGCGTAAGGGAGGGAGCGGGCGGCTTTTTTTGTTAGCACAATGCAGCTGATGATACCGCCCACGACAGATGAAATACATGAGTGTAGCTGAACTGCGGGAGAAGTTTTTGCAGTTTTTCGAGAGTAAGGGCCACAAGCGGCTCCCCAGTGCTTCGTTGATTCCCCACGGGGATCCGACGCTGCTTTTGACAGGAGCAGGTATGGTCCCCTTCAAACCCTACTTCTTGGGCAAAGAGAAGCCGCCGTCTACCAGAATTACCACCTGCCAGCGCTGCCTGCGGACGGCGGATATTGATAACGTCGGGAAGACCGACCGCCACGGGACGTTCTTCGAGATGCTGGGCAATTTCTCATTCGGCGATTATTTCAAGCGGGAAGCCATCCATTGGGCATGGGAATTCACCACCCAGCACTTGGAGATGCCGGTTGACCGCTTGTGGGTGACCATTTATCTCGACGACGATGAAGCTTTTGAAATTTGGAATAAAGAAATAGGCATCCCGGAAAACCGCATAGTCCGGTTGGGACGGAAGGACAATTTCTGGGAGATCGGCGTTGGACCCTGCGGGCCCTGTTCGGAACTGCACATAGACCGCGGCCCTGAACACGGCTGCGGCTCGCCGGACTGCAAGCCGGGATGTGACTGCGAGCGGTTCTTTGAGTTCTGGAATCTGGTGTTCATCCAGTACCACCAGGACGAAAACGGCAACCTGATCCCCCTGGAACAGAAGGGAATTGACACAGGGATGGGGCTTGACCGGGCAGCCGCGCTTCTGCAAGGTGTAAACAGCATCTTTGAGACCGATATTCTGCGATCCGTGATGGATGCTGTGGCTGAGCTGGCAGCAGACAGCAGCGCCAGCCCGGAGGATGCGCTGGTAGCCCAGCGGCTGATTGCAGACCACTCCCGGAGCGTTACGTTTCTGGTATCGGACGGGGTCCTGCCCAGTAATGAAGGCCGGGGGTACGTGCTGAGGCGCCTGCTGCGGCGGGCGGTTCGCTACGGTCGGTTGCTGGGCATCACCGAGACTTTTATGCCCCGGATAGCCGACGCGGTTATAGCTGCCATGGGGGAGGCCTATCCTGAAGTCGTCCAGCGCCGGGATTATATCCTGAATATTATCCGCACTGAAGAGGAAAGATTCCAGGCAACCCTGGACCAAGGCCTCAGAATTCTCACGGATCTTGTAGAAGACCTCAAGGCTCGAAACCAAAGACAGCTGTCCGGTGATGATGCCTTCCGCCTTTACGACACCTACGGCTTTCCTTTGGAGCTCACCAAGGAAATCTTGGCTGAAGAGGGCATGGAGCTGGACGAGACAGGATTTGCCCAGCGGATGGAGGAACAGAGGCGGCGGGCAAGAGCTGCCCGGGGGCAGACCGGTTACTTGGGAAGCGAAGATGAAAGCGTCTACGTCGAGCTGGCGAAAAAGTACAGCAGTCAGTTTGTCGGCTATGATCGGCTTGAGGTGGAGACCAGGATTCAGGCTTTGCTGATCGACGGCCGGGAAACCGACAGGGCAGCCATGGGTCAAGATGTGGAGCTGGTGCTGGACGTGACGCCTTTTTACGCCGAGAGCGGCGGTCAGGTGGCCGACACAGGCACAATAACCAGTTCCATGGGAGCCGTTGAAGTCGCCGATGTCCAGCGCCCGGTGGAGGGGCTGATCATCCACAAGGGCCGGGTTACTTCAGGGGTGCTGCAGACCGGCGATACAGTGATAGCAACGGTCTACCAGCGCAACCGGCAAGGAGCAGCCTGCCACCATACGGCAACCCATCTGCTCCACAAGGCCCTAAAGGAAGTGCTGGGCGATCACGTCAACCAGGCCGGTTCATTGGTGGAGCCAGACCGCCTGCGCTTCGATTTTACTCACCTCAGTGCCCTGACCAGGGAGGAATTGGACCAGGTAGAAAAGCTGGTCAATGACCGGATCCGAGAGAATCTGGAAGTTAGAGCGGCGGAAATGAGCCTTGATGAGGCCCGAGCAGACGGTGCCGTTGCCTTGTTCGATGAGAAGTACGGAGAGCGGGTACGGGTCATCAGTGTGGGTGACTACAGCAGGGAACTCTGCGGCGGTACCCATGTGCGCCGTACCGGCGAATTGGGGCTGTTTAAGATCGTCAGCGAAGGAGCGGTAGCCGCCGGGATCCGCCGCATTGAAGCTCTGACGGGCAAAGCTGCGGTGAAGTATGTTGCAGCACAAGAGGCAGTGCTGCGCAAGGCAGCTGAGAAGCTGCAAACCTCTACCGCTGAGCTGCCGGAGCGGATCGACAAGCTGCTGGAGGAAAACCGGGAGCTGGCCAGGGAGGTTGAACGGCTGAAGACCAAACTGGCCGCAGCTCAGAGCGGCGAACTGCTGGGGCAGGTTGAGGAAATAGCCGGCCTTAAGGTTTTGGCAGCGAAAGTAGACGGTTTGGATGCCGCAGCCCTCAGGACCCTAGGCGACCGCTTGCGGGATAAATTGGGGAGCGGAGTGATTCTCCTGGGTTCTGCCTATGAGGAGAAAGCCCTGTTTGTAGCCATGGTGACTCCGGATATAGTCAAGCAGGGGATCAAGGCTGGAGATATAGTCAAGGTGGCAGCTCAGGCTGCCGGCGGAGGCGGCGGGGGCAGACCCGATATGGCCCAAGCCGGCGGCAGGGAGCCGGCCAAGATCGATGCGGCATTGAAGCTGGCAGTGGAAAGCATCAAGAAACAGCTGGCAGCGGTCTGAATCGGCGCTGCTGCTGGTTGGCGGGGCGCATCTCGCCCCGCTTGTTTTTTGGCGGTGGGCAGGAAAGTCAGGCAAGTTCCAGAATATGCAAGGTGAGGTGTATGCACCAGGGGGTGGTCATGTGGATAGACTGCGGGAGGAAACGACCCTGTACAGCTACGGACATTCCCGTTCCCGGGCGGCCGTGGTCCTGACAAAGGTACTCGCTGCCCTAGAGGAAAGAGGTTATGATCCAGTCGCCCAGTTGGTAGGCTATCTGATGTCGGGAGACCCCACGTATATCACCTCCCACCGAGAAGCCCGGACGCTGATCCGCACAGTAGAAAGGGATGAGCTCCTCTCCGAACTGATTGAAAGCTACATGGAGCGGATGGGAATGCGCACCGGGACAGGGTGAAGCAAATGCAAGGATTACCCCGCGGTACTGCAAGGGGGTGGGCAAAGTGGGTTTTGAAGAAAAACCAGTGTATCGACTGGAGCCTGACGATGAGCTTCAGACCTTGACCGCAGCCCTGCGCACATCACAAGACCCTCTAGCTGTCTTCATCGACCATGCACAATCCTCTGTACTTAAAAATCCGGTTAATTTGCGGCTTTTAAAGCAGTATGCCGATGATCTCCAACGCCGTGTTGTTATCGTCGCCGAAGACCCGATTGTCCGAGGATTGGCGGAGGAGGCGGAGATCGACTGTTACCCCAGTGAAGATGAGCTGTATAAGGCCTTGGGGTTGGTGGAGAAAGGAGAAGCAGTCTCCCAGAAGGAGCAGGGGGAAAACACGGCGGGAAGCTTCACGCCGGCATCGAGGGCCCGAAACCCGTTGTTTACTGGTCAAAGGTTCGCGGTTCTGCTTATAGCCGCGCTGGCCGTTGGACTCTTGTATTACCTTTATGTTCCGAAAGTGAGGGTAATAGTGACCCCTGAGGTATTGGTGTACCGTCAGGGTTTTGAGATCTTAGGGACGGCTGACCAGTTACCACCCTCCGATGGTCTGCCGGTGCTGCGCCTGTATCCCGTGAGTGCAGTCATCGAAAGCGAGGCAGTGGTTTCGGCTACCGGCAGCCGGAAGTTGGGAACAGCGCCGGCTCTAGGAACAGCGGTGTTCATCAACGAGGGAGCTGAGCCGGTGGAGGTTCCCAAGGGGACCCGTTTGGCAACCGGTGAAGGGATCCTGTTTGCAACAGATGCCCCGGTGGTGGTGCCTCCCCGCAGTACCGAGTATTTCCTGGATGTGGCAACCGGCGTGCGGGCAGGGCAGCAGGAGGTTACCATCACAGCACTGGAGCCCGGTGAACAGGGCAATGTAGCAGCCGGAAGAGTGCGGTTTTTTGCCGACGGCGCCCTGGGAGAGAAGCTGACGGTGCGGAATCCCGAGCCCCTGCGGGGCGGTACCAGCGTACAGCAGACTCAGGTGACTGAAGAGGATATCCAGCGGGCTGAAAGTGCCTGCCAAAGGCAGGCGAACCTCAAAGCAGCGGAAATCCTCCAGGCCAAGGCCGGTGAAGCTGGAACTGTGCTCATTTTGGAGTCGGTGCAGCTGGAAAAGGAGAGCTCCCAATCGGATGCCGAAGTTGGCGAGGAGGCGGAGACGGTAAAGGTGACGGCCCGTTTCCGAGCCTTTGGGCAGGCCTTCCGCAGGCAAGAGCTGGGGGAGCTTTTGCGGCAGGAGATGGAGGCTCAGCTGCCTGAGGAATTGGTGCTGTTTCAGCCCAAGTTTGAAATCCAACGGTTGTCGGCCTCCGTTAGAGATGATAATATTGTGCTGACAGGGGAGGTGGCGGCGCCGGTCCACCGGCGGCTGCCCGAGGCGCAGCTGGCGGCGCTGTTTGCGGGGCTTGATCGGCGGGAGGTCGATGAAATAGCCAAGGTCTTGGACGCAGCTTCCATTGTCATCGAACCTGATGACACAAAGCAGCTCCCGCGGCTTGCCCACTGGATCAAAGTGCAAGTAACACTCCCGCACGCGGTTCCGGCCGGCGGTGAGCCGTGATGGTTTGGTGAAAGGAGCAGGAAATTGGAATACAGATTGTTGGGCGCCACGGGTATCAGAGTCTCCAGGTTGTGCCTAGGCGCCCTTACCATTGGCCCGCTGCAGCTGAACCTGCCTGTAGAGTCGGGAGCAGAGGTGATTTTGAATGCTTTGGAGCTGGGAGTAAATTTTATCGATACCAGCCAGTTTTACAGGACCTACCCGTATATTGCCCGGGCCCTGCAGTTGTACTCGGGCCGAGATGAGGTTATTATAGCTACCAAGAGCTATGCTTCCGATGCAGCCGGAATGCGGGCAGCACTGGAGGAGGCCCTGCGGGAGCTCTCCAGGGACTATATCGATATTTTCCTCCTCCATGAACAGGAAAACATGCTCACCATTCGGGGTCACTGGAAGGCTGTGGAGTACCTGCTTAGGGCCAAAGAAAAGGGGCTGGTGCGGGCGGTGGGAATCTCCACCCACTGCGTTCAAGGCGTTAGGGCCGCAGCTTTAGTTCCAGAGTTTGACGTGATCAGTCCTCTCATCAACTGCACCGGTGTTGGGATCGCCGATGGCACCAGAGAGGAGATGGAGGCAGCTGTTCAGTTTGCCGCACAGTGCGGCAAGGGAATATATGCCATGAAGCCGTTGGGAGGGGGACACCTTCTCCACCGACTGGATGACGCCTTTCAGTATCTTCTCTCGATGAATGAGCTGGCAGCCATCGCTGTAGGCATGAGAAACCGGGCAGAGGTAGAGATGAATGTGTGCATCTTTGAAGGGCGCCCGGTGCCCGATGCAGTGCGGCAGGCAGCGAAAGCAGTTCCTCGGCGGCTGCACGTAGAAGAGTGGTGCGTCGGCTGCGGCCGCTGTGTAGAAAGGTGTCCATCGAAGGCCATGGCATTGAAAAACGGCAAAGCTGAGGCAGACCCCTCCCGCTGTGCCTTATGTGGGTACTGCGGGGCCCACTGTCCGGAGTTTGCCATTAAGGTGATATAGATGCGAATTATGGGTCTGGATATTGGTACAAAAACTATCGGCGTTGCAGTGAGTGATCCCTTGGGGCTGACTGCCCAAGGGGTAACAGTCATCCGCCGCAGCGTGTGGGAACGGGATGTGCAGGCTCTGCAGGAGCTGGTTGACAAGTATTCCGTGAGCAAGGTGGTAATTGGGCTTCCCCGGCGGAGCACCGGCGACCTGGGTCCGGAAGCGGTAAGAATGCAGGCAGAAGGGGACAAGATAGAAAAGGCCCTGGGTTTGCCGGTCGTCTATTGGGATGAATGGTTTACCACCGTTTCGGCGGAGCAAATGCTGCTGGAAGCTGATGTGAGCAGGAAGCGCCGGCGCCAGATCATCGACCAGATCGCGGCGGTCATTCTCCTGCAGAACTATCTAGACAGCCTGACGAGCCAAAGGCGCTGTTGGACTGACTGGGGAGAGGAGGACGAAGAGGAAGTCTGAGGGGTATCGGCAGTTCTTGAGGATGGGCTGTACTAAACATTCAAGTCAGCCAACGGCTGAAGAGAGGAGGCAAGGCGGAAGTACCGCCGCTTTTGTGGAAGAAAACATCATTATCTTGGTAGACGAAGCCGGGGAAGAACATGAGTTTATCCTGCTGGAAATCTTGGAGATCGAAGAGGGGATATACGCGGTTTTGCTCCCCTTTGAAGATCCAGAAGAGGGAGTAGTAGTTTTGAGAATTGAGAAAGACAGCGAGGGACAAGATGTGCTGCTATCTGTTGACGAAGAGGAATTTGAAATGGTGCGGGAAGTCCTGGAAGCCCTTGATGATTAACGCCTTGGGAGGCCTGCGCCGCATTGTACTTGCCTGTGGTCGCTGAAGCCACATAATATGTATGGGGAGACAAATGAAGTCTTCAACGTGGAGGTAGATGATGAGCAGATTGGAAGGAGGCTTTCAACCTGCCCGAATTACAGCACAGACTTTCACCGGCCTTTGGCAGTCAAGTCTGAAGATCCTCGGCCGGCTTTTCTGCATTGGGCTGGTCCTCGGCCTTGCTGCCGCGGTGGCCGCCAGCTGGGCCATTTTGCCTCTGCAAAATCCGCGCTTGGCAGCGGCGTCAATTGTGCGCATCTCCCCGGGCGCATCCGGGAGCGATATAGCTGCGCTTCTTAAAGAGCAAGGCATAATCCGCAGTGAGCTGGCGTTCAGTATGGCTGTCCGGTTGTTGGGGTTGGAGCAGAATCTGAAAGCCGGGTACTATCAATTGAGCCCCGGGATGGATTTGCTGAAGGTCATGAAGCATCTGGAGGCGGGACAGGTGGCGACTGTGAGAGTCACCATCCCCGAGGGACTGACTCTCGATGCCATCGCCGATCGGCTGGCGGCCCAGGGCGTGGTGAACAGGGAACGGTTTCTCACACTGGTCAGAGATGACAGCCTGATCTACGGAGATAACTCTCCAATCGAAAAGCCGACCAGGAGTCTCGAGGGGTACCTGTTCCCTGACACCTATGTCTTCGCCCTCAATCAGCCGGAGGAAGAGGTCATCAAGCGGATGGTGCATCGCTTTGTTCAAGTGGTGGAGCCGCTGAAGGAGACAGCGTCGCCTCCGGAGGGCTTTACCTGGCATGATATCATCACCTTGGCGTCGATTATTGAAAAGGAAGTAATGGTCCCCTGGGAGGCACCTTTGGTTTCGGCGGTGTTCTGGAATAGGCTGCGGATCAACATGCCGCTGCAGTCAGATCCCACGGTACAGTTCATTCTCGAAGAGCCGAGAAAGCTTTACTATTCTGATTTAGCCACTGATTCGCCTTACAACACCTATAAGTACAAAGGGCTGCCGCCGGGTCCCATTGCTTCACCCGGGCTGAACTCCCTCAAGGCCGCTCTGGAACCGGCGGATGTGGATTACCTGTATTTCGTGGCTAAGGGCGACGGTACCCATGCTTTCAGCAGGACCTTCCAGCAGCACCGGCAGGCGCGGGCCCGTTACGGATACTAGGCTCGGAACGCTGCGGGACGATGGAGGACAGCAGAGGTGGATAACTTGACACGGAATATGGAGCTGTTGGCTCCCGCGGGAAATCGGGAAAAAGCGGAGGTAGCCATTGCTTACGGCGCAGACGCTATTTATGTGGGGGGCAAGGAGTACAGCCTGCGGGCAGGTGCAGACAATTTCACCCTCCCCGAGCTCAAAAGCCTCATCGACTATGCCCATGGAGCAGGAGTGCGGGTTTATGTGGCGGTGAACAGCCTGCTCCACAATGCCCAGTTAACTGCCCTTGATGAGTACTTGGCTGCTTTGGCGGAAATGCAGGCAGATGCAGTGATTTTCTCCGATCCTGCGGTTTACTTGGCCGCCAAGAGAACGGCCCCCAAACTGCAGCTGCATTTCTCTACCCAGGGGAGCTTGACAAACTGGCAGGCCGTTAAATTCTGGGAAGATCTGGGGGTCAGGCGGGTAGTTCTGGCTAGGGAGCTTTCCTTAGAAGAGATAAAGGAGATCCGCCGCCGGGTGGGAGTGGAACTGGAAGCTTTTGTCCACGGAGCCATGTGCATCTCCTATTCCGGCAGGTGCCTGTTGTCCAATTATCTGACCGGTAGGGATGCCAACCAGGGAGATTGTGCCCAAAGCTGCCGGTGGCGCTATGCGCTGGTAGAAGAGAAGCGACCGGGCCAGTATTTTCCCATTTTTGAAGATGAGCGGGGGAGCTACATCCTCAATTCCAAGGACCTCAACATGCTTGCCCATCTGCCGGAGCTGGCAGCCGCCGGGATAGACAGTTTGAAAATTGAGGGACGTATGAAGAGCGTCTATTATGTGGCTGTGGTGGTTTGGGCTTACCGGCAGGCCCTGGATGCCTTTGCAGCTGATCCAGAAGGTTTTGCCGTAAGGCCTGAATGGTTGGAGGAGCTGGACAAGGTCAGCCACCGACCTTATACGACAGGCTTCTATTTCGGCCGGCCCGGGCCTGATGCCCAGTCATACGAGAGCGGCGGCTATATCCGCACCTACGACTTTGTCGGAGTAGTCGAAGAGACTGCAGGGAAAATCAGCCGTATTGCAGTGCGCAATCGCCTCAAGCGGGGAGACAGACTGGAGCTTTTGAGGCCCAAGCAGTCTTGTGTAGAGTTTACGCTGGACAAAATGCTGGATGAAGAAGGCAGCCCTGTAGATGAAAGCCATGCCAACCAGACGGTTTTTGTTGAGCTGCCGGTGGATGCTTCCCGGTATTCTCTGCTTCGGCGCCGGTCAGAGGATTGACGGCGGCAGCTTTGGGACAGGCACGAATCTGAGGAGGCCACATAGAATAGGAAAGACTCCACATTCGTCTGGAGGTGGCCTCACGTTGATTTCCCTGTTCACGGCGCTGGTTGGGTTGTTCCTGCAGGGACTGACCTTCCTCATCTCCTATGTGACCAACAGCAACGCCTTCCCGGTGCCGCTGTCGGAGGAGGAAGAGGCAGAGCTTTTGGCAAAGCTCCAGGATGGAGATATTGAGGCCCGCAATATCCTGGTGGAGCGAAACCTCCGTCTAGTTGCCCACATTGTCAAGAAGTTTGAGAATACAGGCGAGGAAACCGATGATCTGATCTCTATCGGTACCATTGGGCTGATTAAAGCCATTAACACCTTTGATGTCAGGCAAAACACCAGACTGGCAACCTATGCTGCCCGCTGCATAGAGAACGAGATCCTGATGCACCTGCGTTCCACCAAAAGGAGCCGCAATGATGTACTGCTTTACGATGCCATCGGGGCAGATAAAGAAGGCAATGAGATCACTTTGATTGACATTTTGGGAACAGACCCCGATGAAGTTCTGGAGCGGGTAGAACTGTCGGTGGAACAGGAGCGGCTGCGTGAAATGCTTACCTCCCTCGGTCCGCGGGAAAAGAAGGTACTGGAGCTCCGGTATGGGCTGCGGGATGGTATTCGGAAGACTCAGCGGGAGATTTCTCGCAAGCTGGGTATTTCCCGTTCCTATGTTTCCCGCATTGAGAAGCGGGCCATCACCAAGCTGCAGCAGGAGATGCTGTCGGAACAGGCGCACAGCTAGGCCGGTGTCTGGGTCGCCATCTCCCCAATCGTAAGGAAGGAAAGATGCGGCCCGCTGCGGGGACGGCTTCTGCCGCCGAAGAGCGGTGTGTATGGGAGGCACAGTAGTTACATGATGAAGATTTTCTGCCCCGACGAATGTCTGGGATCTTTGTTTGATGTGGATTTGGACGAGCTTTGGCGAAAAGGTTTCCGCGGCATAATATTGGATATCGACAATACTCTCCTGCCCTGGGCCGGCGAGACGTTAGATGAGGACACTATAAGGTGGGTGACGCGGGCCAGGGAAATGGGTTTCAGGGTGTGCTTGACATCCAATGCCCTAAGGGAAAGGGTACACAGGATTGCCGCGGCGTTAAGCGTGCCGGCAGTAGCCGGTGCAGTTAAGCCCCGCAAGAAGCCTTTTCGGGAGGCGATGAGACTCCTGCAGACTAACCCCTGGGAGACAGTAGTCATCGGCGATCAGATGTTCACGGACATCCTGGGTGGTAACCGCATGGCCCTGTACACCATCTTAATTGATCCGGTGACTACTGAGGAGCTCAAAGCCACTAAGTTGATGCGGAAACTAGAGCGGAGGATTATACGGCGGCTGAGCCGGAAAGGTTACATTAGCGAGAGCGCGGCCAGGAGGCGGTTAGCCAAGTCCCGGGGATAGACAGGACAGATCCCTCCGGTAGATCCGGTTAAGTCTGGGTTCTACCGGGTTTTTGTTGTCTGGGCAAAGGTACTTATGCGCGGTCGGAAAACACCGTAAGCTCCTTTGCTCACCCAGCTTGGAACGGTGTGAGATGAAGAAAATGGAGGAGAAGCTTCAAGCATTAGCGAAGCAAAAAGCAGCGAGGGTGAGAAGGTTATAGAGGAGGGAGCCATTTGCACATTGCCAAAGACCAATTAGCTGCCGTCTTGGCGGTTGCCAGTCGGGGAGGCAGCGACTATGCAGATATATTCATCGAGGAGGCTTACACAGCACAGATTTTTTGCGAGCAGGACAGGATCGAAAGGGTGGTAGCCGGCATAGATGCCGGAGCGGGGATCCGGGTAATTACCGGCGAGACCACCGCCTATGCCTATACCAACGACCTGTCTCCAGACGGCCTGCTGGAGGCTGCCAGAATTGCCGCGGCAGCTGCTAGGCAGGAAGAACGGGATGTGACTATAGATCTTCGCCGCCGTTATCCCTCCTTCCAACTAAACATCGCCGTTAGGCCGGAAACGGTGGCCGTTGCCAAAAAGGTGGGGATAGTGGAAAGGACCAATCGGGCAGCCAGGGGAGCGGACCCCAAGGTGCGGCAGGTAACAGTATCCTACCGGGATATCTCCCAAAGGGTGGTCATCGCCAACAGTGCCGGCAGTCTGGTGGAGGATGAGCGAATCCGCACTAATCTCTCTGTCAATGTTATTGCTGTGGAGGACGGCAGGATTCAAACAGGTTATGAGTCTATGGGCGGCGTGATCGGTTTTGAACTGTTTGACCAGCAGGATCCGGAAGAATTGGCTCTTAAGGCAGCCCGCCGGGCGGTGAGAATGCTGGGGGCCAGGCCTGCTCCAGCCGGCCGGATGCCGGTGGTGATTGCCGGTGAGGCAGGCGGGACCATGGTCCATGAAGCCTGCGGCCACGGACTGGAGGCCGATTTGGTGCAAAAAGGGATTTCGGTCTATGCCGGCAAGATGGGTGAACAGGTGGCATCGCCCTTGGTCACCGTGGTAGATGATGCCACCATTCCAGGGAAGTTCGGCAGCTATCGCTTTGATGATGAAGGGACGGAAGGCCAGCGGACGGTCTTGATCGAAAACGGCATACTGGTAGGCTACATGTACGACTACCTGACCGCTAGAAAGGATAACGCTTTATCCACCGGGAACGGCCGGCGGGAGTCCTATCAGCACAAGCCTATTCCCCGGATGACCAATACTCTGATTCTTCCCGGCCAAGACGACCCCAGAGATATTATCCGGGATACTGAGCGGGGTCTGCTTGTCACCCGTATGGGCGGCGGTCAGGTAAACACTGCCAACGGAGATTTTGTCTTCGAGGTTTCAGACGGATATCTAATCAGCGGTGGGGAGATCGGAGAGCCGGTAAGGGGTGCAACCCTCACCGGCAACGGTCCCAAGGCCCTGGCCATGATCGACCGTGTCGGTAAAGATCTGGGCTTCTCTATAGGTATATGCGGTAAAGACGGGCAGGGGGCACCGGTCAGTGATGCTCAGCCCACCATCCGGATTCCTGAACTAGTGGTTGGAGGCATCATGGAGGAGGACTAATAATGACAGTAGAAATGCAGGGTCTAGCCCGGTCGGTACTCAGACTGGCGGAAAGCTCCCGGCAGGAGGTGGAGGTCTACACCATTAAGCACCGTTCCTTGTGGGTAGAGGTCACCGATGGAAAGGTAGAAACCCTGCGGGAGGCAAGCCAGACCGGTGTCGGGATTCGGGTTATAGATCACGGCCGCTTGGGAATGGCCTTTACTACCCGTTTGGATCGGGAAAGCTTGAGGGACGCTGTGCAGCTGGCGGCGGCCAATGCCCGAAGTTCGGCAGCCGATGAGTTCAACAGGCTGCCTGATCCAAAACCGGTAGAGCCAATGGAGCTTTTGGACAGCAGACTTGCAGAGCTGCCGGTGGATGTCAAGATCGATTTCGCCAAGGAAGTGGAAAACGCTGCCCGCAGATACGATCCCAGAGTAACTAAAGTGCGGCAGGCCAGTTTCGGGGACGGGATTTACGAGATCGGTATCGTCAATTCCCGGGGAGTTGACGTTGGATACCGGGGAGGCTACTGCTCTACCAGCCTGCTGGTGGTGGCGGAGGCTGACGGTCAGGCGGAAACCGGCTGGTCATATGATTTTTCCCGCACCTTTGAAGACCTTGACCCTGTTCGAGTTGGGCAGGAAGCGGCGGCCCGAGCCGTAGAGATGCTGGGTGCCGGCTCCCTGGCGACCTGCCGTGTTCCCTTGATCTTGGCACCTGAAGTAGCGTGCGAATTCCTGGAAGTTCTAGGACCGGCCTTGACCGCGGAAGCGGTGCAAAAGGGCAAATCGGTTTTTGCCGGCAAGCTGGGCGAAGCAGTGGCTTCTACGGAGCTCACCCTGATTGACAGCGGTTTGCTGCCCGGAGGACTGGCTACTGCTCCGGTGGATGACGAAGGCGTGCCTTCCCAAGAGACTGTTGTACTGGAACAGGGATTGCTGAAAACCTACTTGTACAACACTTACAGCGCCGCTAAGGACGGAGTCCAGTCCACCGGCAACGGCGTGCGGCCGTCCTTTAGAGGTGCTTTGACCTCCGGTACCCGCAATTTCTATGTTTCGCCCGGAAGACTATCCCAAACGGAACTAATGGCCCAAGTGGAGCGGGGGCTGTATGTCACCAATGTGATGGGTATGCATACAGCCAACCCTATCTCTGGAGAATTCTCTGTGGGTGCAGCTGGCCTTTGGATGGAGAACGGCAGGCCCGTTCGTCCGGTGCGGGGTATTGCCATCGCTGGGAATCTCATTGATTTCCTAAAGCGCCTGGTGGCCGTGGGAAGCGACCTGCGGTTCTACGGATCAGTCGGATCTCCCACCCTGGTGGTGGAAGGAATTACTGTCAGCGGAGAGTAGGTAGATGGAGATGGCGCTGCGGTTCTTGACCGCTGGAGAATCCCACGGTCAGGCACTTATGGGGATCATTGAGGGAGTACCAGCGGGGCTGCCTTTGTCAGAGGAGGATATCAACCGGGATCTTGCCCGCCGGCAGCGGGGGTACGGCCGGGGAGGCAGGATGCGGATCGAAGAGGATAAGGTGCGGATTGTATCAGGAGTTCGCAGAGGGAAGACCATCGGCAGTCCCATCGGCATCGAGATTCATAACAGAGACTGGGAGAACTGGCAGGAGGTTATGTCCATCTCCGGACTGCCTTCTGCAGCGGCGGCCGGTGAAGTCACCAGGCCCCGGCCGGGCCACGCCGACCTTGCCGGCATGCTCAAATACCGGACTGCAGATGCCAGGGATATCTTGGAGCGGGCCAGCGCCCGGGAGACCGCGGTGCGGGTTGCGGTGGGAGCAGTGGCCCGCCGGCTCCTTGCTCATTTTGCCGTGGACGTGTTTTCCCATGTGATCCAAATCGGTTCCGTTAAGGTCCAGCAGCTGCCTGACGATTGGCAGAGGCTCAAGCAGCTGGCAGAAACCTCTCCAGTTCGCTGTGCTGACCCTCAAGCGGCTCAAGGCATGATGGAGGAGATTGAGAAGGCCAAGGCGGCGGGAGATTCTCTGGGCGGGGTTTTTCAGGTCATCGCTCTCGCGGTGCCGGCCGGCCTAGGCAGCCATGTCCACTGGGACCGCCGTCTAGATGGACAGCTGGCTCAAGCTCTGATGTCCATCCCGGCCGTTAAGGGGGTTGAAATCGGCATCGGTTTTGAAGCGGCTTGGCGGCGGGGATCTGAAGTTCATGATGAGATATTCTATCAAGCCTGCAGCGGCGACGGTCTTGCCGACCAAAGAAGCGATGCCTTCTACTGGCAGGACCAACTGTGGCTTACCGCCGGCGGCTTCTACCGCCGAACGAACCGGGCCGGCGGC
>DUMM01000022.1 GCA_012839845.1 Bacillota bacterium | reverse complement strand
TCCTGTTGAGTTCATGCGTATCTTGCCCACCAAGGAGTGGTCATATACTAAAAAAAGCAGGCCAACGGCCTGCCTGATGCTGCAGTAATGCCTTTGGTCGGAGCAGCTGCCTGCGCCCAACCTTATTCTTCATCACTGCCGCTTTGTAAGAGTGCGCCCAAATCACCGACCAACTCGCCGATAGTGACGCCTGAACTCTCAGGCTCCTCCTGAGGCTGAGCCTCTTGTACGGGTTCAGGCTTTGGTTTGTTAGTCTTTTTGGCTTCTCTGATGCTCAAGCCAATGCGACGGGCTTGCTCATCTATGCTAATGACCTTCACATCCACCTTCTGACCTGCGGTCACCACATCCTGTGTATTGGCCACATGATGGTCGGCCAGTTGAGAAATGTGGACCAGTCCTTCAACGCCGTCTTCCAGTTTTACGAAGGCACCGAAATCCACGGTGCGGGTGACTTCGCCCTGGACAATATCCCCTACGTGATACTTGCTGCTGATGTTATCCCAAGGATCCGGCAGGGTCTGCTTAAGGCCGAGGGAAATGCGCTCATTCTCCTTATCCAGGTTCAGAATCATCACCTTGATCTCCTGATTCTCAGACAGAACATCAGAAGGATGGTTGACTCTGCTGTAGGCCATCTCAGAAACGTGAAGCAATCCCTCTACCCCGCTGCCGATATCTACAAAAGCGCCAAAATCGGTCAAGCGCCGTACAACACCAGTGACGATGTCTCCGGGCTTGTAGGTGTTGAAAATGATCTCCTTCTGCTTCTGGTATTCGTCTTCCAGCACCTGTCTGTGGGAGAGAACCACGTTGTTTCGCTGCCTGTCCAGCTCGATAATCTTCAGCCGCAGAGTCTTGCCTACGTAAGACTCCAAGTCCTCAACATAATTCCGGGCCACATGGGAGGCAGGCACAAACCCCCGCACCCCGACATCGACCAGCAAACCGCCTTTAACCCGCTCGGTTACCGCAGCTTCGATGACCTCGCCCTTCTTGTACTTTTCTTCCAGCTCTTTCCAGGCTTTGATCTGATCCGCCCGCCGCTTTGACAACACAACACTGCCTTCGCCGTCATCGGTCCGCAAGACGTAAACATCTATTTCATCGCCCACAGTCAGGATATCTGCCGGCTCCTGGTCTCCCTTGAGACCCAGCTCATGCCTGGGAATCCGACCTTCGGATTTCCCTCCGACATGGACCAGCACTTCATCACTGCTGACCTGAACGACTTTGCCTCGCACGATGTCCCCTTGATTGGGGGTAATGAAGGTCTCGTCGTATTGGGCCATGGTGGGGGCGTCATACTCTCCTGCGGTATCAGCCTGGGTTTTCTCCCCGGATTCACCCTGGCTGGGCGCCGCTGCCGCTTCTGCTGCCTGCTGATGGGCAGCATCCTCGGCAGTCCCTTGCCCAGCGGCCTGCACTGCATTGGCCTCAACTGCAGGGGCGGCCTCCACAGCCTCCTCTGTCACCGTTGCCGCCTGGGCATTTTTTACTTCCTGTTCTTGCAGTCCGTCAAACTCTGTCATCCGTTGCACTACCTCCTCAATGAGCCAGTTAGGCGTTGACGCGCCGGCGGTGACACCTACTTTGTCTCCCGGACGGAACCAGCTCGGTTCGATGTCATCGGCCGTTTCGACATGGTAAGTGCGCGCTCCGCTTTCCTGGCAAATCTGCGCCAATCTAGTTGTGTTGGCGCTATTGCGTCCCCCCACTACCAGCATGACATCAACTCGAGATGCAAGATCTCTTGCTGCCTGCTGTCTACGGGCGGTTGCAGTACAAATTGTGTCGTAAAACTTCACTTCCCGGGCCTTGCCAACCAGCTCAGCTACGCAAGCCCGGAAATTGGACAAGGACTGCGTGGTCTGGGCCACTACCCCATAGGCTTCACAGGCGGGAAGTGCAGCCGCCTCTTCCGGGGTACCAACGACAATTCCCGTATTGTCAGTTGCCCCCAGGATAGCGACCACCTCCGGATGATCCCGGTCGCCCACAATCACTACCTGATAGCCATCCTCTCTCAGTTGGGCGGCCCAGGTCATAGCCCGCAGTACAAAGGGACAAGTAGCGTCTACTACCTGCAATCCTTTGCCCCGGGCTCGTTCGATGGTCTGGGGGGGCACACCATGACTGCGGATTATGACCACGCCGTTATCAATGTCTTCAATTTTATCCGCTACCCGAATACCCAGTGCAGATAAGCGGGCCACAGTCTGGGGGCTGTGAATTAAAGGGCCTAACGTATAGATGGGGACACCCTTGTTCTCCTCCGCTGTCCTGACGGCCGTCTCGATGGCACGCTTGACCCCAAAACAGAACCCTGCATTATCCGCTAACTCAACAATCAAGCCATCTTTTCCCTCCTGCCAGTAGTATTGGCCACCGACGGCAACAAAAAACACACGCCCTTAGGTGTATTTGTTCTGTATCGTCAGGCCAAAACCTCCCTTAACAGCCGCTGTTTGCTGAAAAAGTGAGGACAAACCTAGGAGGCCAGTCGGGAGATTTCTAAACGTTCACAGCGCTCTTGCCTAAGACAGCGGCTGTTTGAAAGGACCTGAGTTGGTCAATTCTCTCCATGAGCAGCCGACTGTACTCCTCTAGGACTTCCCGAGACGTGCCGGTCTCATCTGCTGGGATGTAAATAGGTTCGCCTATAAATATCCTGATTTTCACCGGCCTGGGAAACCACCGGCCTGGAGGCAAGACCCGTTCTACACCGGTGATAGCCATGGGGACAATAGGCACACCTGCTTTGACCGCCAAGAGCACCGTGCCCGGTTGGGCCTTAAGCAAAGTCCTCCCATCACCCCTGGTTCCTTCGGGGAAAATCCCCACCACGCGGCCTGACTGCAGCATCTCCAGGGCCTTGCGGATGGCCTTTCGGTCGGCAGCTCCCCGTTCAACGGGGAAAGCGCCAAGCCGCCTAATAATCCAACCCAAAACGGGTATGTCGAACAGCTCCTTCTTAGCCATAAAATACACAGGGCGGTCAACCGCACAGCCCATTAGTGGAGGGTCCAGATAGCTGACATGATTAGCGGCCAAGAGAACTCCGCCGGCAGAAGGCAGGTTCTCTTTGCCGTATACCTCCCAACGGAAATACAGTTTCCAGAATAACCTCAAGAGGCCTCTCGCTAGTCGGTAGAACACCCATCGCACCTTCTAACTGTGGAAAGATATCCTAGTATCTCCTCTACTACAGTGTCTACATCTTTGCCGGTGGTATCCAGCGGAATGGCGTCCGTCGCCGCCCGCAGCGGCGCAACTGCCCTTTCTGCATCTAGATTATCCCTAGCTCTAATTGAAAGCAGAATATCCTTGTAGGTAACTTTATGCCCTTGGCTTCGCAATTCCTTCATCCGCCGCCGAGCCCGTTCTTCAGGACTAGCCGTCAAGAATATCTTGAGCTCGGCATCAGGAAGCACTACCGTGCCTATATCCCTTCCGTCCATCACTACTCCGCCGCCGGCCGCCAGCTGGCGCTGCAGGTGGAGCAGGTGCTCCCTTACCTTGGGGTGCTGGGCCACGATGGAAACGGTCTCGCTTACCTCAGGAGCTCTGATAGCTTCCGTCACATCTTCGCCGTTGAGCAGAACCTTGGCCCCACCGGGTTCTAACACCATGTCGATCTCCGTTTCACCAAAGAGCTCAGCTACAGCTGACTCATCTGCAGGCTCAATTCCTCTGCGCAGGACCAATAGGGTTAATGCTCTGTACAATGCGCCGGTATCTATATGCAAATATCCCAGCCGTTCAGCCAGTATCCTTGCTACTGTGCTCTTGCCTGCCCCTGCCGGGCCGTCAATGGCAATCTTGAACTTCATCGGCTGAAGATATCTCCTTCCCGCCAAGACCCCGTTGCGAACACCAGATAGAAATAGTCCCCTGTTCTATTCGCCAATGTTATCCCACAGTCCTGCGGAGGATTTCCCCTTCATCCTTCAACATCTCTGTCCTCGGAGTCAGCTTTTCGTTCCTCAACCTCCGCCCCAAGCTCCCTCAGTACCGCCGCAAATCCGGGGAAAGAGACAGATACCGCCCGGGCATCCTCAATCTCCACAGGAGACTGTAAGGCCAAGCCGAACACCGCCAGGGCCATCACTATTCGATGATCTCCGCGGCCGCTTACCACTCCCCCTGAAAAGCTTCCACCCCCATGGATTATCCAGCCGTCGGGCCTTTCCCGAATGTCCACGCCCAGCCGCCCCAGCTCCTGTGTCATAGCCGCTATGCGGTCGCATTCCTTTACCCTCAACTCGGCGGCATCCCTGACTATAGTCGTACCTCTGGCAAAGGCGGCTGCTGCCGCGAGCACCGGCAGCTCGTCGATAAGGGTAGGGACAACCTCGCCACCGATCTCTATGCCCCGCAGTTGGGATGAGCGAACCCTGATATTTGCCCTTGGTTCACCGCTGCCCGCCAGCGGCTCCACCTCTAGATCCGCACCCATTTTCTGCAATACTTCAATGATGCCTGCTCTAGTTGAGTTTATGCCCACATTTTCGATGGTGATATCAGACTCGGGCAGGACAGCGGCGGCCACCATCAGGTAAGCTGCCGAAGAGATATCTCCCGGAACACTGATGTGCCCTCCTTGGGGAAGGCTGCCGCCCTCCACCGTCACAGTCAGACCGTCAATCCTCACCGGCACCCCCATCTGCTGCAGCATTACCTCTGTGTGGTTCCGGGAACTGCTCGGTTCGGTGACCGATGTGACCCCTTTAGCCCTAAGTCCCGCAAGGAGCAGGGCACTCTTCACCTGGGCACTAGCTACGGGCAGACGGTGGGTTCTGCCCTCTAGATCTTCAGTTCCCAGAACTGCCAGAGGAGCCCTGGAGCCTCCTGACCGGCCCCAGATTCTAGCGCCCATGCTCTTAAGGGGATCAACCACCCGTCCCATAGGCCGGCTTCGCAGGGAAGCATCGCCGGTAAGGACAGAAAACACGGGCTGAGCTGCAAGAATGCCCAACAACAGCCTCATGGTGGTGCCAGAATTGCCGCAGTTCAAAACATCGGCTGGCTCCTGAAACCCATCCCATCCCAGGCCGCGGATCTGGTAGCTGCCGGGTGCAAGACGCTCAATAGGAGTGCCAAGAAGCGACAAGCACTGCAGAGTCGCCAAGCAGTCATCGCTTTCCAAGAACCCATCGATTCTCGTTATCCCTTGGCCTATAGCTGCCAATAACGCCGCTCTGTGGGAAATCGACTTATCGCCGGGAACTTCAACTTTACCCTTGAGCCCGCGGCTGGGCTTGATTTCTAGAATCACCAGTTTTTCCCCGCTTTCCAACCATCCAGTAGACAGCCTCTAACGTCGGTATGCCTTGTATCCCTCGGCCCGGAGTATCTCCAAGGCCCTCTCTCGGGAGGGGCCGTCGGCCAGCCCGATCCGCAGCGCTCCCACCTCGCCCTCTCGCTGGCGCACAATGCTGATATCCTTCACGTTCAGTTCCGCACTGGCCAGCAGGCTGGTAACTGCGCTTATGGCTCCAGGCATATCAGGCACAGGTACCATCACGTCATACAGCGGCGGAAGCAGGCCTCGCTGGGCCGCGGGGACTTCTGCCCGCAGGTCCCTGGCAAAGGCGAAAAACCTCTCCAGCCCTTGGGCGTCTTGATTCAGCAGCGCTTCCTGCACTATCTCCAGGGCATCCTGCATAAGGGCGATGGTCCGCAGCACCGGCGCCCGGTTGTGCAGGCAGATATCCGCCCAAAGGCTCGGCAGGCCCGATGCCACTCTAGTCGTATCCCTGAAGCCGCCGGCAGCCAGGGCAAGAGCCGCTGGAATTCTCTCCGCGGTCCTGCCCAGGGCATGGACTAAGGCCGCGGCAGCTACATGGGGCAGATGGCTGACCACCGCCACCACTTCATCGTGCACTTTGGGTTCCATCACCATGACGGTCGCGCCCAAATCAGATTCGATCACTTCTGCCAGCTGACTCAAAGAGCCCTTTTGATCAGCACCTTCATCCATAGGAGTCAGGACATAAACAGCATTCTCAAAAAGATTGGGATCAGCCGCTTCAATACCCCCCTGCTCAGAGCCTGCCATAGGATGACCGCCGATAAACGCGAAAGGAGGTCGCAGGGCTTCAACCCTTTCCATTATGGGGCGCTTCACACTCCCCACGTCTGTGACAATTGCCCCCTGCCCAACGTGGGGCAAGATCTCCTCAATTACGGGGACAATGGCTCCCACCGGTACAGCGATGAAAACAAGTTGGCAATCCTTCGCCGCCTCTGCCGCACTGCTGCGGCCTTCGCTGATTGCCCCCAGGTGCAGCGCTGTCTTTGTCCTCTCCTCAGATATGTCGTATCCGATGACCCGGTATCCCTTGTGCTTCAAGCGAAAGGCCAAAGAACCACCGATCAACCCCAGTCCTAAAACAGCTGCTGTGCATCTTTCCATAGGCTCAGACCACCACTGGCACACTGCTCTTGCGGCCTACAGCCTCGGCCACTGCCCTCAGCTCCACCATCAGCTGCCGGAAATTCTCCGGCGTCAGAGACTGGGCCCCGTCGGAGAGGGCTTCCTCCGGCCGGCAGTGCACTTCAATCATGAGACCATCGGCGCCGGCGGCAACCGCGGCCTTGGCCATCGGCTTAACATAACGCCACCGGCCTGTTCCGTGGCTGGGATCGGCGATGATAGGCAGATGGCTGTGGTATTTTACCGCCGGAATAGCACTCAAGTCGAGGGTATTTCTGGTTCCCGTCTCATAGGTTCTGATGCCCCGCTCACACAGGACTACATTGCTGTTGCCGCCAGAGATTATGTATTCTGCAGCCATCAGCCACTCCTCAACGGTGGCGGCTAGACCGCGTTTGAGAAGAACGGGCATTCTTGACTGTCCGACCTCCCGCAGAAGGGTAAAGTTCTGCATGTTGCGGGCACCGATCTGAAGCATATCGGCATACTTGCCCACCAGTTCAATATCTCTTGGATTGATGACTTCAGTCACTATCGGCAGTCCCGTCTCCTCCCTGGCCAAAGCCAGCAGCTTCAAACCCTGTTCCTCCAAACCTTGGAAGGAATAGGGTGACGTACGGGGTTTAAAGGCACCGCCCCGCAGTATTTGAGCACCGGCTGCCTTGATAGCTCGGGCAATGGTCAGGATCTGTTCTTCGCTTTCAACGGCGCACGGACCAGCCATAACCACGATCTCATCACCGCCGATGGTCACATTGCCGACCTGCACCTTGGTAGGCTCAGGATGAAATTCCCGGCTGGCCAGCTTGAAGGGCCGCAGGATGGGGACAATGCTCTCAATTCCCGGCATGGCCGCCAGCTGCTCCATGTCTTCCGGCCGCTTCTCGCCGATGACCCCGATAATAGTCCGCTCGACGCCGACAGACAGGTGAGCCTTATACCCCAGCTGCTCGAGTCTGGCAATTACCGCATCCACCAGTGCCGGCGATGCGCTGCGCTCCATGACTATAATCATTGCTAACCCACTCCCTCACTTAAAGCCCAGGACTGCTCTTTTACCTTTCCAGAACCTCTGCCAAAGCTTCTATCAGCCGACAGTTCTCCTCTTCAGTACCGATACTCACCCTCAGCCAGTTGGGACAACCGAAGACGCCTCCGCTGCGGGCAATGATTCCCCGGTCCAATAGGCGCTGGTAAACCACCTGGCTGTCCTGCTTAAGATCGACAAAGATGAAGTTGGTCTGGCTGGGAACATACTCCAATCCCAGCTTTTCCAGTTCTAGATACAACCACGCCTTGCCGGCTTCATTGAGCTCACGGCTCCTTCGGACATGCTCTTCATCCTCCAGAGCTGCCAGAGCAGCGATCTGAGCCGCCGCATTGACGTTAAAGGGCTCTCTCACCCGGCGAACCAGCTGAGCTATATGGCCGGGAGCAATTCCATAACCGATTCTCAAGCCGGCCAACCCGTAGATCTTGGAGAAAGTCCTCAGAACCACCACATTGCGCCCTTCTCTGACGTATCTGATAGTATCTGGGTAATCCTCGGCAGTGACGTATTCATAATAAGCTTCATCGAAAACCACCAGAACATGGTGAGGCACACCGGCTAAGAAGTCTTCGACTGCAGATTTATTCACATATGCACCAGTCGGATTGTTGGGGTTGCAGATGAACACCATCTTGGTCTTGGGACCTATGGCCGTCAGCAGGGCTTCTAGATCGAAAGCATAATCTTTGAGGGCTAGGCTCTTGAACCTCGCGCCCATCAAGTGAGCAGCATACGCGTACTCACTAAAGGTGGGCTCACAGGTAAGCACTTCATCACCCGGTTCCAGGAAGGTGAGACCAAGCATCTTGATCACCTCATCGGAACCGTTGCCGAAGATAAGCTCCATAGGGTCAACGCCTAACCTCTTAGCCAGCGCCTGCCGCAGTTCAAAACAGCTGCCGTCCGGGTAAATATGTAGAGAACCTAAAGACTGCTGCAGCGCTGCCACAGCCTTTGGGGATGGTCCCAGCGGATTTTCATTGGAAGCAAGCTTAATGACATCAGTTAATCCTTTTTCCCGCTTCACTTCACTGATGGGTTTGCCCGGCTGGTATGGAGCAATGTCGAGAATGTTCTTCCGGTAACTGGGCATCCTGTCTTCCAGTTGGTCCGTCTTTCCAGTCTGTCCGACGGCTAAGTCCGGCCGCAGCTTAGCTGCTTCTCCCAAATATACATGGCGAATGTCTTCCTGCTTAAGGTTAGTCGTAACCAGCATTAATGCTCTGATGCAGCGGGGAAGGCTCCCGGGGACCGGTATTTCTCTGGCAGAAAACAACGGAACTGTGGTTAGGCCTGCCAGCCTGACCCCGGTTGCGGGGAAGGCAGCATCTAGATCCGGGGTAGAGGAGAAGATGATGCAGGCAATGTCCTCAGCATCCACCTGGTTGGCACTCATCATAGCCTCTACAAGGCGCCTTGCGGCAGAGGTTATGGCGGCTTCAGTGTTTTCCTCTACAGTAATAGCTCCCCGAATCCCCCGCGTCATAGGCAATGACAGCATTTGTCCGACCTCCATCTGCCAATAGTTTGAAGATATATTACCACAGGGGTTTGATCAATGCAAAGCTTTCGCGCAAGCAGCCAAGGCAGCATGCCTCCCCGCCGCATGGCCGGTGGCAAAGGCTGCCTGCAGGTTGAATCCCCCTGTGTCGGCAGCAAGGTCCAGCACCTCTCCAGCAAAATACAGCCCTGGCACCAGTCGGGAAGCCATTGTCCGGGGGTCCACTTCATCAAGGCTGACACCACCCTGGGTGACTATAGCTGCAGAGAGAGGAAGGGTACCCACAACACTCAACGGCAGTCCCTTTAGCACTTTGACAAGTCGGTGCCGCTGCTCCCGGGTGATTTGATGGGCCGGCCTGTCCGGCAAGAGCTGGCAGAGGTCGATGACTACCGGTATGAGGGTTTTTGGTAAGAGGTCTGTGAGGGCATTCTTCAGGGACTTGCGGGCATATTTCCGCAAGTCTCTCTGCAGCCGGGCATCAAGGCGTTCTTCATCCAGTGCAGGCTTTAGGTCTATCTCAAGGCGCAGGGTCTTCCACTGCTCAGTCCGAGGGGCCACGAAGCGGCTGAGAGTGAGGATGATGGGTCCGCTGACTCCAAAGTGGGTGATGAGCATTTCTCCAAACTCCGACCCCAGCAGTTCGTCACCATCAAACAGTCTCGCCCGCACGTTGCGGAGGCTGAGTCCCGCAGCATCCTTTACCCATTCTTCCTTTGTCTTGAGGGGTACCAGCGCCGGGTATAGCGGTTTTAGGCTGTGACCCAGCTTTTCTGCCATGATATAGCCGTCACCGGTGGACCCTGTAGCGGGATAGGACGCTCCGCCGGAAGCTAGAATTACGGCATCGCTAGACAAAAGACTGCCGTCGGTCAGCTTTACCCCAACTGCCCGACGGATCTTCTCACCCTGGACTACTATTTCTTCCACCTTCGAATTGAGCCTGACCACCACTCCTCCCTCACGCAGATAGCCTTTCAGCACCCTCACAACGTCGGCGGCGTTTTCCGATGCCGGGAAAACCCTTCTGCCCCGCTCCACCACCAGTTCCAGGCCCCGCTCGGCAAAGAAGTTCCAGGTCGCCGAGGGAGGAAAGGAGTGCAGAGCGCTGTATAAGAACTTACCTCCCTCTCCGAACCGTTCGATCACATCTTGAATCTCACAGGCGTTGGTCAAATTGCACCTGCCCTTGCCGGTGATAAGGAGCTTTTTGCCCAAGATGCTGTTCTTCTCCAATAGAACAACTTGGCAACCGCTCCGGGCAGCTGTTCCGGCCGCCATCATCCCGGAGGCCCCGCCGCCGATTACAATTACCCTGCCCATGCATTCCCACCTTACTTTTTCCCTTCATGATAGGCTTCTCTTGCTTTGGCCGCAAATTCCAAAAGCTCCCTCACCTCTTCCGGACGCAGCCGCCGGAACTGGCCAGGCTGCAGACCCTCCAGATCCAGAGGCCCCATCCGGAACCGCTTTAGAGACACCACAGGATGCCCTACTGCCTCGCACATGCGGCGAATCTGCCGGTTGCGGCCTTCGTGGATCTCGAAGGTCAAGAGGGTGGTATGTTTGAGCCGCTCCACCACTTGCACCTCGCAAGGAGCGGTCCAGCCGTCGGAAAGCCTTATCCCCCGAGAGAGGCGTCTTAAGGTTCTTGGACCGGGAAAACCCTGGACCTCAACCAAATAGCTTTTCTGCACTTGATAGCGGGGGTGAGAAAAAACCTGAGCAATTTCGCCGTCATTGGTCAAAAACACCAGTCCTTCACTGTCGTAATCCAGGCGTCCAACTGGAAAAACCCGTTCTTTAACCCCTCGGAGCAGGTCCACCACTGTAGTCCTGCCTCGAGGGTCACTGCAGGATGAGATCACACCAACGGGCTTGTACAAGATGTAATAGACCTTGGCAGTTGATGGGCGAACCAGCCGGCCGTCCACTTCAATCCGATCCACATCAGGATCCACCTTCACGCCGAGGGCAGCAACTACTTTGCCGTTGACTTTCACTCTGCCGGCTGTTATCAGCGCTTCACTTGCCCTGCGGGAAGCCACTCCCCACCTGGCCAGCACCTTCTGCAGCCGCTCCATCGCCACAACCATCACCCGCCCCTGC
>DUMM01000005.1 GCA_012839845.1 Bacillota bacterium | reverse complement strand
CCTTCGGCTTCCTTCAGACCCCACCGTTACCAGTGACGCCCTTGCCTACGGATTGTCTTCCCGCTAGTTAGGCGACAGGGTTTCTTTCAACCCATCGGCTCAGCAGACATGCTGGGCACACCAAAACAAATACCGGCCCTCTCCGGACCGGTATTTGGGGAAAAGCTATCAGACGGTTATTGACCTAGCTACAAGTTAAAGTCAAACTCGATGTGAAAACGGCCTGAGTAAGGCTTCGAGGATTTCAAGGCCTCCAGCCGGACCATCCATCTGCCGTCCCTGCTGTCCTCATCGACATAGACTTCTCTGACCGCCGCCTTATACCCGCTCTTCAGCGCCACCAGCTGGTGCTCTCCTGGTCCCAGCTCCACCTGCTGAGGCAGCTCCCCTACATACGATCCATCTACGTACAGCTTTACTCCCGAAAGGTTGGACTGTACATGGTAGGTGATCGTCTGCCGCCTGGCAGGCTCGATCCAGAGAGTGCATAGATCCATGGCCCAATCCTCGCCGGATAAGGTCAAACGGCGCCGCAGCCTGGAAATTAGGTTTTCCAGCCCGTTTTCCCGCAGAAGTTCAGGATAATCCACCGGTTTGCTGCGAGTTGCCACAATCAGCAAGTTCTCTTCTCCCGTGGGAGGTGCGGCGACGATGTCATACTTATCGGGCACACGGTAAATTCTGTTTTTCCTCGCGTAGCCATCCGGCTGGTGAGAATTTGGGAACAGCTTGGTCACCTTGCCCGCCGCATTGACGTCGAAGATGGTTACATAAGCATTGTCGCTCACCTCAAAATACAGCTGGACCTTCTCACCAACTCGGTAGCTGGGTTCACTGCTGCCTTTGTCAGTCCACAGGCGCACCTTTAGGCCGCTCTTGGGATTGGGATTGATGATCAGGGATTTGATCCCTGATTCTGCTCCTACCCCGGAGACCAGCAGCATTACTATCAGCAGACCAGCGCCTAAGGCCCCCCAACTTCTCCAGCGCCTGACAACCATACCCACCACCTCCTGATCCTTTGGCAAAACCTACTCCCATTATATCCTACTGCCAGCACCACCCGCTATGTTCTGCCTGACCCATCCCATCCTACCTTGGCCCTGCTGCAGCGGAATTATATCTTGGGCCGATAGCCCCGCTGTGCGCAACAGCAGAGTGTTATTCCACAGGTTCAAGGCGCTGTTTAGCCAGTTGGCTCGGCGCAATGGCATCAACGGCAAAGGGTTTCATCCTCACGGCAAAGGTGAATTCGTGTGGCTGCAGTTCGTACTGAGGCAGCGTCGGCGGCCCGCAGCTGCCGCTCCCCAATCCATGCTGCCGGTAATCGAGGTTAAGATAGATCTCATCTCTCCAAACTAACTCGTCTGTGTGACGGGCTTTCTCCAAATCGTCAGTGGAAAACCTATGGGCACTAAAGTTCAGCGGCCTGTCGCCTGCGGCAAACAACCCTACTCCCCTGAGATCAGTCAGCGCTACCCAGAAGACATCGGTTCGATTGCCGTTTTCTTGAGGATACACATAGGGCACATACAGGTCTTCCACAGAACTGGCATAGACCCCAAATTTATTGGCTAATTTGCTGTCAGCATAGCTTTCCCCGGGCCCGCGGCCATACCAGCTCACCTGATTGAAAGCCAGGGGGACAACCATCTGCAGTCCAATCCGGGGTAGAATGGGCAGCTGCCCCTCAGGAACCCCGTGTACCTTTATTACTACATTCCCGTCACCGTATACAGTATAAATGTAAGTACAGTCAAACCCGTGGTCAAACACAGGAGGTGCGATACGGGCCCTAACCTTAACCCGTACGTATTTCCTGCCGGCATCAACTGCAGCTTCATCAATACGGTGCTGCAGCTGATGAAGGCCAGCCCGCTTCCACTCTTTGACGTATACGATGTCATTATCAATGGGAGCTCTCCAGAAGTTCAGCCTGGGACCTTTGGTTATCATCTGCCGACCGTGATAGACCCAGGAGTCAATCAATCCTAGGACTTTGTCAATACCGATGCTGAAATCTTCGCCCCTGATCTCCAAACGGGTGTCGGACTGCCAAAGGTGCAAGTCCGGCATGGACTCTATGGAGAGCACAGGCCCAGCAGGTGCTTCGACAGGTAGTCTAAATTGAGCCCAGGCCACTTCATGGCCCGCAGGCGCCCAACTGCAGTCGGATGCCAGGGTAAAGCTGATATTCAGCCAATAGTCAGTGCTGGCTGAGGCAGCCGGTTCATCAAAGGGTATGGTAACTGTACTGGTCTCCCCCGGAGCCAGCTTCGGCATCGGTAGCCGGCCGGACTGAAGCACCTTTCCGTCAGCAGTTATGCTCCAACTTAGGTGTAAGTGGTCCAGAGTGAGAAAATCATAGCGGTTTGTTATGCGAAGCTGCTTTTTCTCCAGATCTTCGACTTCCACCAGTACCGGCTCCAGCACCTTCTTATATTCAAGGAGCCCAGGCGAGGGCTTTCGGTCTGGGAAGACAAGACCGTTGAGGACGAAGTTGCCATCATGGGGCTCATCGCCAAAATCTCCACCGTAAGCAAACCGCTCTGTACCCCGATCAGTTCGCTGCCGCAAACCCTGATCTACCCAGTCCCAGACAAAGCCGCCCTGCAGGCGGGGGTATTTGTAAAAAGCTTCCCAGTATTCCTTTAGGCCCCCCGGCCCGTTTCCCATGGCATGGGCGTACTCGCACAGGATCACCGGTTTAGTGTAGGAGTCTGCCTGCCCCAACTCAATGACCTTATCCACAGGGGTATACATAGGGCCGACGATATCAGCCACCTCTTGGTTGCGGTCACCTTCATAGTGGATGGGCCTGGTGGGATCAGCCTTGCGGGTCCATTCTGCCATAGCCCGATGATTGCGGCCGAAACCGGATTCATTGCCTAAAGACCAGATGATCACCGATGGATGATTCTTATCTCTTTCCACCATCCGTTCCATGCGGTCCAGGTAGGCCTGTTCCCATTCGGGATCATCACTGAGCCTGTTCACATCTCCCACCATGGCAAAGCCGTGGGTTTCTAGATCTGTTTCATCCAGTACGTAAATACCGTAATAGTCACAGAGGTCATACCAGCGGGGATCATTGGCGTAGTGGGACGTCCTCACTGCATTGATGTTATGCCGCTTCATCAGCAGGATATCTTGGATCATGCAATCCAGTGAAACTGCCCTTCCCAGATCAGGATGCATTTCATGGCGGTTTACTCCTTTGATCTTGATGGGTACACCGTTAACCAGCAGATTGCCGTTCCTGACCTCTACTTGCCGGAATCCCACTGAACACTGCTGTACCGACAGCACCCTGCCGAGATCGTCTCTTAGAGTTACCAGCAGCTTATACAAATACGGAGTCTCCGCTGTCCACTTCATCGGGTTGGCAACAGGAATCTTAAACCCAATCCGTGCCTCTCCGACCGCGGCAACCTCCACTGCCTGACTCACCGGTGAAACCACTGCCCGTCCGTTACAATCCACCAGGGAAAGAGTGACCTTACAGTCCTTGACGGCAGTATCTCGGCTGTTCTTAATTACCAGAGCTGCATCCAACACAGCATCCCTGTACTCCCGGTCCAGCTCCGTGCGGACCCGCAGGTCAAAGACCTGCACTGCCGGAGGTGAATAAATGTACACATCTCTAAAAATGCCGCTCAACCACCACATGTCCTGGTCCTCGAGGTAGCTGCCGTCAGACCACTGCATAACCTGCACTGCGACCAGGTTTTCCCCCAGGCGAACATGGGGAGTAATATCAAATTCGGCGGGCAATCGGCTTCCTTTACTAAATCCCACAAACTCCCCGTTAACCCAGACGTAGAAGGCAGAATCGACCCCTTCAAAACGGATGATCACTGGGCGGTCCCGCCAATCCACAGGCACCGAGAAGGTCCGGCGGTAACAGCCGGTTGGATTCTCACTGGGTACCCTGGGAGGATCCACTGGAAACGGATAAATGACATTGGTGTAATGGGGTCTACCGTAACCGACCATCTGCCAATTAGATGGAACGGTGATAGTATCCCAAGCCGATGCGTCATAATCTGGATTTTGAAATCCTGCAGGCACCAAACTGGGACTGGTCACGTAACAGAACTGCCACTGACCATTCAGCAGGCGAAACCAAGGGGAGTTGCCCCGCTCACCTGTGAGGGCACTTTCTTCATCTGGATAAGGCAGCAGCAGCGCATGGGCCGGCAGGCGGTTGCGGTGAATAACACGAGGGTTTTCCCAATCGAACATCGGTCCCATCTCCTTCCACGGAGGTACAAAGATGATAGTCTCGCACGGCTGACGTTCATCAGCCCTTCACATCCCGTGTTTCCACCTATGACTTTTCTTGACAACCGATGGGATTCCTTCCCGTCCGCCAAGGGTCTGACAACACGCCATCTAAGCACATTGCACACTGCCCCCAGCCACTGGATCAGGCTCGTCACCTGCAGCACAGTGTTGTTGGTTCAGGCAGTCTTGGCAATCCGAGCTTACTGGTCAGTCACTGTCTGTCGCCGATAGAAAAAAACAGGGAGCAGCTTAGGGCATAATCTTCCTTAAGCTGCTCCCCGGTTATCCACTGTCTATCTGTTTCTTGTTCTTGAGCCTCACTTGATCTCAAAGGTGGCGTGGGCGGTCACGCTAATTTGCTTGAGCTTGGTCGAAGTGTCGTGAATTCCCATGCTTGATACCTCAGTAGAATAGGGCTGGGTGATCTGAAACACTCCCTGCCGCAAGGTTCTAAGCTTGCCAAGGGTCATATCGGAACCTTTCAGCATCTCCAATGCCCGCTCCCTGGCATTCTGAGTTGCCTCTCCTACCATATCCTTTTTCAGCTCATCTAGATTGGAGTAGAAGTACTCCAGTTGACTGCGGTAGACGTTGAGATCTATGTCCAGCTGCGGCAAGACATCCAGGGCCAAGTCTTCTATGACATCTACATCCCGAGAAATGATGTAAATCTGCTGTTCCAGCCGATAGCCTTCGTGCCCGCTGCTTCCGTAATACTCGTAAGCACTTGGCGGAATAACGGTGATCTCCTGACTGTCAATGCCCTTTTCCTCCAAAAACTTCAGAAGCTGCTGCAGAGACTGATACAAACGCCGTCTGCCGTCTGCCAAATCATCCAGCCCAGTTCGTTCAGTTAAGGACAGAGTCCATTTCACTGTGTCAGCTTCGTACAGCTTCGAGGCTGTCCCCGTTACTGTAATGGTCTGCTGAGGCCTCCTCGACTCCAGGAAGAAAAGGCCGAAGACCAGGGAAGCCAACACCATTCCTATGCCCAACAGTACAGCTGCTTTGACAAAGTCTCTCCCGCTCCCTGTTTCCCTTAACAATGGATCAACTTCCTTTCCTTATGCGTAAGGTTTACATACAGCTTATCACAAGTCAGTAGTTAGATAAATAGACAACCAATGCAAAACCCCTAGGACTGTGTCCTAGGGGAACAAGATCTAAACACTGTGGTGGGCCCTGTAGGATTCGAACCTACGGCCAAGGGATTATGAGTCCCCTGCTCTACCGCTGAGCTAAGGGCCCAAAAAATGGCTCCCCGGGTTGGACTCGAACCAACAACCACCCGGTTAACAGCCGGGTGCTCTACCATTGAGCTACCGAGGAACGACAGGCGCTCTTATTCGATGTTCTTATTATAATCCATCTCTCGCACTCAGTCAATGGGTGATCTCCACAAACCATCTCACCTGCAGCACAACTATCTGCCAAGGCCGATCTCCGTAAGGGAGACCCAAGGCGTTGCCCTGGGCCGCCCTGACTTACTCTAAGAAATCCTTCAGCTTCTTGCTGCGGCTGGGATGCCTCAGCTTGCGCAAGGCCTTTGCCTCAATCTGCCGGATTCGCTCCCGGGTTACGCCGAACACCTGCCCCACCTCTTCAAGAGTGCGGGAACGACCATCATCAAGTCCAAAGCGCAGGCGCAGGACTTGCTCCTCCCGGTCTGTCAGTGTGCTGAGCACTTCCTCAAGCTGTTCACGCAGCATCATAAAAGACGCCGCCTCTGCAGGAGCCGGTGCATCCTGATCCTCGATAAAGTCCCCTAGGTGGCTGTCTTCTTCCTCGCCGATGGGTGTCTCAAGGGACACCGGTTCTTGGGCAATCTTGAGAATCTCCCTTACCCGTTCTTCCGACATACCCATCTCCTTGGCTATCTCATCCGGTGTTGGGTCCCGTCCCAGTTCCTGCACCAGCTGCCTGCTGACTCTGATCAGCTTATTGATGGTTTCCACCATGTGTACCGGAATGCGAATTGTCCTAGCTTGGTCGGCAATCGCGCGGGTAATGGCCTGTCTGATCCACCAAGTGGCATAGGTGCTGAACTTAAATCCTTTGCGATAGTCGAATTTCTCCACAGCCTTGATCAAACCCAAGTTGCCTTCCTGAATGAGATCGAGAAACAGCATGCCTCGCCCCACGTACCGCTTGGCAATACTCACCACCAAACGAAGGTTAGCCTCGGCCAATTTCCGTTTGGCCTCCTCATCACCCTGCTCAATCCGCTTAGCCAGCTCAATCTCTTCTTCAGCGGTCAATAACGGCACCCGTCCGATCTCTTTCAAATACATCCGAACCGGATCATCAAGACCGACCCCATCCAGCAAATCCCAATCCGCGTCATCGTGTTCGCCGGTCTTGTCAAGGTCATCGTCGGCAAGGGGCTCATCCTCATCCACATCAGGAACGATATCTATCCCCAGGTTGGAAAACTGCTCGTAGATATCATCGATCTGCTCCGGAGTCAGTTCAACCTCTTGCAGGGCATCCATTATCTCTTTATATGTCAGGACGCCGCTCTTTTTCCCCTTGTTGATCAAGTACTGCAGATTCTCGATGTGAGCCTTTCCGTTATCCTTATTCACCGCGCTCCCCCCTTCCCATCACCTGAATTCCAATACTCACATTCTAACCCCTTTATGTTCGAATTCCTCTACTAATCTCTTCCCGAAGCTGTCGGTATTTAATCAACAAGTTGCTGAGCTGGCTCACCAATCTCCCGTCGACCGGCTCTTGCTCCACCTGCCCAATCTGATCCTCCAAAACCTTAAGATCATCCTTAAGGTGCATGACCTGGAGCCTGCGAACATAATGCATACAGGTCTGCACCGGCGGCAGACTGGTCCGGGATGTTAGCAGTCCTGCAATAAGCTGCTGGACACTGGCATCTTTGACGTAATCGAACACCGCAGCCCCGTGCTCTAAGTGTCCAGCCTCATGGCAAGCGAGCAGACATTCCATGGCCCGCTGCGCCACTGGATGGCGAAAGTCCTCCGGATACAAAACCTGCTTAACCCGCTCTATCAACTGCCGGTGGTGCAGCAAAAGCCGCAGCAGAGCAGCCTCTATGTCAGATAACCCCTGAAGCCCCGAGGGCTGGCGCCGGCGGACTCCCAGTGCTTTCCGCGAGCCATCCCTGTCTTTACCATCTCCCCTATTATTGCTCTTCGAAGAGATTCTATGCCTGGAGCTGTTTTCGATACCTGCTTTCGCTCCACGGGCTTCCAGTTCAGCAGCCAGGACATCTTCACTGATTTTGAGTCTGCCGGCCGCCCAGCGCAGGTATTCGTTTTGTTCTACAGGACTATCTAATTCGGCCAACACCTCTATAATCCTTCCCGTGGCAGCAACTTTTCCGTCAACGGTGGAAAGGTCGGCCCGTCGGATAATTGTCCCCAATTTGAACTCAGTTAGCCCAGGAGCCTTGTTCAAAAGCTCCTCAAATGCCCGGCCCCCGTAAGTACGGATAAAGGTATCCGGGTCTTCTCCCCCTGGAAGCTCCGCCACCCGCACCCTCAGCCCCTGCTGCCGGAGTATCTCCAATCCCCGCCAGGTAGCCGCTTCGCCAGCAGCATCTCCATCGAAGGCAATAACTACTTCTTGAGTAAACCGCTTCAAGAGTCTAGCCTGGTACTCGGTCAAAGCCGTCCCCAGAGCAGCCACTGTGTTATCAAATCCCGCTTGATACAGGCTGATAACATCCATATACCCTTCAACTAAGACGGCAAACCCTTTTTCCCGAAAACCTCTCCGAGCCAGATCGAGCCTATACAGATTATTCCCCTTGGTAAATATCAGTGTCTCTGGGGAGTTCAGGTACTTGGGCTGGGAGGCATCAAGCACCCGCCCCCCAAAGGCAATGGGCTGTCCGCGGCCGTCACAGACGGGAAACATCAATCTGCCTCGGAACCGGTCGTAGCAGCGGGAACCGCGGCCCTCCGATGCCAGGCCCGCTGCCAGGCATTCTGCCTCACTAAACCCCCGCCGCTCCAGGTAAGATAACAGCCCTCTCCACTCGGCTGGTGCGTACCCAAGCCCAAACACGCGGGCAGTCTCTCCTTGAATACCCCTGGCAGTCAAGTACTGCCTGGCCAAGCCGCCGGACTGACCGAAAAGGTTATTCTGGAAAAACTCATGGGCCGCCCGGTGCAGCTCAAGGAGCCGCTTTTTCTCAGATCCCGACTGCGTCTTTTCGGGACTGCCGTTTTCGAAACGGACAGGTATACCCGCCCTTTCCGCCAACCGCTCCACAGCCTCACGAAAAGATATGTTTTCCACAGCCATCAGGAAGTTGATCACGTTGCCGCCCGCCCCGCAGCCAAAGCAATAATAAAACTGCTCCTCTGGATTGACATTGAACGAAGGAGTCTTTTCCCTGTGGAACGGACAAAGCCCCTTCCAATTCTTGCCCGCTTTGCGGAGCTCAACGTATTCGGATATCACGGCAACGATGTCATTTCGCTCTCTGACCTCGGCGATGACCTGTTCTGGAATCAGACCGGACATTGCATTCACCCCGTTCGATACGTGTTCGGCTTGATGACTGCCCATCCCTGCCCTAGAGCGACCACGCCTTCGGCAGGAAAAGCTTTTCAAACTCGGCCAACGCGTATCGATCGGTCATCCCTGCGATGTAATCAGCGACGACCAGCTGTAAATCATCCTCGCTGCCTTTTCGAAACTGCTCCGGCAGCTTCTCGGGATTATCCATGTAATATTCGAACAAAGCAGTAATCAGCCGCTGGATCTTTTCCTTCTGCTCTGCCGCCCGCGGAGCAAGGTAAATCCTTTCAAAAAGGAATTCCCGTAAGATGTCAGTTGCGCGGCCTACCTGAGGAGACATCCTGATTTCCGACTTCTCCCAGCTGCTGTTAATCAGGTCTTTAACCATCGTATCTATTCTTTCTTTCCGGCTGCGGCCCAGTACAGTCCTGCACTCCTCCGGCAGATCCTCCTCCGTCAAGAGACCAGCCCGGATGGCATCATCGATATCGTGGTTGATATACGCCACCCGATCACAGATGCGGACTACTGCGCCTTCCAGAGTCGCCGGCTGCTCATCACCAGTATGACACAGGATACCGTTTCTCACTTCATAGGTAAGATTCAGGCCTGGGTGATCATCGCTGTACGTTTCGACCAAATCTACAACCCTTAAACTTTGCTCATTATGACGAAAGCCGCCTTTCAGCAGTGCATCTAAAGCAGCTTCGCCGGCATGACCGAAGGGAGTATGGCCCAGGTCGTGTCCCAGGGCAATGGCCTCTGTCAAGGCCTCGTTCAGCCGCAAGGCCCTAGCGACCGTACGGGATATTTGGGCCACCTCCAGGGTGTGGGTCAGGCGGGTGCGGTAGTGATCGCCAACGGGAGAGATAAACACCTGGGTCTTGCCCATCAAACGGCGAAAAGCCTTGGAATGCAGCAACCGATCCCTGTCCCGCTGGAACACCGTCCTCACTTCGCACGCCGGCTCGGGATACGTCCGGCCTTTGCTTTCGGCACTCAAAGCAGCATATGGCGACAAATACTGCCTTTCCCATTCTTCTTCTCGAATCCGGATACTCATCCCATGCCTCCTCCCCCAGAGGTTAGGAGTGCATTCGACAACTTGTCTCCGGTTCCTTCTTGCAACATAAAGAGAAGCCCATGTGAACATGGGCCTCTCCCTGTTTCACTCACCCGTTATACCCTCGGAATTACCGGGGGAATTTCACCTGTGCCTGGGCAGCGGCAATCCGGGCAATGGGTACCCGGTACGGCGAGCAGCTGACGTAGTCTAGACCTACACGATGGAAGAACTGGATAGATGCAGGATCTCCGCCGTGCTCACCGCAAACACCCAGCTTCAGCTCGGGCTTGACGCCGCGGCCTTTCTTCACAGCCATGTCTACCAGCTGGCCGATACCTTTCTGGTCCAGAGACTGGAACGGATCCTTCTCCAGAATTCCCGCCTCAAGGTAGTCGGGGAGGAATTTACCTACGTCATCACGGCTGAACCCAAAGCCCATCTGCGTAAGGTCATTGGTACCGAAGGAGAAGAAGTCGGCAACTTCGGCAATCTCATCAGCCGTGAGGCAGGCCCTCGGAATCTCGATCATCGTCCCGATGTGATACTGGAGCTTCACACCGGCTTTCTCCATAACTTCCTCGGCAACCTTGATGGCATTGGCCCTGAGAATCTCCAGCTCCTTGGCAGTACCAACCAACGGAATCATAACTTCAGGTACTACCTCGATGCCTTCCTTGGCCAGTTCACAGGCAGCCTCAAAGATTGCCCGAACCTGCATGTCGTAGATCTCGGGATAGGTGATGCCTAGACGGCAACCGCGATGGCCGAGCATCGGGTTGGCTTCCCGCAGGGCCTCGCTCTTAGTCCGCACTTCTGCCTCGCTCAGACCGGTAATCTTAGCCACTGCCGCAACGTCCTTGTCGGTATGGGGCAAGAACTCATGCAGCGGCGGATCCAGCAAACGGATAGTCACCGGCAGGCCCTTCATGACCCGGAAGATCTCGATGAAATCGCCCTTCTGCATGGGCATCAGTCTGTCGAGAGCTTTCTGGCGCTCCTCAGCACTATCTGCCAGAATCATCTGCTGGACCACCGGAATCCGGTCGGCTGCAAAGAACATATGCTCAGTCCGGCACAGTCCGATTCCCTCTGCGCCGAAGTTGCGGGCTACCTGCGCGTCGTGGGGCGTATCAGCATTGGTGCGGATCTTCAGCTTCCGGATGCTGTCGGCCCACTCTTCGATGGTCGCAAAGTCACCGGTAAGCTCAGGCTCGATCAGTTCAGCTTTACCTTCCAACACCTGACCATTGGTACCGTTCAGGGTGAGCCAGTCTCCCTCTTTCAACACAGTCCCATCGGCAAAGGTAATGGTCTTGGCCTCGTAGCTGATCTTGGCCGACTCTAAACCGGCTACGCAAGGCTTACCCATACCGCGGGCCACTACCGCAGCGTGAGAGGTCATGCCGCCGCGGGTTGTCAATACGCCCTCTGCTGCGTGCATGCCGCCGATGTCGTCAGGAGAGGTCTCGGTCCGGGCCAGAATTACTTTCTCGCCTCTGGCTTTCCAAGCTTCAGCATCCTCAGCGGTGAACACGATGCGTCCGACACCTGCGCCGGGGGAGGCGGGAAGCCCGGTGCCCAGCACTTTAGCCTTAGTGTTGGGATCAATGGTGGGATGCAGCAGCTGATCCAACTGAGCGGGGTCTATTCTGGTGATGGCGGTTTCCTTGTCGATCAGGCCTTCCTTTACCATCTCAACTGCGATACGCACAGCCGCTGCGGCTGTTCGCTTACCTGCACGAGTCTGCAGCATATAAAGCTTACCCCGCTGAATGGTGAACTCTATATCCTGCATGTCCTTGTAATGCTGCTCCAGCTTAGTCCGAATCTGCAGGAGCTCTTCATAGACCTCCGGCATTTCTTCCTTGAGCGCGCTGATGGGGCTCGGCGTGCGGATACCAGCGACGACGTCCTCGCCCTGGGCGTTCATCAGGTACTCACCGTAGAAGACGTTCTCGCCGGTGGCTGGGTCGCGGGTAAAGGCGACACCGGTCCCAGAACCCTTGCCGGTTTCTGGATCGACACCCATGTTGCCGAACACCATGGTCTGCACGTTCACAGCTGTACCCCAATCGTGGGGAATCTCGTTGAGCTCGCGATATGTGATAGCTCTCGGATTGTTCCAGGACTCGAACACTGCGTTGATGGCGCCCCGCAGCTGCTCAAAGGGATCGACGGGGAAGTCTCTACCGGTGTGCTCTCTGTACAGCGCCTTAAACTTGCTGACAACATCCTTCCAGTCATCAGCATTCAGTTCAATATCGAGTCTGACGCCTTTCTCCTGCTTCTTGGCCTCAATGATCTCCTCGAAGAGGTCATGATCAACGCCCATAACGACATCGCCGTACATCTGGATGAAGCGGCGGTAGCAGTCCCAGGCGAACCGCTCATCGCCAGAGGACTCAATTAACCCCTTCACTGTGGTATCGTTGAGACCAAGGTTAAGAATGGTATCCATCATGCCAGGCATGGATACACGGGCACCGGAACGAACGGACAAAAGAAGCGGGTTGTGCGGGTCGCCAAATTTCTTGCCCATTTCCGCTTCTACTTTGCCGATTGCCTCTCTAATCTGGTCCTCGAGACCATCCGGCCACTGCTTGTTGTTCTGGTAATAAATAGTACATACCTCGGTGGTGATGGTGAAACCTGCTGGTACCGGAATGCCGATGTTGACCATTTCAGCAAGGTTGGCACCTTTTCCACCCAAAAGATTCCGCATGTCTGCCCTGCCTTCGGCTTTACTGCCGCCGAAGTAATAGACGTACTTTTGGGTCATCTACTGCATCCTCCTCTTTCTATCCCGACAGTCGGGAGTTGAATTGCTAAACATGCGCAGCTCACACAAATGCAAAGGGCCGGCTCTACTGTCTCCAACACCAAGGAGCGGGGCTAATAATGGCCCGCTTGCGCGACAAACCGTCCCACATTGCACAGACTGAGAGCCTGAGCATATTGGGCCCAAGTATCGGGAAACCCAGTGTTCACAAGGCTTCCCCTATTGCCAGGAAAATGAAGCACTGTCAAGCATTGGACCGATAAGTAGTATTCGTTAAACTCAGCTGTTCTCCTTCTCCGCCAGGTTAAAACCTTGTTAACGAACTCATTCCCCTTCACTCACCAACCCATCCGGCTCTGGATTTTCCCGTCCCACCTCAATGCAGCACCTTCCCAACAAGCAAAGGGCGGCGGCCAGCAGCGTCACTTTTGGTAAGAGCACAGCCCCAGCCACTCCTACGGTTACCGGAAAGACCAGAACAGGGCGACCTTTGTGGATGACCTTTACCTTGGTCGCATTCCCTTCCCGCACCAGAGCCCGGGTTTTCTCCAGGATACCCCGGGCCCGGGCTTCCCAAGCAGATTCAGCCTTCTTCTGCCGCGCCTCTGCCAGAACCAGGGCATCTACAACCGACCCCTCGGTAAGGCGAAGCAGCTCAGCGGCCTCCTGATAACTAATCCCCATCCTTTCCCGAAGCAAATCGATTTTTCTCAAGTCGTCCACAGACATCACATCCTATCATAGTCATTGCTATTTAGGATGTTCCCCGAATTGTGTACAGAAATTCCAGGGATTTTAGCGGCCGCTCGAGGTGGAAACTGATGAAATTCCGCAGTATTCCTTCCATTTCTTTCTCACACTCGCTAGAGATCTGCAGCACAGACAACCGGTCAATGTCGCACGCTGCCAGCCAGCGCATGGCATGGTACGTCTCCGCCGTCAGAGGCAGGGTATCAGAGCGGGTTTGGAGGCAGGTGGAACACAAAACCCCGCCCTCCTGGGGACTAAACCGCAGGTCTCCCTTGACTGTCAACACACCGCCGCAGCCGGCACAGCTCTCCAGCTGCGGGGCCAGACCGATTAGTCTAAGAAAATTCAGCTCAAAAAACCTAGTTAGCCGCTGCTCCAGACCATCTTTCCGCAGCTGCCGGAAAACGCTGACTAACAATAGGTAAACTCCCTCATTGGGGTCATATTCTTCAGTAAAACGGTCCACCAGTTCCACCATGTAACTGGCATAGGCCATCTTGATGAGGTTTTCCCTCAGATAAATCCAAGCATCAATGATAGTCCCTTGACTCACAGAATCCAGGTTCTTACCCCGGAAGATCAGGAAACTGCCGTGGGTGAAAACTTGGGAAACGCTCATCAGGTGATTCCTGGGCCGCCTGCTCCCCCTAGCTGTGGCCCTGACCTTTCCCCTGTTCCTGGTAAAAAGGGTGAGGATTTTGTCCGCCTCACCCAGGTTATGCGTTCGCAAGACCACTGCTTCCGTCCTGTATAAAGCCATCTCCCCACTCCTCGAACTCACCTGCAGACCAGCGCCTATACTTATTGGTTAGGAGTTCCCAGCTGCTGCAACAGACTCTGAATCCTTTTCATTTTTCCCCATTGGAGGCTCATCCTCAGCTGGCTTACCATCAGCAGCATAGGTCCGATACAGCAGATAAGCCCCTATGTGACCAGTCCTCGCGAATACTTGCCAGAAAGCATCAGAGAGCTGCATGCTGGGTGCACACCTCCTGCAGACATTGCTCCTGGTAGTGTATCCTGGTCACTTCCGGCCTATGCCGGCACAACTTCAGCGGTTGAATATCCGGGCCAGCAGCGATAGGACTAGACTCAGCAAAATGCAGGTAGCCAGCGGAAAATAGAAAGTAAACCCTTCCCTCTTAATCACAATATCCCCCGGCAGGCGGCCGAGCCATGGAATCCGCGGCGCGAGCGAGAGGCCGATACCCGCGATAATTAGGAACACACCCAAGATGACCAACATTCTTCCCACAGCAGACAAAGCACTCAACTCCCCTCTGCATCAAAGAGCTGTTCCTGATTCACCCTCACCGGTGGGGTTAGACCCAAGTGCTGATAGGCTCTGCTGGTTGCTACGCGTCCCCGGGGAGTCCGCTGCAGGTACCCAATCTGCATTAAATAAGGCTCACAAACATCTTCTATGGTTTCCACTTCCTCATTGATGGCCGCCGCGAGGGTATCTACACCTACTGGGCCGCCGTCAAACTTTTCAATGATGGTCAACAGCAGGTCGCGGTCGATGCGGTCCAGGCCATACTCATCCACCTCGAAAAGATCGAGGGCCGCTCTGGCTACTTCTCCAGTGATGGTTCCATCGGCCCGCACTTCGGCGTAATCCCGCACCCGCTTTAGGAGCCGATTGGCCACCCGGGGAGTACCCCGAGCGCGCCGGGCAATTTCCCACGCACCATCGTCATCAACAGCAATGCCGAGGATTCTCGCAGCCCTTTGGACAATGGTCTTTAGCTCATCAATGGAGTAAAACTCCAAACGGCTGATTACCCCAAACCGATCTCTCAGGGGAGAGGTGAGCATTCCAGCCCTGGTAGTGGCTCCGATCAAGGTGAAGGGAGGTAGTTCCAAGCGAATAGAGCGAGCACCTGGACCCTTGCCGATCATTATATCCACCACCGAATCCTCCATGGCTGGGTACAAGACCTCCTCTACCGGCCGCCGCAGTCTGTGGATCTCATCGATAAAGAGTATATCACCCGGTTCCAGATTAGTCAGGATAGCCACCAGGTCACCTTGACGCTCAATAGCTGGGCCTGAAGTAGTCCTAATCCCAACTTTCATCTCGTTAGCGATGATATTGGCCAGCGTTGTTTTCCCTAGGCCCGGCGGGCCGTAGAGGAGGATATGGTCCAGTGCCTCTCCCCGGTTAAGGGCAGCCTCAGTGAAGATACGAAGGTTTTCCTTTACCCGTTCCTGCCCAATGTATTCATCTAGAGTTCTAGGACGCAGGCTGAGCTCGAGATCCCTGTCAGCATCTTGCAAGCTCCCAGAAACAATCCTGCTGTTCTGTCTGCCGGACAAACCCATCACCTCAGACGTTTCCTGCCTTCACCAGAAAGCCGAGGACTTTTCGGATAATCGACTCTGCGGTTTCATCATCTTTGAGGCCTTCAACCTGCAGTTGGGCCACTGCTTCTTCTACCTCTGCAGCCGTGTATCCCAGGGCCAGCAAAGCCTCTACTGCATCTGACACCGCTTGATTTCGCCTCACCGCAATTCCCGGGGAGACTCCAATAGAAGTATAGCGCTTCGCAATCTTGTCTTTCAACTCCACCACCAAACGCTCTCCAGTCCGCCTGCCGATGCCCGGCACTTGTATCAGACGCTGTACGTTGCCTTCCAAGACGGCTTGACAAAAACTGTCGGGCGAAAAGGTGGACAAGATGGACAAAGCCAGTTTCGGTCCGACTCCGGAAACGGTGTTAATGAGTTCAAACAGCTCCTTTTCCCTATCGGTGGCAAATCCATAGAGGACAATGGCATCCTCCCGCACATGCGTGGAGATTAAGAGCATCACTTCCTTACCATCCGCAATCAGGGACGCGGTAGAGGCAGGCACATTCACCAAGTACCCCACGCCGTTTACATCTACCAGCAGCTGATCTTCAGATATAAACTGGGCTTTTCCCCGCAGCCTTCCGATCACCCATCGCCACCAACCTTTGCCCTTTTTTCGTTTAGCGGGCCTTAGCAGCCTGAACCGTCCTTCTCAGGAACGGTCCCATATGGGCATGACAAATAGCTATGGCCAAGGCATCAGATACATCGTCAGGCCTGGGAACGGTATTCAGCCCCAACAGAGCCTTGACCATGAAGCCAACTTGTTCCTTGCGGGCCCGCCCATTGCCCGTAACTGTTTGCTTCACTTGTAGAGGGGTGTACTCAACCACTTCGATTCCGGCCTGAGCCGCCGCCAGCAGTATGACTCCTCGGGCCTGTCCCACCGCCAGGGCGGTAGTGACATTAGTGTTAAAAAAAAGCTGCTCAACTGCCACCACATCGGGACGAGCTGCTTTGAGCAGTGCACAGAGATGCCTGTGGAGATCAGAAAGGCGGGCTGCTGTATCATCTCCCGCTTTTGTTCTTAAAGCACCGTATTCCACAGGAATTAACCTGTTTCCCTCCGCCTCGACCAAGCCGTACCCGGTGATGGCTGTACCTGGATCGATTCCCAGTATCAGCAAGCTCCATCACAACCTTTTCTGAGCGCGCCAAAAACTCCTACCCATGTAGTTCGGGTGAAGGAAGTCTCTCTTACCGAACATTTATTCCTTCTATGCGGAGGCATTAAATTCCTGCTGTCTTCTCGACAGCTCCTCCAATAGGAAGCCGCCTCAATCCTCCCTCAGGCTTTCCAGCAGCATGGAAAGCTCTTCTTCGCCGCTGAAGGCAATACCCTCTTCTAAATTGCGGATTTCAAACTCCGGCAGACTAGATACATCAATGCCGGTGATCCCCACCAGTCTCTGATAAACTCCCGGTTTTCCCCGAAAAACTGCAACCTTGCCGTTGTGGATCCCCAAGAAGGAAAGGTGACCGTAGAGCTCCTCAAGATAGGTCTCTGAGATCCGAACTGATAGTCTTCCCGGGGCAAAGGCGACCACCCGCCACTCAGGATGCATGCTCCTCACTTCATCCAGGGTTTTGCCTACCAGGTCTGTGGGCAGAGGCCCCGTGGAAGTCTCTAGTACTTCTCCGGAATTGGAAACTACCGTCTGGACCAGATGGGCATCTGCCAGCAGCCGAATGTCCGCGTTTTCCCCCTCCGTTTCCGATGTTGAGCCTGCCGGCGTTTCTTCCGCCTTTGAGTTCTCCTCGCTGGTTGCCGCCCGGCTGGATGGGCTGCTGCCTCCTGGCGATGGAAGAGTTTCTATCCATAAGTAGCGGGTAACGGCAAAACCTAGACAAAAAGAGAGAACAGCCACTGCCAAAAGCAGCCACTTGTACCTTGCTACCATGTGTACCATCTCCCCAGAATTATTCGTGGTTATTGTTTCCAATGGGGGAAATGGTATACCAGGTTATCAACACAAAAACACCCGCTTTACCAGCGGGTATCAGACGCCGTATCGATCACGAAGCTCTAGAAATTCACGCACCGGCGGCAGCGACTGCATCTTCATCAAAATCTCCGTTAGCATAAACCTGCTGGATATCGTCCAGTTCTTCCAGGGCATCCAGCAGCTTCAGTGCTTGCTCGGTCTTCTCCGGCGGAATCTCAACGGTAGTGGTGGGGATCATGGTTACCTCCGCCTCAGCAAAGACGTAACCGGAAGCTTCCATAGACTCCTTCACAGCTTGAAAATCTCCCGGAGCGGTAGTAATCTCAATGTAGTTTTCTTCTATTTGTATATCTTCAGCACCGCTCTCGATGGCTTCCAGCATTAGGGCTTCTTCATCTACGGGAGTAGCTTCGGTGTCAATCACCAGGCGGCCCTTCTTTTCAAACATCCACGACACGCATCCACTCTCGCCGAGATTGCCGCCGTGTTTGGAGAAAAGGTGCCTGAGGTCGCTGGCTGTACGATTCCGATTATCGGTCAGCGCCTCCAACAAAATAGCCATACCTGCAGGCCCGTACCCTTCATAGATGACAGTCTCCAGGTTATCGCCTTCCAATTCACCGGTTCCCCGTTTGATTGCCCGTTCGATATTCTCATTGGGCATGTTATTAGCCCGTGCCTTTTCTATCGCCAGCCGCAACCGGAAATTGCTCTGAGGATCGCCGCCTCCCTCTCTAGCAGCAATAGTAATCTGTCTCGCCAGTTTGGTGAATATCTGACCCCTGCGAGCATCTTCCTTGGTCTTACGGTGTTTGATATTAGCCCACTTAGAGTGTCCTGCCATACTAACACTTCCCTTCAATCTGGGCCGACACAACTTCCCTATGTATTTTAACATAGGGATAAGGGCGTTGCCAAGTTGCCGTTTTCCTGCCGCCCGAGGTGCAAAGACGCCTTCACTTAATGACTTGCTTGCCGGCGGCAAGATCAGGCCTCACCAGCTGCCCGGCGGAACCTTCTCTTAAGTCCCCAGTAGAGCAGCGCCGTAAAAACCACAAGTCCCGCCGAAGAACTCAAACCGGTGATGAGCAGCGCATTATAGAGCCCGTGAAGGAAAGCTGCAGTAACCAAACCGACAAGTACCTCCCGCCAGGGTGCTTGAGATGCAAACCGGGCTTTGCCTAGGTGATATCCGCCAAGCCCAGTAAAGGCTCCATGGGCAAGGGAGCTGAACAGAGCTCGGGCCGGTGCTATCTCAATACCAAAGGCCAGTGTGTAAAGGAGGTTCTCTACGCCGGCAAACCCAAGGGCAGCCGTTATGCCATAGACCATCCCGTCACTGACCTCTGAGAACTCGGCTTTCCGATAGACCGCAACATATACAGCCAGGAACTTCAGGGCCTCCTCCCCCAACCCTACCACAAGAAAAGCCAGCGCAATCTTTGTCGGCACCGCACCGGCATCCAGTGCCGGTCGAAAGGGCTTTTCCAATAATACCGCGGCCGGAACTGCCGACATGCCCGCTGCAAAGGACAACAGCATCAGGCCAAAGGGTTCTTTTTCGCGGCGTTCTTGGTGCCTGAAATACCACGCCCACGCTGCAGGAGGAGTAAACGAGGCGAGAATCAAGAAAAACAGCTGCATGACCTCCCTCCTTCTGAGGAAGTTGCCCATACGGAAAATACCATTTCCCACACGGGCCAAAGGCATGCAGCCCCTGCAAGACCTATTTTTCTAGAGCCTGCAGCAAGTAACCTAAACCCGCTATCAGTGAAACCCCTACGCCCAAGATCAGCACATAAAGCATGCCGGAAACGCCCATTATTACCCCGGTGATGCCGATATACAGGAGAACGGTAGCCAACTTGCCTGCACTGTTGGCAGGAGTAACTTTGCTCTTGGAAACGAGGAAGAAGCCAGCTCCTACAATCTGCACCAGTTCTTTAGCTGCCAGCAACACCGCAACCCACCGAGGCACGCTTCCCCTGGCCGTCAAGGCGAAAACAGCTACAAGCATCATTAGCTTGTCAGCCAAAGGATCAGCTAGTGTACCAAAGCGCGTTACCTCATTGCGTGCCCTGGCCAGCCGGCCATCGAGAACATCTGTAACGCCGGTCAACACAAATACCAAAGCGATCCAACCAGGATTGAGCCCCTCCAGAAAGAAGAGATAAGTGAAAAGTGGGACTGCCGCAAGACGCAGCAGAGTGAGTACATTAGCAGCGGTCAATTTCCCACCTCCCAGCAATTAAGCCCATTATACATCACTCGCTTCGTTATGGAAACTATATAAAGAGCATCTTAAGGTGCAGGATTTCGTCATGCGACTTCCGAAGGATGGTTTTGGACGGTTTTAGGAAGGGTAATAATGATTGTGGGCATGGTCACAATAGGGCCAAAGCAGCGTTCCGCTGTTAGGTAATACGCACATATTCACCAGGGAGGGAGAAGGAAATGACTGATTACCATGAGCCGTTCGACCGTTTGGGTGATAAGGTCCTCGACCAATCCAGAGCTCTAATCTCACTAAAGGAAGAGATTGAGGCAATCAACTGGTATAACCAGAGAGTAGCAGTCTGCAAAGACGAAACACTGAGGGAAATTCTCGCTCACAACCGGGATGAGGAAATTGAACATGCGGTGATGGCTATCGAGTGGTTGCGGCGCAACATGGACGGTTGGGACGCGGAGCTGCGCAAATACCTGTTTACCGACGGGCCTATTGCCCACCATGATGACGAGCATGATGACGGTGACGGCGGAACCACCGGTTTCCGCAAAGATTTGGGCATTGGCAATCTGCGATAGCTGAATAGGAGGTGGCCTTATGGATTTCCTGAAGAGGGAGCTTGCGCCCATAACGGAAGCGGCATGGGAGGAAATAGAGTCACGGGCCATCGAGACCCTGAAGAGTTATCTTTCTGCCCGCAAGATAGTCAATGTGGTCGGCCCCAAAGGGTTTGAGTTCGCTTACGTTGCCGATGGAAGATTGACAGGTGTACAGGATGACGACGGTGTTAGAAGCGGCATCCGTTCCGGAAAGCCTTTGGTTGAGATCAGGGTCCCCTTTGAACTGGACCTTTGCGAGCTGGATAGTGTTGACCGGGGTTCCAAAGATGTAGACTTAGCCGCTCTGGAAGACGCAGTCCGCAAGATTGCTCTATATGAAGACAATGCCGTCTATTACGGCCTGTCCCAGGGCCCCATTGAGGGGCTGATTAACAGCAGCAGCAATGCCCCTATCCCCTTCGGCACCAGTCCGCAAGATATAATGCGGGGAATTGCCCAGGGAGTAATAACCCTTAAGCAGGCTTTTGCGGAACCGCCTTATGCACTGGCTGTTGGACATGAAGCCTGGCTGCGCATTATGTCCGATGCCAACAGCTATCCACTGCGGCGGCGCATCGAGGAACTCATCGGAGGCCCCATCGTCCTCAGCCACTCACTGAAAGAAGCAGTCCTAGTCCCCTACAAACACGATGACCTGGAGCTTACCCTCGGTTCGGACCTGGCAATCGGCTACGAAAGCCACACTGGCTCAGCGGTTCGCCTCTACATTACCGAGACGTTCACCTTCCGCATCCTCGACCCAGCTATCATCGTCCGCTACGCGCTGTAACCCGCTGAGTCGCGGATTTCGGACATCGACACCCGGCGGATACCGCCGGGTGTTCATCGTTTACGCTCCCTTTTGGCAGGCCAAGGCTATGAATCTTCCCTTAACCATCAACTTCGGATCTGGCAAACGCTGCTCGGTTTTGGCATCAAAGAGATGGACTGCATCCCTTGCTACCTGCAGCCAGACCTTCTGGCCAACCTGGACCTCAACATCCCCGGGAACCAGAGCCCGCAAAAGATGCTTTCCCCACTGCAGTTGAATCAGTGTATCGCGACCGAGGGGTTCGGTCATAAAGACGCTAACCCCTACAGCATCGTCAGTCTCCTCGATGGAGACTCTTATGTGTTCAGGGCGAATTCCCAAGAACACTTTCCGACTCGATGCCTGGCTGAGCGAATGCTGGAAAGGATTTGGCAGAGTGATTCTAAGTTCCCCATCGCCCACCAAACAGGGCTTTCCTCCCTCGATGGTGTACTCCATGGGTATCAAGTTCATCGGCGGATCACCAATGAAAGAGGCAACGAATAGGTTGGCTGGGCCATTGTACAAACCCGCAGAAGTGCTAAGCTGCTCAATTCTCCCATTACGCATGACTGCCACTCGCTCCGCCATAGTCATGGCCTCTACTTGATCGTGGGTTACCAGAATGGTCGTAATACCCAGCTCCCGCTGCAGTCGTTTGATCTCCGTCCTAGTCTCGATGCGCAATCTGGCATCCAGGTTGCTCAAAGGTTCATCCAACAATAGCAGTGCCGGCTTCCTAACCAAGGCCCGGCAGAGGGCAACCCTCTGCTGCTGCCCTCCGGACAGCTGCGAGGGACGGCGGGCAAATAGGTCTTCGATCTGGGCCAGCCGGGCTACTTCTCTAACCCGCCGGTCGATTTCATTCTTATCGACACGGCGAAGCCGCAGCGGGAAAGCGATGTTGTCGTAAACGGTCATGTGAGGATAAAGGGCGTAGCTTTGAAAAACTAGGCCCACGTTGCGGTCCTTAGGCGGCACATCATTGATAACCACATTGTCAAAATAGATTTCACCTTTTGTGGGTCTATAGATTCCGGCCAACATGAGAAGCGTCGTCGTCTTACCGCAGCCGGAAGGTCCCAGCAGAGCCAAAAGTTCACCATCTTCTATCTCCAGATTGACATTGTCCACCGCCAGAACAGAGCCGAATTGCTTCGTGAGACCTTTAAGTCGAATTCTCGCCACCATCAACTCCCTCCTTTCATACCGCCGATGGTCACCCGCAGCAGGTATTTCTGCGTAAAGAAGAAGAACAAGAGCACCGGAGCGATGTAAAACAGTGCCGTAGATGACAGTAGACCGTAATCGATGAACCGATAGTCCCCGACGATGGCATTGATGTAGCTGGCCAGCGTCCACTGGCTCTTGTCCTGGATGAAGGTGATGACGTAGATATACTCCGACCAGCCGTAAATGAAGGCAAAGATGGCAACAGCCGCAATGCCCGGCCGGACCAGGGGCAGCATTACTTTCCACCATGCCTGCAGGCGAGTTGCGCCGTCAACTAGGGCCGACATCTCCACATCCCATGGGATACCATCATAAAACCCCTTCATCACCCAGATACCCAGGGGCAGCATAAGCGCTGCCTTTACCAGGAATACCCCTGCGATGCTGTTGAGCAAATTGAAGGTTCGCAGGACGTAATAAGTAGCTATAAGCAGCGTAATGCCCGGAAAGGCATGGAGTACCAGGGTTAAGGCCAACAACGCTTTTCGCCCAGGGAAACTCAACCTAGATAAGGCATAAGCAGTCGGCGTAGAGATAGCGATCATCGTCACCGTCATGCCTGTGGCCAACAGAAGAGTATTCCAGGTGGTCCTCCACAGATTGGGGTAGTACCGAGACGGCGGCTCCACCAAGAACCGCCAATTCTCCAGACTGAATCCCTCCGGCCAGATGCCGTGAATCAGTCCTGTACTAAAGGAATTGATAATCAACCAACCGTAACCCAACACCAGGGGTAGCGCGGTGACTATAAAAAAGGCGTACAACCCAAATCTAGCTAAGGCCTTTCTCCGCCTGTTCCGGACAACCAATTCGGAAGCGATGGAAAAGGGTCGTTGGCGTTCCAGTTCCATTTCACATCACCTCGATCTTTGGCTTACCCATCATGTCTTTGAAACGAAATACCCTCCAGTAGACGATGGATGCGACGATGCCCAAGATGACAAGAACGATGGACAGCGCTGCTCCGTAACCGAACTCGTAGTTGGCGAAATAGCCGCCGAAGGCAAGGTTGTAAGCATAAAGGGACCAAACGGTTGTGGCAAAGTACGGACCGCCTTGAGTGATGATCAAGATGTACTCATAAGATGTGAGCAAAGACAGAGTCTGATAAGCCGTTACGAAAAGCAGCGGCCATCGAATGAGGGGCAAAGTGATGTAGCGCACCAGCTGCAGCCACGAAGCACCATCGACCTCGGCCGCCCAGAGATACTGCTTGGGAATTGATTCAATGGCCGAGTAAAAGATGACCATCCCAAAAGAAACCCCAATCAGCCCATTGGTCAGCACGATGGTCGCCATGGGATACTCCGCAATCCAATTGATAGGCTTGCCTCCCGCCGCTACAAGAAGACTGTTCAGCAAGCCGTTTTTCGTCGGATCGAGGATCCACATCCAGATAATGCCGTAGACGATAGGCGGAGTAAAGCGGGGCAGCAACCACAGGCTTTGAAAAATCCTCCCCGCCCGCTCGCCTACCAAGGACGTTGTCAGGGCCAAGACCACCGAAAACCCGACATTAAAAAGAATTAATGTCAAGAACGTGTAGACCACGGTGTTTTTCAAAATCCGAGGCAGGAGAAAGTCTTGGGTCATTCTGAGAAAGTTGCCCAGTCCGATGAAATTCCACTTCAATCGAAAATCCATGTCGGTAAGGCTCATGACCGCTGTCATTGCCGCCGGAATAAGATAAAAGAGAGCGGTGACCAACAGGGACGGCAGCAACAACAGGGCGATGATACGCATCGATCTGTTGAACACCTTCATCCCCCCAGAAGAAGGGGCGTGATAACACGCCCCCAAGGCAGGTCACCGGACAACTAAATCGTCACCCAATTGAGCTTTCAGCCGCTGCTCGAGCTGCTGCAAAGCCACCTCTGGAGTGAGCATGCCGGCCTCTACGCCGCTGATGGCTTCGTATAATGCAGTGCTGTAAAAGCCAGAGCCGGGGTGAACCGGTAGGAAAATCTGCTGGGGCAGCAGTGCAGCGGCCTGGGACAAGAACTCGGCTTCGGCGAAAGGTGCAAAGGCCGTCTGCGACTGCCTGATGGCTAGCTTAGCCCCTTCGATGGCGTGATTGGTGTTCAAGTCGACAGCTGATGCCAGCGTAATAAGCAGACCAGCCAAGTCCTTGTTCTTGGATGCACTGGTGATCATGTATGCCTGCGGCTGACCCAGCTGATTTGGCCTTCCGGCAGCGTTGCCAGCAGGAATAAGGGCGAATCCAATATCGGCAAAGAGATCTTCCTCTGGCTGGGAGAAGTCCCGCTGCCACTCTCTCCAGTTCCACATGCCGCCGGTAATCTGTATGCCTGCAGAGCCGTCAATGGCAATCGCTCGGTGCACCGAAGGCCACGGCCATGAAGTCATCCCTCTGGGCGTGATGCCTTCTTCTACCAATCTCTGGAAAAACTCCAAGGTCCGCAGCACCGCTTCTCTGTCCAGGACTAACTTTCCGGTTTCTGGGTCGAAGTATTCACCGCCATAGGCGGCGATGAACTGGAAGAAGTCTGGTCCCGCCGTAGGCCTGTGCAAAATGCCCCATTCTACTAAGCCGGCCTCCTGCATCTGACGGGCAACATCGATCAAATCATCGAGAAGAAACTCCTTGTCCCGAATCCGTCTGGGCAAATCCTCAATCTCTTCTTGAGTCCAGCCCAAGGCTGCCAGATGATCCTTACGGTAGAATACCATCCGCACCTCGATATCTTGAGGTACTCCGTAGCGTTTGCCGTCAAGAGTTACTGAATCCCACAGATGGGGGAAGAAATCCTGGTAAACCATGTCCCAATACCGTTCAATATATTCATCCATTGGAGCAAGCCATCCAGCTTCAGCCCAGACGGGTATGTCAAGGTGACTGGAGTTAATTATATCTGGCACAGCATCTGGGTCACCGCTTTCGAAGGCTAGGATTACCCGTCGGCGATAGGAATCCCAGGATTCGGTCCAGAAATCAACATCCACATCAACCCGTACCGATGCACCGGCATCCGCCAGTATTCGATTGAGGCGCTCCGCGGCAAGCTGCAAGTTCTCCGCCCGATAGTATGCCGGCGTATCGGGTCCAACGGTCCAGGCCCGGATCGTGACAACCTGTTCTTGAGCGTGCACCATAGCGCCAACGCCTACAACCAGCGCCAGCGTCAGTATGGTAGCGAATAGTTGGTTGAAGCGTCGCTTCATACATGCACCCTCCTCACATTTTGTCAATAAGATCCGACTGGATTTGGAGACAAGTCTCTCCTGTGGCTTACACATATTGTAAGCGCTTACACATTATACTATAATTTCCTTGAGAGGGCAAGAGTCCCAAGAACCGTCTCTGCAGTTAACCCTGATGCAAACCATCATTACTCAAAGACACGGCTGTGAAAGGAGCATCCCCATGCGCGTCACCATCTATGATGTAGCGCGAGATGCCGGCGTTTCTCTGGCGACAGTCTCCCGGGTAATCAACCACAGTCCCCATGTTAAAGAATCAACCAGAAGGCGAGTCCAAGAAACCATCGAGCGCCTGGGCTTTCAGCCGAATCTGGTGGCTTCTGCTTTGACGACAAAACGCACCCGCCTGATGGCCCTACTCATCCCCAGCATAACCAACCCAGCCTGCGCCCAGGTAGCGTGGGGGGTTGAGGAAACCGCAGCTGAAATGGACTATAACTGCATAATCTGCAACGTCGGTGCCGATCCCAAAAGGCAAGCCCATTATGTAAACATCCTGATCAGGAAGGGCATTGACGGCATTATCTTCAGTACTCCAAGTTACGACGATGGGCTGGTCCTCGACCTGAGCAGGCGGAGTTATCCTTTGACTCTCATGGCCCGGGACGTACCGGCAGCCCAAGTAAACCGCGCTTTAACCGATGATAAGGCAGGCGGTGCCCTGGCAGCTCAGCATCTTTTGGAACTGGGACATACCAGCTTTCTGTTGGTAACATCCAAAGAGGAAGTCCTTCAAGAAAGGGCAAGAGGCTTTGTAGAAACCATCCGGGCCCAGAACCTTGACGTGATTCCGGTGGAAGCAAAAGGGTCTGATATCACCGCAGGCCTTGACGCAGGCGTGCGGCTGCTTTCACTGGCGAACCGACCGACCGCTGTCTTTGCTACCACCGATCTCTTGGCCATCGGCATCATAGCCGCAGTCCACTGTATGGGCCTTGATATTCCCCGGGACCTCTCAGTAGTGGGATATGGCGGGCTCATCGAGCCTGAGGCTATGCAGCTTCCCTTAACCACCATAGTCCAGCCTATGCGGGACATGGGGAAAGCCGCAGCCCAGCTCCTCTTCGACACTCTTCAAGAGGGCAGAGAACCGCGTCAGGTAGTTGTTGAGCCCAAGCTGTATATCGGGGGAACTACCGGTAATCCATCGAGGTAAAGGCGACCAGCAGATACTGATCGCTTGGAGTAGCGCTACCTGTGCAGTTTTGGCGCTGTCTCCCTCATAGAACCGTGCGTGCGTACCCGTACACCGCTTCCACTCAATCGGTTCAGCAGACACTATGCGCACACATGCCAGCACCCGGCGGGACAATCCACCGGGTGCTGAAAAAAGTTTCCTGGCAACGAGCTACTCTCCCACCGGGTCGCCCCGGCAGTACCATCGCCGCTGGAGGGCTTAACTGCTGGGTTCGGGATGTG
>DUMM01000021.1 GCA_012839845.1 Bacillota bacterium | reverse complement strand
CCGCAAGGCTCTGCTGGAAACCAACATGTCGGCAGATGACCTCATCTCACCATACGACGGAGTCAGATTCGATCCTGTGACCCATGACAACGTGTTGGCCAAATCTCTCTACCTGCAGATCCAGAACGGAGAGTTCCGGGTGGTTTGGCCCTTTGACCTGGCCGCCGTAGAGTACATCTTCCCATTCCCAGGGTGGGACAAGTAACCCCTGTAGACGTTCCATTTTCCCCCGGGCGGCTGGGCGGCAGCCCGCCCCCGGGGGCATTATCCTGTTTAGCCCACAACAGACTACACATCATGACAGGAGTGGTTCTCCGTGTATCTTCAACTAACGGTAGGGGGTCTGCTGCTGGGGTGCGTTTACGGCCTGGTCGCCATGGGGCTCAGCCTCATCTACGGGGTCATGGGAATTGTGAACTTTGCCCACGGCGCCTTTGTTATGCTGGCTATGTACGCCAGCTTCTGGCTGAATAGGTTCCTCGGCTTAGACCCAGTATTGAGCAGTCCGCTCATTGCTCTGCTCATGTTCGGCTTTGGAGTATTGATGTACCATGCCGTCATCGGCAAAGTATTGGAAGGGCCGTTTTTGGCTCGGCTCCTGGTCACTTTCGGCTTGAGCATTTTCTTGATCAACAGTGCCCAGTTTCTGTGGAGCCCCGATTACCGCATGGTGGAAAACCCGATGTTTCGCGGGATCATAATGCTGGGTCCAGTTTTTATTGAGCGCCCCAAACTCGTGGCCAGCATCGGCAGTCTCATAGTCGCTGGACTAATTTATTGGTTTGTTCGCAAGACAAAGACCGGCCTCGCTATTCAAGCCATCTCCCTGGATAGAATGGCGGCCTCCCTCATGGGGATAAACATCGAGCGGCTTAATGGCTATGCCTTTGGTTTGGGGTGTGCCTGTGCCGGCGCCGCCGGAGCTTTCCTTGCTGAATTCTACTACATTTTCCCTGATGTTGGGACTATGTTCGGTTTGGTCGCCCTGGTGGCTGTAGCTCTGGGAGGATTCGGCAGCACTGAAGGAGCACTAATCGGGGCAATACTCATCGGCATCATTGAGACAGTAGGAGGCTTCATCGTCGGTTCTGAATTCAAGTATGCGCTGGTCTTCTTGGCATACTTGGTGATCGTCATTCTCCGGCCTCGCGGTCTCATGGGATGGGGGGCTGACTGATGAAGGATACTAACCGAACCAGTAAGACTCTGCTCATTTTAGCAGTGCTGGCAAGCATAATTCTTCCCCTTTTCGTTAAGGCCCGCTTCATGCAGCATATTCTGGTCATGGTGGTCCTGTACGCGGTCCTCGGCCAGGCGTGGAATATCTTAGGTGGTTACGTGGGCCTTGTCTCCATCGGTCAGGCTGCTTTCTTTGGTTTGGGGTCGTATGTGTCTTCCTATCTCCAGGTAGAGTACGGCATCAACCCATGGATCGGTTTTGCTCTGGCCGGGGTCATCACTGCCGTTTTTGGCTTTTTAGTAGGACTGCCGGTGACAAGACTGCGGGGCAGGTATTTTGCCATCGCTACTATTGCTTTGGGACAAGTGATGAAGGTGCTGTTCGAAAACTGGCAGCGCGTCGGAGCTGCAACGGGTCTGATGCTGCCCCTGGTGAAGGAAGGGCTCGGCACTTTGCAGTTTCACACATCCAAGCTGCCCTACTACTACATCGGCCTGGCCATGCTGGGCATCATCATCCTGTTTATGTGGTACATGGAACGGTCCCGTCTGGGGTATTATTTCAAAGCTATCCGTGAAAATGAAGACGTGGCCGCCGCCATGGGAATTAACAAGACCCTCTACAAGCTCATCGCCATCGCCATCAGTGCAGGGATCACGGGCATGTGCGGCACTTTCCTCGCTCAGTACAGCCTGTACGTTGAGCCTGAGTACATGTTCAACCACAACATTTCGGTCACCATTGCTCTGATTGCGGTGTTCGGCGGTACCGGAAATATCCTCGGCCCTATTCTGGGTTCCGCCATCCTCCTTCCCATTTCGGAGTTGAGCCGAGCTTGGATGGGCTCCACGGGAACAGGTATCGATATGATGATCTACGGTGCTTTCATTGTGCTGATCTGCGTCTATCAGCCTCAGGGGCTCATGGGCGTGGTCAGGAATATCCAGGCAAGAGCCAGAGCCCAGGTGGAAAGGAGGGGCGCCCATGTCTAAGGAAGCAAAGCTGGTTGTCACCGGCGTGACCAAGCGGTTCGGCGGACTGTTGGCACTCAACGATGTCTCCTTTTCAGTGGAAAGCGGCGAGATACTGGCCCTCATCGGACCTAACGGGGCCGGGAAAACTACCCTCTTCAACTGCCTGACGGGCTTTTTGAAGGTAGATGGCGGTACCGTTGAGTTCAACGGGCGGAACATTACCAACTGGTCTCCCAATCAGATCTGCAGTCTGGGGGTAGCCCGCACTTTCCAAGTGGTGCAGGTACTGCAGGGGATGACCGTGCTGGAAAACGTGATGGTGGGGGCCTATCTTCGAAATCCCCGCACAACTCCCGCTCGGGAAAAGGCCGTTGCCGTCTTAGAAAGGGTAGGTATGCTTGATCGGGCCGACGTTTTGGCGGTCAATTTGACCCTTCCGGAAAAGAAGCGCTTGGAAGTTGCCATGTCCCTTGCCACAGAACCAAAGGTGCTCATGCTGGATGAGTCGATGGCAGGTCTCACCCCTACAGAGGCGGCAGAGGCCTCCCAAATGATCCGCTCACTGCGGGATGAGGGGCTTGCCCTCATCGTGGTGGAGCACGTCATGGAAGCTATCATGCCCATTGCCGACCGGGTTATAGTCCTCGAGTCGGGCACAAAAATTGCTGAGGGATCACCTGAGGAGATCGTCTCCAACCCCCGGGTGATATCGGCATATCTAGGTGATAAGTATGCTAAACGTGTCGTCAATTAGCGCTGGTTACAGCGGAGTTCCCGCACTAACAGACGTATCACTGCACATCAACTCTGGTGAGATCGTCACCATTGTCGGTTCCAACGGTGCCGGCAAATCCACCATTGCCAGGACTATCTCCGGCCTGGTCAAACCCACCTCCGGTACTATTACCTTCAACGGCGAGCGCATCGATCAGCTGCCGCCCCACGAGATAGTTGCCAGGGGGCTAGTGCACGTCCCAGAGGGAAGGCACGTGTTCAGCAAGCTTACTGTTACGGAAAACCTGCGGCTGGGAGCCTACACCACCGATTCCGAGACAGAGATTGAAAGGCGTTTGGAGCGCGTCTATGAGCTCTTTCCCATACTGAAAGAGCGGGCGCGGCAGACGGCTGGCAGCATGAGCGGCGGCCAGCAGCAGATGCTGGCCCTGGGCCGAGGTCTGATGGCCGATCCGAAGCTGCTGATCCTCGATGAGCCTTCCCTAGGACTGATGCCTAAGCTGGTGGAGGAACTGTTTGATGCCATCCGGGCCATCAGCAAGACCGGAGTGACCATCCTGCTCATCGAACAGCGGGTCTTGGAAGCTCTAGAGCTCTGCCACCGGGGTTATGTCCTTCAAAACGGCCGGATTGTAACTGAAGGGACCGGAGCAGAGTTGATGGACAGCGAGATGGTCCGCAAGGCTTATCTCGGCATGTAGTCGGCTTGCCGAAGAAGCAGACCCTGGCTTAAACCCCAGTAAGTCCAGCAAGCGCAGCTGGTCTAACCCTAAAATCATTAAGAGAGCCAGGTGCACGGTTCCGTGTCCTGGCTCCTCATGTGTCCAGCTCGTTGTAGGCCGCCCACTCTACCAGAGAACCCGTCCCATCCAGACTCCCCCGGGGCGTTAGACCAGTTGTCCCATGTCTTCCCCAGCCAAAGACTACGAAGCCACCTCCGCCGCGTAAGAGGACGATGAGATAGTATCGCCCATCCCTACTGTGCTCACCGGATTCGGCACAACGTGGGCAGGTACCACCAATAGGTAATGATCCTCAAACTCAAGATATCCGTCGGTCAGGAGGTTTGCTGCCTGCGGATGGCTGCTCTCCAGCTCCTTTGCCATACCAGCCAGCTGCTCAAAACCGATGTCTGAGAGTCTCATCTCCGCAGCTTCCTCCAACTGCTCCCGGGTGACATAGCCGCCGTACTTGGCCTTCATAGCGTTAACCGATGAAGCATAAAGGCAGGCTTGGCGTACTTCCTCCGGCGTTACGGGATACGGTTTTCTGAGAACCATCACGTAATAACCCAGATTGTGCACGTGGATCCGATCAAGCTCCAAGCGCCGGAAAAGCCGCAGCGCACCTTGGTACAGGGAATAGGCCCGCTCATGGGTTTCAATCTCTTCCATTTCGGCTTCAAAACCGAATTCCCGCAGCACCCGCTTGATCTCGTTCTCATTGATGCCGAAACTCTTGATCTCCCGGCAGATGGTCTCCAGCATCCTGGGCTCCAGTTCCGCCGCTTTCATAGGCACATACTCAAAGTGGATTGCCAATTTCGGATTACCCTCTTTGAGGGCATGTAGATGCTGAACGGAATCGGCCATGAACTGATCAAAGGTGCGGCCGCAAGCATTAACGGGCTCAGCATAGTGGTAGCCAGCCATAAAGGCCACGTCGATTTCCTTTCCCAGCTGGGGCAGGTGCTCCACCAGCTTGTCATCAAAGCACATCACTGCACCCGCCGGCCTGGTAGCCAAAATCACCCGATTGGCCCTAGGCGTAGTTACAACTTCAGTGCCAAAGCGGATGCTCTCTCCCTTAGCATACTCGAAGATCCAGTTGATCTTGGTCTCGTCATCATTCCGTACCGCTTCTGGAATAGGCAGGATCTTCAGCCCATCTTCTGTCACCACCGGGGTTGTTATGCCCTCAGCAAAGAGCCTGCCCTGTTTGGGAGACAGAAGTGGTGTATACACCATAGACTGGGCACCCAGAGCTGCCAGCTGATTGGCGATGATTCCAGCCTGACCGCCCATACTCTCCCTGGCGCCAGTGAAATGCTCATCCAGCCAATCCAGCAGAGATAGATTCTCCAGTACTATGTGGAAAGACTTGCCGCCGCTGAGGCAGTCCTTGAGGACGATCAAGAGATCTTCCTTGCTCTTGACGGTGTTGATCTCGCTGGCCGAACCGCGGGCAACTTGCTGCCAATCAATACTGGTATCTTTGGCAGTGATCTCCTCCATCAGCCTGTCCGTAACGTGCACAACTGCGTCTATACATGTATTAAACGCAGCAAATGCCCGGGCCTTGATCTCCCGCCGGCATGCTCTGCGGTTGTAGTCCTGCCACAAATCCCGATGCTCCAACGCGTTTCCCTCCACTGTGACCATAATCTGGAAAACTAAAAAGGACGCTAGTCTTCCTGTTTCTTTTTTCGACAAGCTTGCTGTTTCCCCTGCCGATCATTGCAGCCAAAACCTGGGCTGTCTGTGCTGCCGTAAGGCGTTACTGACAAACCCAAGGTACTTCCTCTCCGCAGGCAGGGCAGCGCTTCTCATCAGCACGGATTCGGAGATGGTAGGCGGGGCCTCGCTGAATCAACAAAGTGCCACACTTGGCGCAGCGGGTATCTGCGGCGCCGGGTATACTGACATTGCCCAGGTAAACATAATCCAGCCACTCCTGGGCCAGACTGCGGGCTCTCTCCATGGTGGAGATAGGGGTGGGCTCGAGAGCCAGGTCATAGCTTGGGAAGAAGCGGGAGAAGTGTACCGGTGTGGTTCTGCCCAGCCGCTGGCCGACCCACCGGGCAAACCCCCGAATGCTGTCGTCATCGTCATTATGACCCGGAACAATGAGATAGGTGAGCTCAACATGGCAAAGCTGCCGGGCAGTCTCGACATTATCCAGTACTGGCTGCAGCTTTCCTCCGCATACCTGTCGGTAAAACTCATCGCTCCATCCTTTAACATCCACGTTTACTGCATCGATGAAGGACAGCAGTTCTCGCCAAGGCTCGGCAGACATGTATCCGTTGGTGACCAGTACAGCAGCCAATCCTGCCGCCTTAATGTGTTGGACAGCATCCCAGATGAACTCAAACCAAATGGTGGGTTCATTGTAGGTAAAGGCTGCACCGATACACCGCTCCTGCCGGTACTCTAGGGCTAGCTCGGCCACCGACTCCGGACTCAGGATCTGAGCCTTTCCCACCCTCTGGGAAATATGCCAGTTCTGGCAATATTGGCAGCGGAGATTGCAGCCAAAGGTCCCCAGGGATAAAACGGTGCTCCCCGGGCAAAAATGATAGAGCGGCTTCTTTTCGATGGGATCCAGGGCGATGGAGCTCACACTGCCGTAGCTCAGCGTCACCAGCTCGCCGTTACGGCACTCCCTCACCCGGCACAGGCCGGTCTGACCCGGCATGAGCCGGCAGCTGTGGGGGCAAAGCCGGCAGCGAACACCATCACCTTCCCGGCTGTAGTAGGCAGCGGTTCTCACCAGCACTTCCTTTGCCACATCTCTCCCTCCCCACGGTGACGCTCCGGTTCAAAGGCGGGCAATGCCCCGACGGCCTTCTTACGTATACCGGATAACCCTAAACCTATAAAGCTCCACCGGCTCATCCGGCCTAATCCCAGCCTTACGCCGGGCTATGTCCACCTGGGTCTTGGCAGTATCGATTCCTTCTATATCCGGCAAGAGCACGCCTACCCGCCGGCCTGACCTCACGATCACACCGTATATTCTTGGATCCAGCTGGCGCTCATCATCAACCGGCTCCGGCTCGCCCAACACATCCACTGAATAAGTTATCCTGTTGAGCTCAAAGGCCCTTACCGGCAGGAAACGGGGATCGGCGAAAGCCGCTTGCCTAGCATTGCTGATCACTTCCTCTGCCAGGCTGGAGTGTACCGGCTCGATGGTGCCGATACAGCCCCTGAGATGCCCATCTCTATACAGAGTCACAAATACCGCCGCCCTGGCGGGCAGATCCCCAGGAAGGGAGACGTCCTCCGCCGAGGGCGGCGCCTCACCCCGGGCAATGGCCTCCACTGTCCGGCGGGCAAGTTCTACCAAGGGATGGGGTCTGGAACTCTGCCTGCCTTCGTCCTCCCCCAGGCTGGCAAGGTATAGGTCCTTGTCCCGGATAAGGCAAACTCCATAGCCCACTCCAAAAGGCCCCTCATAAGACAGCGGCACCGTCTTGACGGACCTGCCTTCCCAGCAGCCCAGCATCATCACTAGAGATCGGTATCCGCACTCACCGGCATCCTCCCGCAGCTGGGGGTCAATGTTCAGAATGCCTTCGACGTCGCCTTTGCTCAAAAGATCCCACAGAGTCCTATCAAAGGCGGGACCGCTCTTGGAATAACCGGCAGGGGCATCGACAGTCAACCGATGGGAGAGGTCACCGCTGGCGATTATCACTGCCCGCCGGCCGGCTTTCTCCACTGCCCGGCGGAGGATTACCCCAAACTCATACAGCTTTCGAGGATGAAAAAACCCCATACCCATGGGGAGAACCGGCTTTCTTACTCCTGCTTTTTCCAGATAGTAAAGGGGAATCAAAGTGGCGTAATCTAAATCCGGGGGATATCCATACCGCTTGAGCAAGGCCTCGTCTACCCCTTGCAGGGGATAACCTGCTGCTCGCCCTTCATCCAGCAGCACGCTGAGCAGCTCCAGGTCATTCTCCACCGTAAAGGCTACTTCCGGGGCTCCGAAGCGGGCAAAATCCCCCTTCAAGGTTCCGACGGCCCAGATTCCAATACTGCCGGGCATAATGGGTCCGTGGGGACTGATGATTACCACGACATCGGGGTCCACCTCCCTAACGGCCAGGGCCAACCTCTCCATTGCCCGCTTAGTGTCATCTACCTCAAGCAGCATGTCCCCTCCCACTTCGGGAATCAGCAGGGGGGGATGGGGCGACAGTGCGCCTAAAACCACCTTACCGGGACCGCCTCTATCCACAGCTACACCCCTCCTTCTGGGCTGTGCGTTAAGCCTGTCCACACACTACTCTCTGATTATTTTCTCCACATACGGAGAAGTCATAGCTCCCAGGAGCCCACCGTAATCCAGCCGAAACTCCAGCTGAGTGCCTACCTTAATTGACCTTTGGGCGTCATCCACCGCCAGCACAGTGTGGTCACTGGATGTTCCTAAGACCTCAATTCCGGGATCCACAGGGATGAGAGTACCGGCGCCGATGTCCTGCCGGCCGACGGCCACCACTGCGCGCCAGTGGCAGCCCCGATCCACGGGGCGCACCCTTTCATTAAAGGCATTGCAGCCAACCGGGCCGTCGGGCAGACTGGGCTTCTTCGCCACTTCGATTACTTCCCCGTAGAACTGGAAAGCATCCTGCCTCATCCCCGGCAAGGGCTCTTTGGTCATGATGTCCCAACCTAGAAGAATGCTCTCTCCCACCCGCAGGTGTGCGGGATACGAGAGCCTCGGCCACTTTCCCTCCAACACCAAGCTTAGGGCACTGCTGTTTCCGGCAGAAAGGACCAAACCGGCGCCGCACCTGTCTTCCAGGCCCCGGGCCAGCTCCTCCAGGTACTTTATCTTCTCCGCCGTAGGAACAGCTCCGGCAAAGCAGGCGAAGTTGGCACCCAAACCCAGGATGCGCACCCCTGACAGCTTGTCCGCCGCTTCCACCACATCATTCAGCAGCTCCGGCATGATTCCTTCCCGCCGGTCTCCCATTTCTACCATGGGGATCAGCCGAATCTCCCGGCTGATGTCCATATCATCCCGTGCCCGGGAGATTTCCGCGATCCCGGAAAGGGTTGAGACCAAGATGATGTCTGCTGCCCTGACTGCACGTCTGCTATCCTGCACGCCTGGGCTTCTAAGGAGCATCAAAGGTGCACCGATGCCGCTTTTCCGCAGTTTCTCCAGGTTAGCTACTCTAGAATCGGCAATGCCCACGGCACCTGCTGACAGCATAGCCCGGGCAGCTGCCGGCAGCCCCCCAACCGCCTTGGTCACGCCAAACAGTTCCAGCCCCGCTTTCCCACAAGCCCTGACAGCGTTGACAGCATTATCGTAGATCGCCCTGATGTTGACGACCAGCATCGGCAAACCCACAGGACATCACCCCTCCGCAACCGGCGTTAGCCGAAGCCGCCGGTATCTAAAGGAAGGCTTACTCCATCCCTCTGACCGGCTCCTCCCCGCCAACCCTCTGGGGCCCTGCCTCCAGCATCTGGAAGTACCGGATGATTCCCCAGAATATGGCATCAGCCACCCTTTTCTGGTAGTCGGCATCAGCCAGCAGACGGCCTTCCCGAGGGTTGGACAAGAAGCCCGCTTCCACCACCACCGCGGGCATCTTGGCCTCCTTCAGAACCCGGTAATCCCCTGTATTGGCCTGCCTGCGGTTGGGACCTAAACGCCGGACCAATTCGGTTTGGATAGCGACGGCCAGTATGCGGCTTTCTTCTCGACCGGGATAGTAAAAGGTTTGGGCTCCAGACCAGATGGATTGGGGGAAACTGTTGCAGTGGATACTGATAAAAATATCCGCTTGGCTGCGGTTGGCGATCTCCGCCCGTTCGATCAAATCCTGGCGCTTGCTGCCGAAGAAGCTGCCGCCCGGTACCGGCCTCACCCAGCCGTCGCCGCTTCTGGTCAGGATGGTGTAGACTGCAGCTTCGTTTAGCCGGGCTTCTAGATACTTGACGATATTGAGGACAATATCCTTCTCCATCACGCCTTCTGGCCCCACAGCCCCGGGGTCGCTACCCCCGTGGCCGGGATCGATGACAACCAACCGGCCGGCGACTTTTTCGCTCAGAGAACCGGTGGCTGTCCGCAGAAAAAAGTACCGGCCTTTAGCCCAGGCTATACAGGTTCCCGCCAAGGCCAGTGCGCAAAGGATACAAAGCAGCTTCTGCCGCAGCCTGCGGGTAATAACAATGATGACTGCTCGCCGGGCCACGCTCCTCAACTCCAGTCTGTAGAATTGGTAGCTGGCTTCCCAACTCATCTACAGACTTATGCAGGAGCATCCCGGATATTAATGAAATCTCCCGTCACCTTCTTGCGGCAAAGACTCGATAGCCGCCGCCCTTGGCGACGGTCTCCACCTGGGAGTAAATGCCGGCCAGGTATTTTTCCAAACTGCGGGCACCTTGTTTAGTGCGGATCACAACACAGAGAAGACCGTCAGGAGCAAGGTGCTCTCTGGCTGCTGCCAGGAGAGGATAGACAACCTGCTTTCCCGCCCGAATGGGCGGGTTGGAGGCAATCAACGCAAAATCCTTTTCCGGCACTACAGAGAATCCGTCTCCCTGCCGTATATCTACATTGACAACTCCGTTTAAGCGGGCATTGACCGCCGCTAGTTCAACTGCCCTTCGGTTGATGTCCACCATCACAACTTCCAAACCGGGATTTTCTCTGGCGGCCGCAATCCCTACCGGTCCATAGCCGCAGCCCAGATCCAGCATCCTGCCCTCGGAAGGCAGGGGCAGGGCTTCAATCAGCAGCCGGGTCCCTTGATCCACCCGCGACCGGGAAAAAACGCCTGCTTCTGTAACAAACTGATACTCCTTCCCCCTGAGCACCGCGGTTATCTGCAAAGCAGCGGAATGGGATGTGGGATAAGGGGTAAAATAGTGTTCGTTACCCATGGCTAATTCCTTTCTGACGCCGCATCCTCCACCGCCGGCTCAAAGAAGTCGCCGTTACCGGCAAAAAGCGAGCGGCCCAAGCGGGAATCGTAAGGAGTCCACCTTTCCCCCTGCCCGGCAGCGGCCAACACCTCGGCAAACTTGCTTACTTCGCTGTCTAAATTGTCGCAGTGGTGCAGGATGCAGGCCTCCAATGTCTGGGGCTCTTTGGGCGATCCCCACTCCAGCTGACCGTGATGGCTGAGGAGCATGTGGCGCAGGCGCAGAGCTTTCTCCTCGGAGAAACCTTCGATCCCGGCTATGGCCTCGGTGACTGTGTCGTGGCCGATGACTACGTGACCGATCAGCCGGCCGACATCAGTGATCTCGATGGCAGCCTTGATCTTGTACTCGTAGACCTTGCCGATATCGTGCAGCAGGGCTCCGGTTATCAATAGGTTGCGGTCAACTTCTGGATAGAGCTCAGCCACCTTTTGGCAAAGCCGCACTACATTCAGAGTATGCTCCGCGAGCCCGCCGACATATGCTTGATGCATAGACCTGGCCGCCGGAGCCCAGGTAAAGGCCTGAAGGAAATCAGGCGTAAAGACAGCCTCCAGCAAAGCCCGGCAGTCTCTATCCTCGACCTCCTGAATGACCTCCATCAGCTCTGCCAGCATGGATTCCCGGCTGCGCCTTGAGGCAGGCAGAAAATCCTCTGGTGAATACTCTCCCGGCAGGGGCTTCATCACCGAGCTGCACACTATCTGCAGGGTATCCCGGTAAACTGTCACTCTGCCCTCCACTGCCACTATATCGCCGGTGGCGATCTGGGCAGCAACCTCCTCCGCCTGATTCCAAACAATCCCTCTGATCTCGCCGGTCTTATCTGCTAAATGTACCAATAGGAACCGTCCCGGCTTAGATGAAAATGGTATCAGCTCCTTGCGGGTGATAAGGTAATGTCCCCGCACCAAAGCTCCCTCGGCCATATCTTTAACCTGCATTTTCACTCTCCTATCAAGGGCCCAGCCTGCTGCGGTGTTGAGACCTGACACCAGCCGTATACAGGGGTGACTGCGGCATCAGTCCCAACCCACTTTCATCCTCTACAAACCCTGGAGCACACCCATCAGCCGCACCAAACTCTTGAGGTCTCGGGCATTGTGCAGCAGAATCCCTTCCAGCAGAGCGGGCTCCTGGTACATCACAAACTGGTAATAAAGCTCTGGAATCATATAGCTGGGGACATCATCTCCCCGGTAGGTATCCAACAGGTATGTTTCCACCGTAGTCAGACGGCAGTTGGGCAGCACATCCCGATAGTGCTCCCGCACATGCCGCAAAAGGTCTATATGGAGTTTAGGAGCTGGGCTTTCTCCGAAATAGCAGCAAAAGCGGCTTTTCAGAAACGGTTCGTCGAAAGTAAGCCCGTTATAGGATACCCACACCGGCCGCCTGCTCAAAATGTCCCGGGCCGCTGTCAGAACCCCCTCCTCCTCTTCAAAACTGCGGGCGAGGAGCTGCTTAAGCAAGAGGTTCCCCTTCTCGAGATAAATCAAACCCACAAGAAACAGGGGCTGCGTTCCGTACAGCCCGGTGGTCTCAAGGTCTAAAAAGACAAACTCATCCGGTGAGAAGAGTGCCGCTACATCCCAATCGGCTGCGCCCCACCGGATAAGCTCAGCCCCATCCCGGGCATCAATTGCCTTGAGCACTTGAGCCGCCTCCCCGCCGAACCGCTGGTGGTCCAGCAGGTCCACCAGGGAGTCAATTCCGGCCTCTCTCAGCCTGGCTTCTGTCTTGGGACCGATGCCCCTCACCAGCTGAAGCTGGCGTCTCAGCCGCTGGGCCTGCCCCACCAAGGGCGGGAAATCCAAGGCTAGTTCTTCCTGAATCAGATAGTAGCTGGAGTTTCCAGCCCGCACCTCGGCACCGCCCAAGAAACCAGAGGCTAACTTGGCTTCCAGCACCTGCCTGGTGCCCGGCATCGACAGCTCAAACTCGCCGGCAGCTCGGCGCTCCCGAAGCCGCTGACTTAAGCTAAATGCCAAAGGGTTTCCCCCTCTCCCGCCTCACCCTGTGGTGGGCTGCCATCGCACTGCATCATTCAGCGCTTTCTAGGCGCTGCTTTTCCAACTGCTTCAGCTCCCTCTCCGCCGACTCCAAACTGGGGTCCAAACCCAGAGCCTTCTTAAACTGCTCCTCAGCGGAGGCCCAGCGGTTTTGGGCGGCGTAGGCCATCCCCAAATGGTAGTGGACCAGTGCCCTGTCCCAGGGCCGCTCCGTCTCTCCCATCAGCTCTAAGGCTGCGGTCAGCTCCTCAACGGCCCGTTCGTAATCACCCAGCTGGTAATATCCCCAGCCCAGGGTATCCCTGAAGGCTCCGTTGCCCGGTGAAAGTTCTACCGCCTTCTTGGCCATTTCCAGAGCCCTCTCCAAGTAAATGCCGTTATCGATGTAGATGAAAGCTAAGTTATTGTACCCCAAAGGATCATTGGGAGCCAGCATGATCACCTGCTCAAACTCGGCTATGGCTCCCGCCTCATCCCCTATTCCCACATAGGCATATCCCAAATTGGAGTGAGCAGCGACATTGTAGGGATCAATTGCCACTACCTTTTCATACTCCTTCACCGCCGCTTCCCAGTTCCGGGAGGCCAGAAATGCCGCTCCCTTAGCCAGGGATGTCCGCAGGACCTCAAATTCCTCAACGTAAAACAGCTCATCAGATAGGGACACGTTAAACTTCAGGTCGGAAAACTTCTGAGTCACCTCCAGGCCGTTATCCCAGAGGCTGACTTTCTTCGGAAACCATGTGCCTTCCTCAAACCGGTGAAGGTCAAGGACCATTACCACTCGGTTGGCACCCCGATGGATCAGCTCCCCCGTCACATTGATGAGCTGTCCCTGGGTATCTTCTTCCCAGTCGGTCGCCCTAAACTCGATGGAAAACAAGGGGGTATCAAGGTTGGTTACCCGCAGCGGCAGCCAGCTTTGGGCATCCACCCAAAACATAGCCTTCCCCCACAGCAAATCTTCGGTCCCCTCAGGCCGAACCTGCACCATGTACACCTTACGGCCCAGATACTCCTTTTCTTCCAAGAGATCTCCGGCATGGGTCTTGTGCAGCTGCGTGAAAGCAGCTAAAGAGAGATCAGTAATCAAGGGAAAGCCGATCTCCGAAGGGTCGTGGGCGATGCGAGGTTTGGTTGAATTGGGCATATAATAAGCGACCAATTCGCCATCAGTGATAATGGTTGTGGGAATAACGGGATTATCGGATTCGCAGTCTAGACGCAGCTGCTCCCAGTCCTTGATCTTAATGTCCCCCGTCACAGAAACGCTGACTCCGTCCTTTTGGATCAGTACAGTGACTCTACCGGCAAGATTTTGGGCACCGCTGAATTGAGCCGCCATGTTGCGCAGGATCCTGCTGCCGTCCAAACTCGAGGTGCCTTCTTTGGCTGAGACGCTCCCTCCGTGTAAGGCCGCGGCGGCTATTGCTATAAGACAACAGGCTGCGGCAACCGCAAATGACCGCTTCTGTCTGGTCAAGGCCACCAATTCCTCATCTCCCCTGCTTCTGGATTTCCCCGCGCCAAGAACCAATCATCATCAACTTCACCTGGTGCGCAGCTCAACCACCGAATTCAGCACATAATCAGGTTCAACTTCGGAAGCTTCTAAAGTCTCCCAGCTTGTGACCCCGGTCATCACCAAAGCCGTTGCCAAGCCGGTCTTCTTGCCCATGAGGATGTCTGTCTCGATTCTATCCCCCACCATCAGGCACCGCTCCGGTGGAAGCCCCAGCAGGTCCAAAGCTACTTTTAGCGTCATGGGATTAGGTTTGCCCACAATCAGTTCTACTTTCTTCCCGGATGTACCCTCCACAGCGCCGATGACTCCCCCGGCATCGGGGATCTCGCCCCCCTCCACAGGACAGGTCCGATCGCCGTTGGTGGCGATCAAACGGGCTCCCCGCTTGACGCACTGCAAAGCCCGGTTGAGCTTTTGGTAATCAAAGGTCCGGTCAAAGGCCAGGACTACATAATCCACCCGGTAATCCACTTTTTCCGGCTCCAGTATGTACTTGACTCCGGCCTCATCCAGATCATCCAGCAGAGCCTGCTCGCCAATGACATAGCACAAACACCCGGGAGCCTCCCGCCGCAGGTACTGTGCCAGTACAAAGGACGAATTGATCACCCTGCCGACATCTGTAGGGATCCCCAGGCGGGTGAGCTTGGCAGCGTAATCATAGCGGGTCTGGATGGGCTTGTTGGACAAAAACACTACACCTTTCCCAGCCGCCCGCAGCTCCGCCACCACCCGGTCTGCGCCGGGAATCAGGTTTTCTCCCAAGTAGATAGTCCCATCTAAATCGAATATGTATCCGTCGTATAGCGGCATCTGGTTCAACTTGCGCGACATCCTTTCCGGTTTCTTCTCAACCCTTGTTTATGCTTCTCCCCTGCGCTGACTCCTATGGGGGTCCCAAAGCTCCACCCTGCTGGTGGATATTCCCACAGCAGGGCCCCGGAGGACTGCCTCCACATCAGCCCATGTTTCCACCAAGCCACCGGCAATAATGGGAGGCATCTCGTCCAGCGGCAGCCTGTCTGCCAGATGGGGCAAAACCAAAGCCGGCAAGATCTCAACTGCGTCAGGCTGTGCGGATTGAATCATAGTCAGCCCTGTCTTCACTCCCTCTGAGTCCAGGGCGAACAAGCGCTGCACCGCCAACAGCCCCGCGTCTTTAGCCGCCCGAATCAAGTAGTTGCGGGTAGTCACAATCCCATCCAGCGGCATGGTCTTGGCTAGGTACTCAACGCCCGCTGCGTCTTTACCTACACCGGAAACTAGATCTATGTGCAAAAAGACCAAACAGTCCGGTACATCTTTGATGGCAGAAACCATTGGGCCGAGCTCAAGCAGGGTCCCCCCCAAGATGAAAAACACCTGCATTCCCCGATCTATTGCCAATCTAGCTGTATTGGGGTCCCGGATCCCTGCAATGATGGGATTGCGGGCCAATTTCTCCAGCAGCGGCATTTCCTGTGCAGGTTTATACACCTAAGACCCTCCCCCGGGTTATCGCCCCCTTGGATGATTCCGCTCCGGCTTGGCATTTTCCTCTCCTCAGTCGCCGGGTAATCTGCCTTTGCGGACTACGACAGTCTCCATCTCGGTCACCACCGCATCAACAGGCACATCGTGTTCCGCCTGCGGGAGCTCATCTACAAGCTGCAGGTCAAAGCAGATGCCCACCTTCCACGCTCCGGCGCCTTTTCCAGCCAGGAATCGGTCGTAATATCCGCCTCCGTAGCCGATGCGCCGACCCCTGCGGTCAAAGGCAACCCCGGGAACTGCTACCACATCTTCCCCTCCCGGCAGAATCGGCTCACCTTCCATTTTGGGCTCGTAAATCCCCCAATGGCCTGGGGCAGCCTCGTCCCGACTGCGGATGGGATAGAAGGCTAGCTCCCTCGTCTGCCGCAGAGTAACGGGAGCCGCCACCTCCTTGCCCAGGGACAAGGCATGCTCCAAGAACAGCCAAGTATCCACCTCGCTGCCGAAGGACAGAAACAAGAGCAGCCGCCGGGCAGAGACTACTTCAGGCAGAGCAAAGAACCGGTCCCGGACTTGGAGGCTGAGTCTCCGCCGCTCATCCTCAGTCAGCCTGTTCCTGGCGGCTAAGATGCTCTCCCTGATAGCTTTCTTATCTTTCAGCATGGTCATCATTCCTGCAAAAAGCTGCCAAACGCAAGGGCATCCGCCTGCTCCCGACTTTAGGGCTGGTGGCGGGGCCAAATAATGGATACAGATAGGCGCTCCTCAATCAGCTGCTCTTCCAGGCAGCGCTCCACATCCTCAATTCTGAGGTTTTGCAGTACGTCCAAATACGAAAAGAGAGAGCTTCCTCTGAATCTCGTTGAAATGAAATTGTTGGCGATGAAATCTAGGGAATTAAGGGCGTAGAGAAAACCACCTATTGACTTTCTCTTCTGCCTTCCAAACTCCTCCTGTGCAATGCCGTTTTCCCGGGCTTCCTTAAGGCCGGCCAGGATGGCTTCTTCCAGCTTTAGCGGATCCGGCGTCACTCCCCCTACGATGGAATAGGCAAAGCTTTCCTCAGCTGTATAGTAGCTTGTGAAGGAGTTGTCTATGAGGCCGCTTTCATACAGCCGGTTGTAGAGGGCAGACGTCTTCCCAAAGAGAATCTGTAGGCTCAGGCTGGCAGCCAGCTGGCGCTGCAAAAGCTCATCCCCTGAGGCCAGTTGATTGTCTTTGAAACCCAGGTAACAAAGGGGCCTGGCCACCGACATCTGCTCCTCGATCCTGGCTTCCTTAACGCTTTCCGGCTCGCTGGGATAGACTCTGCGGATCGTCCCTTGCACCGCATGTCCGTCGGCCCGCAAACGGCTTTCCACCGCCCGCACCACCTTTTCCGGATCAATATTGCCGATGGCAAATAGGATCATGTTCTCCGGATGGTAGAAGGTGCTGTGGCACCGGTAGAGAATTCTCGGTGTAATGGCCGCCACTGACTCGATGGTACCGGCAATTTTCTCCCTCACCGGGTGATAGTGATACATGGCCTGGAGAAGGTTGTTATACACCCGGACACTAGGATTGTCTTCATACATGCTGATCTCCTGAGCGATGATCCCCTGCTCTTTAGCTACGCTCTCTTCAGTGAAATAAGGGTGCTGTACAAAATCCACCAGGGCTTCCAGGCACTGGTAGAAATTATCTGTGGTGGAAAACAAGTAGCTGGTCAGCCCGTAGGTGGTGTAGGCATTGACTGATGCTCCCAGGCCAGCAAAGGTTTCAAAGGCGCTGCTTCCTTCTCCCTCAAAGAGCTTGTGTTCAAGGAAGTGGGCAACGCCAGGCGGAGTAATGACTGCCTGCTCCTCCCCCGGCGGAATGAAGGTGGTATCTATGGAGCCGTAGCGGGTTGCAAATACAGCGTATTTCTCATTATAATCCGGCTTTGGCATTACGTATATTCTCAAGCCGTTGGCCAGCCGGGTGTGGTAAACCGTCTCCCTTAATGCATCGTAATCCTGCCGGCTGAGCCCTACTGCAGTACCTATTCCCCTCACCGAAGCTGCACCTCCTGTCCTGCTCTATTTCCGCTGGCGGATTTCTCCATTTCTCCACGCAGAAAGTAAATGGTGTCCAGCTTCAGCTTGCGGCCCTGTTCCACTAGGTCTTCAACCGTTACCCGGCGGACCAAATCCACTACTTCCTGAGGAGTCCGCCTAACGCCGTGGACAGCCTCCAGCATACCGCGGTCGATCGTCGCCGTGGGGTTGTCCTCCATAGTGAGGAAACTGTTGATCAGCCCCCGCTTAGTTGCCTCCAGCTCCTCTTCCGTCACCCTCCCTTGGTTCAGCGCCTCCACCTGCCCCAAGATGATGTTCACAGCTTTCTGGTAGTTATCTGGATGAATGCCGGCGTTAATGAGCATAAAGCCTTTGGTGGCCTCTACGTGAGTCCAGACATAATAAGCCAGGCTGGCTTTTTCCCGCACGTTGATGAATAGCTTGGAATGGGGAAATCCCCCCAGGACTCCGCTGTACACGAGGAGCTTGTAGTAATCAGGCGAGCTGTAGGTAACCGGCGTCCTGTAGCCCAAGAAGAGAATGCCCTGCTGCAGGTCTTCCTCCTCCTGTACTTCCTTCACTTCTTTCGGCTCCTTGAACTCTTCCAGCTCCGGCAGCTGGCGCGCCCCCAATCTTTCCGGCAGCGTCTGGCTCCAGAGGTCTGCTAAGCTGTTTTCATCGACATCTCCGACTACGAATACATCGATGGGGTTTTTCGCCATGACCTGCCGGTAATGCTGCAGCAGCTCCTTTGGTGTGATGGAGTCTACCTCTTCCTCAGTGCCGTATTTGTACAGCGCAAAGGGCTCCCCAGCAAACATAGTCTCGTAAAACCGCTGCAGGGCGTAGCTGCGCTTATTGTCGATCAGACCTCTGATCAGGTTCTTGAGGTTGGTTTTCTCCTGGTCCACATACAGGGGATCGAAACCTGTGTCCACCACCTTGGGGTGGAAGATAAGCTCGGCAAAGGCAGTCATACCCCGGCTGACCAGATCTGGTTCATTTACGTACACACCGGCAGGCAGCTCGTAGTAAAACTCCATGCACTGCCGCTCCCCAATTTTCACCACATCGCACCCAAACCGGGCTCCGTAAAGATCCGCCAGCTGGGCGGCAACTGCCTGCATGGTCGGGTATCTCTCGCTTCCCCTGGCAAGCACCATGGGCACCAGCGCCGTTAAGCCGGTTGCAGCCCCAAGGGCAGTCTGCACGTAGACTTTGCTGGTTACGGTCTTGAACTTAGATGTGGGCAAGACGTGGAGTCGGACTTCGTCCGCAATTCTTACTGTCCTAAACATGGGGCCCAAACCTCCTTCGTACTTAGTCTGCCTTGCCGGTGGTCCTCTATGCGCTCGGGCGCCAGCTCGGCTTCCCAGCGTCAGCCAAAAAGCACCTTTGCCCGCGGTTCGGCATAGAATGTCATAAATCTAACTTAAATGAAAGGAGTTCATTTCCGTGGATACATCAGAAGACATCCTGCAGAAAGCTAGGCTGATGCTAAATGAGGAAATCTACCGCCTTCAGCAGGAACTGCAGATCCTTAAAAGGCGGCAAGAGCAGCTGGATAAGATCCTGGGGACACCACCTACTGCCGTCGGCCGCCAGAGCATCAGCCGCGCCATTGTTGAGATTCTGGCAAATAGTCCCCATCCCCTTTCCACTAGGGAAATAGTGGATAAATTCCAGAGCACCGGCATCCCCCAGCGGGCAAAAAACCCGTACAACAGCATTCAAGCCCTGCTCCACCATCTGAAGAAATGCAATCCTCCTAAGGTAGTCCAAGATCCTGTTACCCGCAAATGGGCCCTTCCCAGCGGGACCCATCCGGAGCCGGACGGTTAACTTTTCATTAACGTTCTTGGGGCGTCCGGTAAGACCTGCCAAGTCCCTTGTATAATTCCTACTAAAGGTGTATACTTTAAGGGCATAGCACTCCGCAAGGGGTAGCTGTAAGGAGGTGCCTATAGTGCAGGAACAGGTCCAGCAGGTCTTAGATCAGATCCGCCCCCATCTTCAGGCTGACGGCGGTGATGTGCAGCTGGTAAGCGTGGAAGACGGTGTGGTCAAGGTTAGGCTGCAGGGGGCTTGCGCCGGCTGTCCCATGTCCATCATGACCTTGAAGAACGGAATTGAAAGGATTCTGAAGCAGCAGATTCCTGAGGTGAAGGAAGTTAGAGCTGTTTAAGAATACGGACATCGAATTATCTAAGTTTATCTAGAGCAGTTGCTGCAGCAAGTCGCGGCGTTTTGACCATCGGGCGGGGTTCTATCGTTATTCATTGACGATGGCTCGCCTTTTGCTTTTTCATTTTGCGCTCCGAGAAACTCATAAGGGAATAGAGGTATAATAGACCTGGGAAACCCATGGGAAAGGAATGCCGCTGATGACAACCGCCTCACTGCTGCTGAAAGAAGAGCTGCTGCAAAAAGCCTATAGTCTGGGCTTCGACTTGGTAAAGGTCACCTCCCCGGAGCCCTTGACAGATGTCCAAAGGGAGCTTGAAACCCGCCTGAAGCTGGGCCTTTCTGTTCCCCTTGCCGCCGGCACTCCCGCGGAGCGGACAACACCGGCCCTTCACCTTCCCGGCGTGAAGAGCATCGTTGTGGTCGCCATGGCCTACAGCGTCGACCCGTCCTTGATTGAACCTGACGGAAAAGAAAAAGCAAACAGCACTGAAGACCCCTCCGCAGATCCTTTCCCTAAGGGACGCCTTTCCCGTTATGCTTGGGGGGAGGATTACCACCGAGTCATGCTCCCCCGGCTTAAGGAGCTGGCTGAGTTCTTGCAAGAAGCCGCTCCGGGAACCTCTTCCCTACCTATGGTGGACTCAGGTCCCCTGCTGGAAAAGGCTCTGGCATATCGGGCGGGGCTCGGTTTTTACGGGTGGAATTCGTGCATTATTACAGACCGCTTTGGTTCCTGGGTATTCCTGGGAATACTCTTGACAACCGCCTCTCTGCCTCCCGACCCCTTTGAGCCCAGAACCTGCCGGAAATGCGGGCGCTGCATAGAGGCTTGTCCCACCGGCGCCATCATCAGGCCCTATGTGGTGGATCCCAAACTGTGTTTGTCTTACGCCACCCAGGCTCGCGGGATGATTCCGGAGAAGCTGCGGGTGCCGATGGATGACCGCCTTTTTGGCTGCGACACCTGCCAGGAAGTCTGCCCCCACAATGCCGCAGCCCAATGGCGCAACCACCAGGAGTTTTTCCCCCACCCGCAGATCGGCACTGCGCCGTCTTTAGCCATGGTCATGGGACTTACCAGCCGATGTTTTCGGGGAACCTTTGCTCGAACTGCAGCGGGCTGGCGGGGTAAAAAGGTCCTGCAGCGCAATGCGGCAATTAACCTGGGAAACAGCGGCAGCCTGCAGGCCATTCCCCTGCTGGCAAAGGCTCTGGCAGACTCTTCGGAACCGGTCAGGATGTCCGCGGAATGGGCCCTTGCCCGCGTAGAAAAGCTCAATAAGACGCCGCGCAGCTTCTAGATGAGCCCTATCAGGTGAGATATGGACTTGCCCACCGGCCCTACCAAGTCTACCCAGCACTTGTACAAAATGCCTGTAACCCTGGTAATGCCCAGGGTGAGTCCTGCCGCCACAACCAGCATAAACACAGCCAGCTCCCGCCAGAGTTTGCGCTTAATTAACCCTGGGGCTTCGTAGTACACAATCGCCCCGTAGACCAGCACGATCCCCAGTACACTAGCAATCAAGAGCACCACCTGCTACTTTCCCAAAGGCACCTCCAGCTCGATCAGACCTGAGCGCCGGAGCATGGCCTTAACTTCCACCTCGACCTGCAGTTCTCGGAAACCCTTGTCGTTCCAATCCTCCCGCAGCCGCTTCCATTCTTTGGGGTGGAACCTGTAAAAAGCTTCACCGAAGCCGAAGATATCCGAACCGAATTCCTTGGCCTTCTTGACAGCCGCCTCTATCTCGTTTCTGATTACCGCCGCCATCTGCCTTTCGATGGAAAGCACAGTGGGTGCAACACCCTCTGGGTTTACGTAGACATTCTCCCTGTCGGCAAAATTCCCCATGCACTCGACTTTTATCGTCACCTTCGGCTTGCCGCCTACTATCTCTGTCTTGATATTGCTCCTAGTTCTTACAATTTCCACCGCTATGAACTTATTCCGTTCGTTGGGTTTCTCTACAGTGATTACTCCGCCGCCGATCTTGCCCTTGATCCAGTTGAAGCCCCGGGCTTCGGGTTTATCCAGCCATCCCACCAGCTTGGTCCCTTTGAATACCGCAGCGCCTGTGATCCGGGGTGCTTTGGAGATCTTTGTCCGCTCCAGACTGCCCCGCGGATCCTCATCGGGGGGCAAGTCGATGATCTCTCCCCTGACGGCAATTGGCTCCAGGCCGTCTGCCGACAGCGCCCGGCCGAAGTAGTTCAGACCTATGTCGACCATGGTGGACAGCTTCTCTACCGAGCTTGAAATTATCCCCTGAATGCCCCCGGAAAGCACCCTCTCCAGGGGTACGTCCACCAGGAGAAAGTTCGCCCCGGTATCGCCCTTGCAGACTATCACTTTCACCGACCGCCTCATTTCAGGATCCCGGAAAAAGGCATCCAGCACATCCTCCAGCCCCTCCCTGGCAATCTCTTCACCGAAAACTATAAGGCGGTTGTGGGACCAGAATAACTGGCGGGGTACTTGGGAGGCGAAGTTGCGGATGGCATCGAACACCGTATACCCCGTACTCGATACTCGCCATACGGCGCTCTCCAAAGAGCCGCCCCCTTGGCTGGTAGCCGTTAGAGCTGACGGCCTGGCCAGCTCTACTGTCAGCTGGACCTTATCGGGGTCCTGGGCTTTGTCCACAGCCACTGCCAGAACAAAGGCCAGCCTCTCTACATCCCGCCGGCTCCAGCACCCTCCCAGCAGCATAGAAATCACGATCAGCATCACAACCAGCACTTTTCTCGAGTTCCCCGTCACGGACGCGCCTCCTCTCCCCGGCTGGATCGGACAGATCGGCGGATAAGAGCGCCGATGTACAGAACCAGAGAAATAACATACGTAGCAATAATAGCCAGGGGGCCGAATTCTGCAGCTGTGTAAAACTGCAGCGCGTCAAAAATAGTGCTGAACAGCCAGACCGAAAAGCTGGCCACCAGTGCCCCCACAGGATAAGCCAGAGATTTCATCTCCGACAGATTGAAAAGCTGGGCAATCCCCAACATAGCGGCCCAAAGGAATACCGTCTGCTTGACACCGGCACCCAAAGTCCACGCAACTAGAGGAATCACCTCTACCCGTTCCACTACGAAGGCAAACTCAATTGACCGGCTCAGGCTGAAGGCTGGGAAAATGAGACTTCCCATTGCAGGTCCGAAGACCAGTGCTACGACGATGGAAAACACAGTGAAAAGAAAGCCTGCAAGCAAGACAGTGGTTACTGCCAATCGATTGGCCTCCTTGGCTTCATCGAGATAGGGAAACAGCATGGTCATGACTATCAGTTCACCGAAGATGGCAAAGGAAGACAAGGAAGCCTCGAAGATGGGCTGCCAGCCGTAAGCGGCTACCGGCAGCAAATTCAAGGGATCTGCGGTGCCGATGGGAAGAACCAGGATCAGCACCAGAAGAAACATCACGAGGGGAAATACAATGTCCGCTGCCCGGGCTAGAACTTCCAGCCCGGAACGGGCGCAGTTGGAGGACAGCGCCGTCATAATAGCGATAAACACGATGAGGGGAGTTTCCGGCATAATTGTAGTCACATAAGCATCGGCAGCCACCCGAACTGCATGGGCTGACTGCTGCAGGAAGTACACAATCAGTACAAGGCCCACTAGGCGCCCAAACCACGGCCCGAGGATATCCATGCTGTACTGGATAATGGTCTTTCCGGGATACATCTTGGCAAGCTGCACCCACAGGAATACCCAAGGAAGGGTGAGAAAAGTTGAAATGAGGATCGCTATCCAAACATCGTGTCCTGCGTTGGTGCCGGAGATTGTGGGGGCCTCCAGCAGAGCCGCCAAGATTCGGGTCAGAACTGCTAAAGCTATAAACTGTTTACCGCTAATTCTTCCGCCCTCAAGGACTGCCAAGATGACTCTCCTTCCTTCACCAGCAGAGTACAATACTACTCGGTATCCTCTTGCTCAGGCGGCTGAGGTCTCTGCCTGGGGCTTTGGCGTATGAACTCCTTCTTCACCAGGGATTTGGGTCTCGTATCCATCTTCCACATAGGTACCCGGACTACAGTATCCTTCCACTCGGAAGGCACTGCCGGTGCCAACGGAGTCAGGTATGGTACCCCGAAGGATCGGACGCTGCAAAGGTGGATCAAGATGGCGGCCAAACCCATCATTACCCCAAAAAGGCCCAAAGTGCCGGCCAGGAGGATCATGGGAAAGCGCAGCAGGTGAACGCTGATGGACATGCTGTATATGGGACTGATGAAGGATGCAATAGCCGTAGCCGCAACAACAATCACCAAAGCCGAGGACACCAGCCCAGCGGAAACGGCTGCTTCACCCAAGATAAGGGCGCCAACGATGCTGATGGCAGGGCCAATAGCCTTAGGCAGCCTGATTCCAGCCTCCCGCAACAGCTCAAAGGAGACTTCCAAGAACAAAGCTTCGACAATAGCTACAAAGGGTACTCCTTCCCGCTGGGCAGCAATGCTCAAAGTAAGGGATGTTGGGAGCAGCTCTTGATGGAAGTTTGTAACAGCTACGTACGTTGACGGCAAGGTAAGAGCCAGGAAGAAGGCGACAGCCCGGATAAACCTAACCACCGAACCCGTAAAAAACCGTTCGTAATAGTCCTCCGCAGCGGTCAAGAAGCTTTGAAAAGTAACTGGAACAACCAATACGTAAGGAGTACCGTCGGTAATGATCGCAACCCTTCCCTCCAGCAGCGCGGCAGCCACCTTGTCCGGCCGTTCGGTTCTGAGGATGGTGGGAAAAGGAGAATACGGAGCATCTTCAATGAGTTCCTCTATGTGTCCGCTTTCGAATATAGCGTCGATTTCGATGGAGCTGATCCGCTCCCTTACTTCCTCCACCAAACTGTCCTCAACTAACCCCTTGATATAGGCAATGGTCACCATGGTGTTGGTGACAGCTCCCACCTTAAAGTCCTCAAACCACAATAAAGGGGAGGCGATGATCCTTCGGAGCAATGTTGTGTTCACTCGGCGGTTTTCTATAAAGGCATTCTGTGGTCCCCGGACAGCAACCTCAGTAGTGGGCTGCTGAACATTTCTCTCAGCCCAGCCTTTAACTTCACAGGCCAAGGCTTTAGGTACACCGTCCATGAGCAAGACGGCATTGCCCCTGACCAGGTAATCCAGAAGTTCATCCAGACTCGCTGTCTCGTGCACAGAACTATTGCGCAGGATCTGCTCTTTCATCAAGAGAAAGAGCTCACTTCTACTCAGCCTCTGTCCAGACTCTTCCTCCGAAAGCCACGAGCTTTTTCCCAGGATAGGTCCGATAAGTCCGTTCATGAGCGTTTCCGAATCTACCATGCCGTCAATGTGAAGAACTAAAACAGGTATCTGAAGCTCACGGCCAAATCTCAAGTGGCGAAGGGTAAGATCGGAACTATCGCCCAGGGCTTGCTTGATCATGGCCTCGTTTTCCTTGAGGTCAGAGACCAAGTCTTGCGACTGAATAAATTCCAACAGCTCGCTTAAGGATACGCCGTCGAAATCTCGCGGCTGGGGTGTCTCTTTCTTGCGCCGCAGTCTCTGCCACAATCTCTCCAGCAACAGAACCATCAGACCTCCTTTTCGCTCTGGTTCTTAGATTGCCCTAAACTGCCGGCAATATTTCGCCTTGTCGGGATTTTGTCCGGCGATAGAATTTTCACCCTTTCCCCCCTTGACATCCCATAATTTACGGTGTAAGATGTCATCAAACTTCATCATCTATTGTGGGAAGGAAAGGCGTTGATGGGGAAGATCGCCGCAGCAAACCGGCCCTAAGCGAGCGGGGGATGGTGGAAGCCCCGCGGGAAGGGTGCGGCGAGTGGGCCCCGGAGCCGCAGGCCGAACAGTTTCCCCATGGGCGGTTAACTCAGTAGGTTGAGCCGGCAGCCCCCGTTACCGGGCAGGGGTATCGCCCTTAGTAGGCACTTGTTCTACCCAACCGGCCGGGCCCAGCCAGTTGGGCGCCTAGATAAGAGGCCGTACCCTGGAAAAGTGGGTTAGGCATCAGCCTATCCAATTAGGGTGGCACCGCGAGTATAAGGCTCGTCCCTTTTGGGACGGGCTTTTTTGTTAGGCAAGAAGGCAGCTGCCGACGGCCCACCCGCTCAAGCAGATAGCCCTTGGCCAAGGCCTGGAATTCCTCCCATGAGGTCTACCAAAAGAGGAGGTATTTCCATGCTGAGAAAGCTGAAATCCAAGGTGAATGCAGTGTTGTTCGTAATCCTCGTGGCGGCCGTTGTAGCCCTGGCAGGGACGGTGGAGCTTGCCGCCAAGGAGCTTCCCCCCATCAAAATTGGAGCTGCCGGCCCGTACACCGGCGATGTTTCCAAGATCGGTCTTGATGGTCTTAATGCCATCAAGATGGCTGTTGAAGAGGCCAATGCTGCGGGCGGCATCAACGGGCGGATGATTGAAATCGTGGAGGCAGACGATGCCGCTGATCCGGCCAAGGCGATTATCGTGGCTGAGATGCTGGCCATGGACCGCAACGTCATCGGTGTTGTGGGACCAATGAACAGCGCCACAGTCCAGGCGGCACTTCCGACCTACCAGCGGGCAGGGCTGCCCATCATCAGCCAGTCGGCTACATATCCGCCGCTGACCGAGATGGGCTACAGCGTGATGTTCCGCATCTGCCCCCGGGACGATGCCCAAGGTCCCGCAGCCGCTAAGTTCATTGTCGAGGAACTGAAGGCTCAGAAAATCTACATCATCGATGATAAAACCACCTACGGTCAAGGCTTGGCCGACCAGGTAGAGCCGGCCCTTAAGGCGGCGGGTGTTGAGGTGTTGAGAGGACAAATTGACATGGCGGACCGGGACTTCTCCCCCATCTTAACTAGAGTCAAGGCAGCTAATCCTGACCTGGTTTACCTCGGCCTGGCCAATCCAGCCCAGGCAGCCAGCCTAATCAAACAGGCCGCCGGCCTCGGCCTTGATGTGACCTTCATGGGCGGAGACGGACTCAAGGAGAAGGACCAGCTAATTGACGGTTCTGGAGGACTGGCGGAGGGCATGTACGTCACCTCCATCGGCAAGGACATCAGGGAGGTGCCGGAGGCCCAGTCCTTCATTGAGAAATTCGAGGGACGATACGGCGCCATGAGCGTCTTCAGCGGACAGTCATATGAAGCCGCCAACATCCTCATCGATGCTGCGAGGAGAGCAGCCTCCGATCCCATGGCCATCACCCGGGACAAGGTGCGTGAAGCCATCAGCAAGACTGACGGCTACAGGGGCATTTTGGGATTCCCCATCAGCTTCGATGCCAAAGGCGATGTAGTCGGTGCCAGCATCTTTGTCTACCAGGTGCAGAACGGAGAGTTTGTGCCGGTGGCTGAGTATTCAGCCAGTGTTTCAGGGAACTAGTCGTACAAGAGACAAGCGCGGCCAGTTCACCGCGCAGCTCGTTAAAACCTGCAGGGTATGTGCGGCCGCTGGGGAGATCTGCGGCGGCCGCACCGCTTAAGAAGGGGTGAGGGAAATGGAAGAGCTTATCAGTCAGGTTCCGCAGCAAATCGTCAATGGGATCACCCTCGGCAGTATATACGCCCTTCTGGCCTTAGGTTATTCCATGGTCTACGGTGTCCTTAGAATGCTGAATTTCGCCCATGGAGATGTCTTCATGGTGGGAGCCTTCACCGGCTGGGGCGTCTTGATGTTTTTCGCTGAGGACGGTCAGGTTGCAGCACCCATCCTGGTGCTGGCAGCCATGGTCCTCGCTGCCGTTGGAGCTACGTCAATACTGGGCGCTGCCATAGAGCGGTTCGCCTACAGGCCTTTACGGGGCGGATCCCGGCTTGTTACCCTCATCTCTGCTTTAGGCGTTTCCATTATCCTGCAGAATGCGGCCATGATTCTCACCGCCGGCAGAGCCAAGGCCATACCGGCAGAGCTTTTGATCCCCCAAGACCTGGTTGTTCGCGCCGCAGGTGCTACCATCTCGGCAACCCGCCTGGCAATGGTGGTAGTATCTGCCGTAACCATGGTGCTTTTGGATGTTGTCGTGTTTAAGACCAAATTTGGCCGGGCCATGCGGGCAACCAGCCAAGACAGCGAAGCTGCAGAATACATGGGAGTCAATACCGCGCAAGTCATAGCCCTCACATTTGTCTTGGGGTCAGCCCTGGCTGGGCTTGCCGGAGTGATGATCGGACTTTATTATACCCAGGTAGACTACATGATCGGCTTTTCAGCCGGCATGAAGGCCTTTACGGCAGCGGTACTGGGGGGTATAGGGAGTTTTCGGGGCGCCGCGGCAGGAGGGCTGCTGCTCGGCCTTGCGGAAAGCTTCGGGGTTCTGATCGCTCCCCCGGTCTACAAAGACGCTATAGTCTTTGCCGTACTAATTCTCACCCTCATTCTCCGGCCAGCGGGGCTGTTTGGAAAGCCCAGCGTGTCGAGGGCCTAGACGGCTTTACCTCCAAAACTTGAGAAAGGCGGGCGTAGCCCATGGCTGTGGATTACGAGCGCAACAAAATTCCAAAGGAAAAGGCAGCTCATCACCGTCCAAAGGCGGTTGAGTTCACCGGCTCCTTGGCCCGGCTGCGGGAGCAGGCGGGCAGTCACTATCCGTTGGTGCGGATTCTAGTGTTCCTGGTCTATGCCCTAATCCTTCCCATCCCCCTCCTCACCCGGGATTACTACCTCATCCGGGTAGGAGGATCTGTCGGCATTTACCTCATGCTGGCCGCCGGCCTTTCCATAGTGGCAGGGCAAGCGGGGCTGTTGGACCTGGGCTACGTGGGGTTTTACGCCATAGGGGCCTATGCATACGCGCTCCTGGCATCACCCAAATTCGGTTTGCATCTGCCGTTCCTGCCGGCAGCCCTCATCGGCATCGCTTTAGCAGTCCTGGCTGCCTTGGCAGTCAGTATTCCCACCCTGAGACTGCACGGCGATTACCTGGCCATGGTAACCCTGGGCTTTGGTCAGATTGTGCGGATTCTTTTGAACAACCTGGACCGGCCCATCAACATCACCAATGGTCCCAACGGCATCGTGGCAATCGATCCGCCCCGCATCTTCGGATACACCTTCGCCACCCTGGAATCTCAGTACGTCTTCATCTGGATTCTTACTATTGCTGTGCTCATCGGCGTATCCCGGCTTGCGGGGTCCAAAATTGGCCGAGCTTGGAATGCTTTGCGGGAGAACGAAATCGCCGCGGCCTGTATGGGCGTGAACGTCAAGGGTTACCGGATCGCAGCCTTCGCCGGCGCTGCGGCTGTTGCCGGTCTTGCCGGTGCTCTCTTTGCCTCTTGGCAGCGGGCAGTATTCCCCCAGAACTTTACCATGACGGAGCTCATCACCCTCTACTGCATGGTGGTCCTCGGGGGAGTGCGCAGCGTACCGGGGATCATGTTGGGTGTCCTGCTTCTCCAGGTTCTGCCCGAAGCTCTGCGGGCCTACAGCATCTACCGCATGCTGATTTACGGCCTGGCCCTTGTGCTTCTGGCAATTTTCAGGCCTCAAGGGTTGATAGGCGTCGGCGAGAGACTGATGGGTATTAGTCCCAAGAAGGTACAGAAGTCGGAAACAGCGGCATCTAGAGGGATCAAGAAGAGCAGCGCTTCCCCGGCGAGAGACGGAAAGCTCTCGGCCATTGGACGGTCCAGCAAACTGGAGAGTTCCAATACCGCCAAAGCTCCAGTTCTCGAGCTTCAGAACGTAACCTGCACCTTCGGCGGGCTGACTGCCCTCTCCAACGTCAGCTTGACCGTACATCAAGGAGAAATCTTAGGCATCATCGGGCCCAACGGTGCCGGTAAAACAACCCTGTTTAACCTGGTAACGGGCCTTATTAGGCCGACCAGCGGGGATATCCGACTGTATGGGCAGTCAATTGTGGGCAAGGCGCCGCACGAGGTGGCCCAGTTGGGCACCGCCAGGACTTTTCAGAATATCCGGCTGTATGAAACTCAAAGCGTCCTAGAGAACGTCTTGGCTGGATGCCACCTGCGCCACAAGGCTCTGCTACCAGAAATCCTCTTCAGGTCTGAGTCTCACCTGCGCAAGGAGGCTGAGACCATCAGCTATGTGCGGGGAATTCTGGACCAGGTTGAATGCAGCCTGGCTCAGCGGGAAGGCGACCAAGTTGCCGAGCTTTCCTACCCTGACAAGCGGCGGGTTGAAATGGCCCGAGCCCTTGCTACAGGAGCCAAACTGCTCCTGCTCGATGAGCCGGCGGCAGGTATGACTGTTGAGGAGATATCCCAGCTTGCTGATGAAATCGTTCACTTGAAACAGCAGGGCTACACCATTGTAGTCATTGAACATCACATGGACCTCATCGCCTCTGTGTGCGATCGGGCAGTGGTGCTCAACTACGGCGAGAAAATCGCCGAAGGCAGACCCGAGGATGTAGCCCAAAATCCAGAGGTTATCCGGGCATATTTCGGCAGTTCCTCTGCCTCTGATGATGGCCACGCGGGACGCATCAGCATCATAGAGAGGTCGCTCAAATCCGCACCCAGTGCGGCAGCGATCGAAACAACTGTTCAAGTGTCAGACCGCGTATCTGGAGACAACAGAACTGTCCCCAACTCACAGCCTCTTCTCAAGCTTATGAACGTACATGCCGGTTATGGGCCAGCCAAGGTACTCCAAGGGATTGACCTATGCGTGTATCCCGGCGAAGCGGTGACCCTTCTGGGCCTCAATGCCGCCGGCAAGAGCACAACCCTGAAGACCATCACCGGACGGCTCCGCCCCACCCAAGGAGAGATCTATTTCCTCGGCCGGCGGATTGACGGTCTGCCGACGTATGAAATAATCAGGATGGGAATGGGAGTGGTGCCCGAGGGCCGCCGCATACTGCCTGATCTCACCGTCATGGAAAACCTAGACCTGGCTGCCGACTCCCTTCCTCGGTCAGAGTCCCTGGCCGGTCTGGAGAAGGTCTTCAGCCTCTTCCCCGTTCTAGCCGAACGGCGCAACCAACTGGCCGGTACCCTTTCGGGAGGCGAGCAGCAGATGCTGGCCATTGCCAGAGCACTGGTTACTTCACCCCGCCTCATCTGCATGGATGAACCGTCGATGGGCCTTGCTCCCATCATGGTAGACAGGGTGATGAGCACCATTGCAGAGATTAACAGGACCGGAACAGCAGTGCTGCTGGTTGAGCAAAACGCCAGTGCAGCGCTTTCCATCGCCGACAGGGCTTATTATCTTAAGGATGGGAAAATCACTGCCTCTGCCGCGGCAGACCAAATGCTGAAGCAAAGTCTGCAGCTGATATAGAGACGACGCCTCCCCGCTGCCTGCATAAACCTAGTCGAAATAAGGAAACACTTAACAGTAAGGACAAGTCGCCGGCATTCGAGGGAGGTCGTACGATGGCGGAAAACCGCAAGAACCAGTGCCCCTTAGCTGACCTATCCGAGGAAGAGCTCCAAACCATCACCGCTTGGGAGGAGGAGCTTGCCAAGACTACAGGCCAGAAGATAGCGCTGGTGGCGTATCGGGTGGGGTAGAACGAAAAATGGGCGGGTCCAGCAGAAGTAGGACCCGGTCAGTATGTTCGGGTTGGTTTCTATTATCAACTAGTGTTGCATGAGGAGCTCAAAGCAGGTTCTGCCTCATTAACGGTAGAGTCACATACTCATCTGGGATGCAACACACAGAGCATACGGTTGTTATAACTTGAATACACGCACTAAAGAGACGGGCGAGAAAACATAATCCCATTCTTCATGGAGAAAACCCAGAAGCTCGCTCGTCACTATTGGGGACTATTCGAATACCACACGAACTATGGTCATGAGAGGTCTCACTCCCTAAGGCTTTGAGGTCTGCATCCGTAGAAGTGGTGAGGTCTCTCCTCTCTCATCCAGAAACCTTCGCTCACCAAAGCACCTGCATTAACCTTACACCGGGACAGTTCATCGGCCTACATGCAAACCTGCCCCCCAGCCGGGCATCAACCTTCGTACCCGTCGTAGGGCGCGATCAGTCAGTTGTACTAGCTGAACCTCTTTGGCTGGGTATCACTCCTCGCGCCCCGCGTGGGGCGCGACTCAGGTCGGCGAGCATTGGCTTCGTAGCGGTTAAGTTTCAACCCTCGCGCCCCGCGTGGGGCGCGACGTGTACTTTTCCCTATTCCCTGCGGCCCTACTAAAGTTTCAACCCTCGCGCCCCGCGTGGGGCGCGACCGGATGGTAGAGATCTCCAACGATGAGCATTCTTAGTTTCAACCCTCGCGCCCCGCGTGGGGCGCGACCGCAGCAGTTCAGCTGATGGATAATGAGATCAGGGTTTCAACCCTCGCGCCCCGCGTGGGGCGCGACGTCTTTTCATTCACTTCATACCCGGCCCGTTCTAGTTT
>DUMM01000134.1 GCA_012839845.1 Bacillota bacterium | reverse complement strand
GGGGGGACCGGTGGTTCTGGACCGGAAGGGGCTACCCCGCCGATGACGTCAGTTTGCGCAACATCACTGAGAATATGTACACCGTCGTTGACATCACGGAACAGCCTCAGGTAATCGGCAGTACCGATGAACTCAGCGCTTTTATGCAGCTCCACACAGAAGCTGTTTATATACACGAGGGGGATACTTACTTTGTTTCAGAGCTTAACCTGACTGAAAGGGTAGCATACGTCCACCGGGCGGAACTCGACTATTACACCCAGGCTATCAGTGACCGGCAGGTGCAGGTGCAGACGGTAGAAGCGGAAAAGGACCAGGAAGGCGGCAAAGTCCGGTTCGGTGAGGTCACAGTAACCTATATTACCTACATGTTCAAGAAAATCAAGTTCTACAGTCAGGACAGCATCGGCTTCGGCAAAGTCTCGCTGCCTCCCAGCACTTTGGAAACCTGTGCTTTCTGGCTTTCACCTAGTCTGGATACCCTGGCCAGGGTGCGGCAGTTCGGCCGCAGTCCGCAAGAGGGGCTCCTTGGGATTGCCAATGCCCTGACCGCCGTGCTGCCTCTATATGCTATGTGCGATTCCATGGATATCGGTTCAGTGGTGGATTCCAGCAATACCGGTGTGCCTACTGTCTTTGTTTTCGACCGTTTCCCTGGAGGTATTGGATATGCCGCCAAGGGATATGAGATGATCGGCGACATTCTCGAGGCATGCCTGGAGCTGATCAGAGAATGCCGGTGCAGCCACGGCTGTCCATCTTGTGTCGGTTCCCCGCTGCCTCCCTACGCGGCTCTTGACCCCGATAGCGATGTACGGGGCAGTATCCCCGACAAAGAGGCAGCCATTCTCATTCTTCACGATCTATTGGGTAAGGAACCTTACGTGCCTAAGATGGGGCATCCGATGGCCGCCGCGCTGCCGGAGATAGCGGTGGAGGCTGAGCTGCAAAGCGTGCAGCGCCCTCCCAGCCCGCCTTTGCCGGAGCGGGTTGAGATGCGGATTAGGCAGCAGCTGCAGCGGCTGAATTCCAGAAGATAACGCTGTGCAGCTTATCTCACCGGGCGCCCTGCCACCGGGTCGAATCGCAGACGCAGGTTTTGCCCGTTGACACAGGCTTGATAAGTGATAATCGGTACATAGAGCAGGGCAGCGGCAAAGGGGCTGGCTAGGACCCTGGGCTGGGAACGCCGCTTGAGTTCCTGAATCCGCAGGTCTTTTTCCCATATCAGCTCATCTTCGGCGTTTTCCCTCAACAGGCGGTCATCGTAGTACCGCTGAAGAACCTGGATTTCCTGGTCCAGGTGCCGGCAGGCTTCCTTCGCCCAGCTGTTGTCCTCAACGGTGAGAATATAGCGGATCTCATCGGTCATCATCTTATAGGCAGCTCTAAATCCCACTCGGCGTTTGGCAGTGGGGATAAAGGGCAGAGGGTTTTCAGCCAGAGAGCAGCTCTGCAGGTGATGATAATACCCGGTTTCCAGATGTCCGGTTACCAAGTTGACGGCAAAATCAAGAATGCGGCGGCGGCTGTCTGTCTGTGTGCGGTAGTTGAGGCGCCAATGGATCAACAGATGCGGTTCATAGTTAATCTCCCCGCCTTGTGCCTCAGGCGCTTCCCCATCATCCAAAGAGCCAGGAATTCCCGTCACATACTGGCGGCAGAGCCTTCCCTTGTGGTTGGCAATGGTCAGGAATCTATCCCATCGATAGCTGCCGGGGACAAAGAGCTCGGCATCTTTCCAGGCTTCCGCCGACTTCACCGTGAGGGCCAACTTGCACCGGTACCCGGGGGTGCGGGGTCCATCGATGAGGCCGGCTGCCTCATCGGTGAGGTGAAGCTCAGCGATGTCCTCTGTCAGCCAGCTGCATTCCAGGCCGAAATTGCGGCAGAAATGCTCCAGAAAAGATTTGACTCCAGAGGGCTGGTCAGGGAAAGACCGATGGGAGACCACTTGAGCCTCTGAACCACCGTAACTTAGGATTGCCTGATTGCTCATTTGTCTGATTGACGTTCGCCTCCTTGTAGAGAGGAATGGAGCTACGGCAGAAGGTCCAAGAGACTTGACTTGGTCAGCTCTTGCCTCGTCCTTAGGATGTGTTGCGCCAGCTGGTCCAATTCCCTTATCAGCTGGCTTTCCGACTCCGAGCGGATGAAGATATCGATGAGATGGCTTTCGAAAGACCTATCCAAGTGCAGCTGGGCGAGGATGGCATCTAGTTCGCCGACAACCAGCTCAAACATCTTGATCTTTTCATAGAGAAGCCTCAGGATATGCTCCTCAATGGTTCCCCGGACCGCGAGGTTGAAAACGTACACATCATTGGTCTGTCCCAGCCGATGAACCCGTCCGATTCGCTGTTCCAGCCGCATGGGATTCCAGGGCAGGTCAAAGTTGATCACTTTGCTGCAGTACTGTAGGTTAATGCCCTCAGCGCCGGATTCGGTGCTTACCAGAACATCGCCGTAGCGTTTAAAGAGAAACTTGGTAAACTCCTTGCGGCCGGCAGACAAGGTTCCATCAAAGGCTACAACGCCGAGACCAGCCGCCTCCAAATGCTTTTTAATAAACGCCTGAGTCCCCCGGTACTCGGTGAAAATCACAACCTTCCCGTCCAGTCTGGGCAAGAGAGCTAAAACCTGCTCAACTTTGGCGCTGTTTTCTATCTGTGCTGCAAGCTCCAGCAGCCGAGCCAGCTGTGTCCGCAGTTCCAGCGGGGCCTTGTCATGGAGTTTTTTCAAAGTCAGGACCGCTGCCCACGGGCTGCTGCAGACCTCCCGCAAAAGGGTGATGTAAGGCAAAATGGTCTTCTTTTCAGTTAAGGATCTCTGTACTTGCTGACGGATGAAGCATTCAACTGAGCGATAAAGTTCCTTTTCGGCTGGAGTCAGCTCCACCGTCAGTGATTGGACAATTCTCCGGGTAAACTGCACTGTCGCGGCTCCCCGGCGGTTTCTAATCATCACTTGCCTGAGGAGGGACCTAAGCATTTCAGGGTCTCTGGGAGTACGTTTGCCGGCGGTAAATCGCCGCTTGAACTCGGAATACGTCCCTAACTGGCCGGGCTTCAGCAGAGTGATAAGGTTGTACAATTCCTTAAGGTCGTTTTGCACTGGCGTGGCGGTCAGCATCAGGAAGTATTTTTTGTGAATAGCATTGATGAACTGCCAATTCTGGGTTCTGGAGTTTTTCAGCCTGTGGGCTTCATCGACGATCAGCATATCCCAGTGGATGTTGAGTATCCGGGAAAGATGTGGTTCCCGTTTGGCTGTGTCTATTGAGGCGACGATGAACTGACACGTGTTCCAATCATGCTCGCTGCGCTGGATGACCGCAGGAATGTGGAACTTCTCCCGCAGTTCCTGAAACCACTGCCAGCATAGGGAGGCAGGGGCAAGAATTAGGGCTCTTCTCACCAGACCCCGCAGCAAATACTCTTTGAGGATCATGCCCGCTTCGATGGTCTTGCCTAAACCGACTTCATCGGCGAGAATTGCTCGACCGCCCATTTCGTGTACGACCCGGCGGACTGTATCCAGCTGATAGGCATAGGGGATAACTCCTGCTGACTCCCAATGGGAGGCGAGGTGGACGGGACAGAGAAGAGCGGTGGAGTCTGCCTCGGCAGTCAGTTCTTCCCCTAAGCGGGAAAGCTGCTGCCACGCCCAATCGGCATACTGGCGGCGCCTAATGCCTATAATCATGTTCTCCAGTCCAGACTGGCTGAACCTCACGGAGAAGTACTGGTCAATCTCGATTGGTTCGGAGAATCTTTCCACCTCCGGACCGAAAAGCAGGACTCCCGGCCGATTCTTAAGAATGGGAACAGTGACACGGATTTCCATGGGCTACCTCCCAAACATGGACCTAGACCGGGTTTTAGTGTGTCCTGCCGGTAATTATTCTAGACAAATGTGCGGCAGTGGTGTATAATGATAGACGTCCCCGGGCCTGTAGCTCAGCTGGGAGAGCGCTGCGTTCGCATCGCAGAGGTCG
>DUMM01000020.1 GCA_012839845.1 Bacillota bacterium | reverse complement strand
GCCACCAGCTGGTCAATCAACTCCCGGCCAGAATAAGCCCGTTCGGTAAAGGCAATTCTCAACATGGCGATAACCCTGGATATATCGGACAGCGAGTGATTGACAAAGGTAGCTGCTATGGTGCCGCCGAGAGTCACCATGATGGATGGCAAGTGCAAAAAACCTGCCACAGTGCCGTCCACCGAGATAGCTGCAAGGACCAACGCGAAACCACCGACTAGACCAACAAGTGTTGCAAAATCCATGTTTCTGCGGACGGGTTTCTACACCGTCCCCGCCCCCCTTTCGTAAGCAGAACTCCTAGAGATCTGCGCCTTCCGGCAGATCCATCGATCCTACTGCGCGGACTTGGGAGATATGGGCCGGGGGAGGGTCGCACCCCTCGCCCCGACCAGCCTAACCGTCACTTAACAGCAGGGTCTATCGCTTGAGATTCACCAGCTCCTGGAGCATCTCATCTGACGTGGTAATAATCCTTGAGTTGGCCTGGAATCCCCGCTGAGTAATGATCATATCCGTAAACTCCTGTGATAGATCCACATTGCTCATCTCCAGCGAGCCGGGAATGATCTTGCCCCTAGAACCTGTGCCGGGCTGCCCGACCTTGGGTTCTCCCGAATTAGCTGACACCACAAAGGTGGTATCTCCGGCCTTGGCAAGGCCCGCCGGATTGTTGAACACTGCAATGGCTATCTGTCCCAATACCTCGGTGAGGCCGTTAGAATACTCGCCGATGATATTTCCAGCCTCGTCGACGCTGAAACCTACCAAGGTTCCCTGCGGATAGCCGTCCTGGCTTTCAAAGACCAATGTGCCTTCAGCAGCATTCTGCACTAGGGCTGTGAAATCCGGCATGATCTGCACAGTATCTGCTCCCACCGGCGTAAACACCAGCGGGTCACCGGTAATGCTCTCGATGGCGCCGGTACTATCGAATACTATTTCTCCTACTATTTCTCCTTCTCCGCCATCAAACCCGGGAACGTTGCAAGTTGCCTTCCACTGCCACGTGTTAACGCCAACTTTGGTTAACACGAAGCTTACGGCATGGGTATTTCCCAGAGAATCGAAAACATCGACTGTCTGTGTCACTTGGGGACGTTCCAGGGACGCTGGAAGTGTAGTCTTAGTCTCACTACCACCACCACCACCTACACGTCTTATCGTGAGACCGTCTTCTGCTATTTCTAGACTATATCTCACGCCTCCTATCTTTACCTCTTTAGTTGGCGTAGTGCCACGACTGGTCGGATCGACGAATGCAAGTCCATCTCCGTCCTGGAGAACGACCTCTGATAATACGACCTTGCCATATGAGTCAACAATCTTGAGTGTCCACTTGCCAAACTCATCGGTCTTCTCAACTCTTGCAGAGTAAGACTGACTGTTGAGCGTAAACTCCGATTTCAACAGCTTCCATTCCCAATCCATCCGGGAGTCCAGGTTGCCGCTGAACTTGACCGTGCTGGTGGCGATGGGCTTGATGGTGGCTCCCACTGGTATGACCAAGCTAGTCAGTCCCCCCTTGGGATCGACTTGTCCGTTGACCGCTTTGTATCCCATCACCTTCATGCCGTTGACGGTACTCACCAGAGATCCGTCTTTGTCAACGCCGAACAGACCGGCTCTCGTGTAGAAGTAGCGGGATCCGTCGGACAGAATAAAGAACCCATCGCCTTCGATGGCCATGTCCGTCTGGCGTCCGGTTACTTCTGGGCTGCCCTGGCTGTGAATGACGTCAATGGAGCCCAGGGCCATGCCAAGTCCGATTTGTATAGGATTTACGCCGCCCCGTCCCCCTTGGGGGCTGCTGGCAGCCTTTATGGTTTGATTCAGAACCTCTCTAAACGTGACTCGGCTGCTCTTAAATCCCACTGTGTTTACATTGGCTATGTTGTTGCCAATCACGTCCATTCTGATCTGGTGGTTTCTCAGAGCAGATACACCGGAGAAAAGGGATCGCATCATGGTGTCTTCCACTCCTTTTCATCCCCCGGCAGGAACTGCTTCGGTCGTTCCGCAGTTCCTCAAGGCCTCCCTCCGGTCCAGCCTCTCAACTTTCCGGGGTGTTGTAATCTCAGTCGGTTAACACCGCGCTGTCGATCTGGGTAAACACGTTTTCTCTAGCTGAATCCCGGTCAACCACGGTTATCACGGTGCGGTTCCGCACACTTACCACAAATACGTTTCCATTCATCACTACCAGGGTATCTCGGGAACCCTTGGCAGCAGCTTTATCCACCGCTTCCTCCAGCTTGCGAAGCTGCTCAGCATCCAGCTGAATTCCCCGGAGCCTCAGCCTAGCTTGGGCGTGTCCAGAGAACTTCAGGGTTGAAGTATCCAGCCTTTTCTTGAGGATCTCCTGGAATGCTGCGCCGCCGGTCTCCGGTCTGCTGACCGGTGTAGGCCGCTGCCGCTCCGTGATAGGCTGCGGCGGAATCCGCATGTGCAGTCCCGGGAGCTTATCAGTCACAGCAATCACCTCTCTTGCTCCATCGGTCTGTACTAATCACCTGAGTTAACAGCCTGAACTTCCCACAGGAAATACACTGATCCGTTTACCTGCAGCTGAGGGACACCATCTACAAACCTGATGGAGCTCACTATGCCGGTGGTTTTCTCCCCAGTCTCGGAGTTGACTACGACCACCTCCCTGCCCAAAAGACCCGTTGCCTGGGCAATAATGCCCATCTGCTCCTGGCTTTGAGCAAACTGCTCCATAACTCTGCGGAGGTTCTCGGTCTGCTCTAGGGCAGAGAATTGGGCCAGCTGGGCAATGAAATCTTGGTCTTTGACCGGTTCCATTGGATCTTGGTACTTCAGCTGGGTTATAAGCAGCCGCAAAAACTCGTTCTTTCCCAGCTCGTTTCGTTTACTGGGGTCTGCTGCTCCGGTATTGTAGTCTGTATAGGCGGATGTGCCGGTTTTTGCAACATACATGTTCTCACCTCCCTGCCGCTGATTGATGAATCACACCCTGTAATCGATGGTGCTGCCCCATCGAGCATACCGAATCTGGGTGCTTTCTCCAGCTCTCGAAACCAGCCGCTCACCGCTGTGCCACCAAATGCCTGAGGTGTCGGGCTCAGCACTTCTCGAGTAGGGATCTCGACTGTAAGTACTGCCCCCTCCAACTTGGACCGAAAGCTCCTGGACGTTCAGGCCCTGTTCGATAAGCTGCTGCTTCAGCTGAGGCAAACCAGCCTCGATGAGAGCCTTTACCCGCTGGCTTTCTGCAATGAACTCTGCCGAAACGATGCCGTTGTTGCTGGCAATTCTGACTTCCACCTCTCCCAGACTGTCGGGCTTTAGCTGCAGGCGGATTTCGCCGTATTCGCCCTTTAGGTTCAGCTCTACGCCTCGAACAATCTGTTCCATCACTTGGTTAGAGCTCACCTTTGCTTCTTGTGCCCGCTGCTGCGGACTGAGGGCCGTACTCTGTGCTGGTTGCTCAAAGCCTGCATCCGAGGGATCTGCCACATGGGCTGCTTGCTCTCCCAAACCGCCAAGGCGGCTGCTAGCTTGCAGGTCCGACTCGTCGGCCTTTAGGTAGCCATCTTTTGCTCTAGACTCCCGACCCCCGTTGGCAGTTTCCTGCCCGTCTGGGATGTCATTCTGGATGGCGCTGTAGTCAGATTCGGCCATGGTCCTACCGGACCCTTCGATTGAAGGTGCAGACTCGGTCTCTGGTGGAAGGGCATTTCCCTGTCCCTCTACCCCTCTCGGAAAGCTGGCCGCATTCCTGCTTGATTGACCGCTCCCGGCATTGACCTTCCGGTCATTGAGGTCTGCCGCGGTCTGGCCCACAGGCATATCCATTACCGCTTCATACCCGGATAGCCCCGCCGGTGCCAGCTGAATAGGAGCGGTGGGGTCTTGACCTGGATCTCCTGCTTGTTCGGTTTGTGCGTTGAGGCCCGTTTCCTGCTGGCTAAATGCTGCATGAGACGGGTCATCAATTTCACCGGTTGAGAACTGAGCCAGATCTGAAACTGCGTCTAATCCTGTGTTTATCTCCGACGGCACAAGGTTTTCGGTTTCTTGCCGCAGAGCAATCTGCCCTTCAATACCGACTTCAGGCGCTTCGAAGGCTCTTCCAGGTGCCTGGGCTGCGGCTAGCACTTCCTTTGCCAGGTCCATACCCTGCTGCACAGCGTCTTCAGCCTCTGAGAGTTCGCCTGAGAAAAGCAGGGCTTTATGCTTTATCTCAACTCCTGCCTCTTCCAGTGCACCTTTCAGCGTCTCGGTCCGGATTCCTCTGGATGAACCTGCTCCTTCATCGGCTGCAAGAAGTCCTGAGGCTGTCCGAAGACGTTTGGCGCCCCATGGTGTCCGCTGCATCCTCTGAAATCTCTGCACCCGCAGCGGGACAGCTGGGTCGTTGTCTGTTCCAGTCAATCTGGGACTAAGTGCTGTGTTTCTGGTTTGGAACGATGCTTCGTTTTCAAACGGCTTCTTGCCAAGGACCCCTGGAGCTTGGGTGCCGGCCGGGCTGCCGTCTCCCAGGCTCACCCCTTCCACACCTGCGAAAGCCGGTGCTGCTGCTATCCCATCAAGGGATTCATCTGCTGCTGCGTCTGAAGCTGGGCTAACCTTCTGCCAAGACCCCCCCACCTGCGCTGCATCGAATCCTTCCGCCTCCGGGTGCAGCTGCGCGCTTTCCGGGAAAGCTCCCTCGACACCGGCTGCTGTTCTAGCTGCCTTTCCGAGGATCCCGGAAATCGATACGGCCGCTTCCAATTCAGCATCAGCTTGGTCTACCGCATCCGCAGGCGTAAAAGACTCGTTATTAGCAGCATTGCTTCCTAAGCCCATAGGAGGTACATATCCGAGGTAAGACAGGGTCAACACCTGGCCGTCTTCAGCCTCATAGTCTGTCTCTTCACTGCCTTTATCTGCTTTAGTGGAGTCAACGCTTTCGTCTGCGAGTCTAGCTCTCTCCTGACTGAGTACTCTACGCAGGGTGTTCTCGAAAGCCCAGCCCCCCGAAGGAGTTGCTTTTCCCGCACCCTTGCTTGGTCCTGCAGGGGTTGTGTCTTTCGGAAAAGCGAGTACCGCCGGAGACATCAGGTCTGTCAGCACTTTTCCGTCACACCTCCTTTCCTTTGAGTTTTGGTTATATGTCAAGGGCACAGCCCTTGATGTCTATTTCTTATCACTTAGACTCATGCGGGTAATCTCCGCTGCCAGTTTGGGATCCAAATTGGCCAGGATATCTCCAGCAACTTCCGGGTCCATGCCGTTCAAGATGAAGGCGACAAGCTCCGGCCGCAGCTCCCTCATGATCGCTGCCGCATCTCGAGCCCTCATCTCAGCGTAGATTGAACGCATCCTCTCCAGCTCCAGGAATCTGGATCTAACCAGCTCCACCTCATCCCTGAGCTTGAGAAGTTCCTGTCTTTCGTCATCCAAGGCCTGCCGTTCCTTGGCCAACCTCTGTTGTTCCGCGGCCAGCGCCTTTGCCCTAGCTTCCAATTCCATCTCTTTTTGGATTAGCTCATCCCTTACCGCGTCCAGTTCTGCCATGGCCGCCTGCAGCCGTTGTTCCGCTTCCCGGCCAGCCCGGTAGGTCTCCAAATGGGGAGCTAGTGCGGGGATGGATTCTATTTGCTTTATCACTAAAGGCCGCAGGTCAATTACTCCTGTTGTCTGCAGAACACCAACAGACGTAACCGCCGCTATGACCAAGAACAGTATTGCCAAAAACCATTTCTTCACGAAGAAGACGCCTCCCGGTGTACAAACCTTGTGGCTCCGATATCGTCTAGCTCCCGCTGTTCCTTCCTGAGAAGTTCCTGCAAGAATCGGGCATATTCATGTTCCCGGAGCTTCTCCAACACTTGCCGGTTGCGGCGCGCCGTGAGGAATTCTTCTGTTTGGCGCTGCACTGCTTGATGGAGTTCATCCACCACGACTTGCTGCTCTGCAATGGCGGCGTCCAAGACATCAAGCCAGCGTCGGTAGGCATCTAGCTCATCCAGATCCAGGACGCCTTGAATTTTGCTTCTCCACTCCTCCAGCTGCACCTGCCGCTTCTGCCGCTGCTGGAGCAGTTTTTCCTTGGCCTCTGCCTCCAGAGCCTTAAGGCGGCCGAGCTCAGCGGCAGCCTGCTGCTCCAACCGCTCTCTGAGCTCCAGTACCTTTTGCAGACTAAACTGAAAGCCCAAGCCGATCCCCTCTACACCAAGTAATAAGACCAATCAAATTCCCAGCTGCATAAAGCTTCATCTGCCCGCGCATTTACCCGGCGGTCAAGTCCAACAGTCCTGTGAGAGCGTCATCGAAGGTGCTTTTTTCGAAAATATCCTGTTTGAGAAAACCCCGAATAGGCTCGATGAGGCTGATTGCCCTGTCCACCCGGGGATTTGAGCCGGACCGATAGGCTCCGATATTGATCAGATCTTCCATCTCGTCATAAGCAGCCATCATCTCTTTAACCTGTGTTGCAGCCCGCAGGTGCTCTTTGGATACCACCTCCGGCATCACCCGGCTGACACTGGCCAGCACATCGATGGCCGGATAGTGTCCGCGATCTGCAAGCTTACGGCTGAGGACGATGTGGCCGTCGAGAATACCCCGCACCGTGTCGGCAATGGGCTCATTCATGTCATCGCCTTCAACCAGTACGGTGTACAGAGCCGTGATTGTTCCCGTACTGCCCGGGCCTGTCCGTTCCAGCAGCTTGGGCAAAACAGCAAACACCGAGGGCGGATATCCTCTAGTCGCCGGGGGTTCGCCTACTGCTAGCCCCACTTCCCGCTGCGCTACCGCGAAGCGGGTAACAGAGTCCATCATGAAAAGCACATCATATCCTTTATCTCGGAAGTACTCAGCTACGGCGGTAGCGGTATACGCACCCTTCAGACGGATTAGGGCCGGCTGATCTGAAGTGGCAACGATCACCACGGAACGGGCCAGTCCCTCCGGCCCCAGATCCCGCTCAATAAACTCTCTGACTTCCCTGCCCCGCTCGCCGATCAAACCTATGACGTTGACATCGGCAGTGGTGTTTCGGGCCATCATTCCCAATAGGGTGCTCTTTCCCACTCCGCTGCCTGCGAAGATTCCGATGCGCTGACCCTTGCCGCAGGTCAGGAGGCCGTCGATACTCCTTACACCCACCGGCAGCGGCTCCTTGATTCTCTGTCTCTCCAGCGGATCGGGCGGCGAGTTCTGCAGGGGGTAATGGGTCTCTCCGTGAAGGGGACCTTTACCGTCAAAGGGTCTTCCCAACCCGTCCAGGACTCTTCCCAGAAGCTTGTCGCCAACCTCAACAGTCAGCTGGCCGCGGCCGGCCTCCACTAAACTCCCAGGACCTACTCCTGCTAGTTCGCCTAACGGCATCAGAATCAGGCGCCGGTCCCGGAAGCCTACTACCTCGGCAGGAATGCCTTTATCACCTGCTTCGTCGGTAAAAATCCGACAGATATCCCCTATACTGGCTCTAGGCCCGTTAGCTTCGATGGTCAATCCAATGACCTGGGTGACTTCTCCGTACTCCCGAATGTCCTCTGCTGTTTTCACCCGGGCCAGGTATTCTTCTAGGGGGAATCTGCCGTCCAAGTTCACTCACCCTCCAGGAGTTCAAGCAGTGATCGGCTGACATTCAAGAACCTGGTCTCCAGCCTGGCATCAAGCCTGCCGAATTCCGTTTCCACAATGCATCCTCCTGGCCTTACTGCGCTGTCTGGAATCCACTTGCACTCGGAGAGCGCTCCATCAAGCATCCCATTGTCGTTCCCGTTGGAAAGGCTGTTGATCAGTTTCCAGACTTCCGGATGCACCCTAACGGAAAGGTGCTCTGCGTTCTCAACCCTCCCTAGTACATCCCTGACCACACTGAGGGTTATCTCAGGGTTATCATCGACTTTCTGCTTGATGATTCTCTCGGCAATAGCCAGGGATAGAGCCACAATGTCCTGCTCTGACTGGGCTATAATCTGGCACTTAAGTTTCCCGCATTCCTGGACTATTTCTTCGATCGTTTCCACTTTCTCTTGCATCTCAGCCTCGGCCGCTGCCTTGCCAGCAGCAAAACCAGCAGCGTATCCCTCTTCATAGCCCTTCTTGCGGCCTTCTTCAAAACCAGCGGCTTGAGCCTCCTGCCGAATGCTGTCTGCCTGTTCCTCAGCGGCTGTGACAAGCTCCACTATCCTCTCTTCTGCTTCCCGTATGAGCTCCGAGGCCCGCATACGAGCAGTACGGACTACGGCTGCCGCATCTACGATGGCTGCCGCTGAGGCTGTCGCTGAGGCTGAGCTGCTTTCCGATGTTACTATGATTGGAGGATACTTGCCATTACCTTCCTGACCATTTCTGGTCCAGATCGGCCGAAAATCAGCCTTAATGATCTTAGACAATAATCTCATCCTCCCCGCCCCGGGCTATAATAATCTCGCCGGTTTCCTCAAGACGACGGATGGTGGCAACAATACGCTGCTGCGCTTCTTCAACGTCACGCAGCCGCACCGGACCCATGTATTCGATATCTTCTCTCAGCATCTCGCCGGCTCGCTTGGACATGTTCTTGAAGATCCGGTTGGCTACCTCCTCGCTGGCGGTCTTTAGCGCCAGAGCCCAATCCCGGGTATCCACTTCTCTGATAACCTGCTGAATTGACCGATCATCGAGCTTGACGATATCCTCAAACATGAACATCCGCTTGCGAATCTCATCGGCCAGCTCCGGATCTTCCTCTTCAAGGGTCTCCATGATAGTCCGCTCGGTAACTCTGTCAACGCGGTTAAGAACCTCCACGGTAGCCTCGATCCCACCGGCGGCTGTAAAATCTTGAATCATAAATGTCGAGAGTTTTCTTTCCAATGTACCTTCTATTTCCCTTAGGACGTCGGGGCTCGTCCTATCTAAAGTAGCTAGCCGCCGGGCAATATCTGCCTGTTTTTCAGCTGGCAGTGCTGAGAGGATCAGCCCAGCCTGCTCAGGGTTGAGGTAAGCCATGATCAAAGCAATGGTCTGAGGATGCTCGTTTTGAATGAAGTTCAAGAGCTGACCAGGATCGGCTTTCCTTGCAAAGTCGAAAGGACGGACCTGCAGGGAAGCAGTCAATCTGCTGATCACTTCGTGGGCCCGTTCTGGTCCCAATGCCTTTTCCAGGACTTCCTTGGCGTACTCAATTCCACCTTGGGAGATATACTCACTGGCTAGGCACATTTCGTAGAATTCCGATAGAACCCTATCTTTAAACTCTGGCTCTACCTTAGGCAGTGCTGCTATCTCCAGGGTAAGGTCTTCGATTTCATCCTCTCTGAGGTGGCGGAAGATCTTGGCAGATATATCTGGTCCCAATGTGATCATTAGAATTGCTGCTTTTTGCCTGCCTGTCAGCTCAGAAAAACTAGTAGCCATAACATCGACTGCAGTTCGCCGCCCACTCAAGCTGCAAACTGAGCCTTCTTCCCCCTTTTCGACACCTACGACTATCGTCAATCTTCCGTCATCAAAGCTCTAATCAGACGGGCCAAGCCTTCAGGATCTTCATTGGCCATGCGCTCGATTTCCCTTCTCACCCGCAGGCGCTGCTCCTCCTCTGGAGTGAGCTGCCGCTCTGTGGTCTCTTCTTCAGGCTGTACAAGCGATACAGCAGGTTCAGGTTCAGCTGCCGGCTCCTCAACCCGCCTGCGGCGCCTCACAAGGGCCAGTGCCAACACTGCGCCTAGGGCTATTAAGAGTACAATTCTCCAATCAAGGCGGGTTTCTCTGGTGAGGTCCGGAGCCGCAACTGCTGCATCCCACTCCCTAGCGAAGGGCATACCGTCTACTTGAACTACGTCTCCCCGCTCCGGCCGCAGACCGACTGCGGAAGAGACCATGGCTGCTATGCGGTCCCTCTCCTCATCGCTCAGCTCTTCTGCATCGATCCACACCGCTATTGACAGATTCCTCACCTCGCCGGGAGCCTTCACCCGATACTTCTCGCTGACGCTGATCTCATAATTGCGAGTTATTTCTTCCTTTTCATATTCAGACTCTCCGGCTGCGGCAACAGCAGGATACCCGGGAACGTTGGCCGCAACGCCAGGAACCCCACCTGCATCTGTACCCCGAAAGGTCTCGGTCCTAATCTCCTCACTGATCACGACACCTTTGCTGCCTACCACTGGTTCGCTGCGCTTTTCCCGCAGTTCTTCATAGTCAAAATCCAAATTGGCAGTCACTCGGACGATAACCTTGCCGAAGCCGAAGACTCTCTCCAGCATTGCCTGGATGCTGCGCTCTAAGTTATTTTCATAGTTCTTCTTGATTTCCAACTGCTCCAAGACCTGTCCGCTGTTGACAATCCCGGAATTTGAGGCCACCCGGTCGGAAAGGACATTGCCGTAGTTATCTATGATAGTTACATTCTCTGGCTGCAGGCCCTCAACACTGCTGGCCATCAAGTGGGCGATGGCCCGGATTTGACTGTCCTGCAGCACACGGCCCCGCCGCAAAACTAGAAATACCGAAGCGGTGGCCGGCTTCTGGTTTTCAACAAAAAGACTATCTTCCGGCAAAACTATATGTACACGGGCATTCTCTACACCATCAATTTCCAGCAGGGTTCTGGTCAGCTCTCCCTGCAAAGCCCGCAGCAATCTTACCCGCCGGTCAAAATCCGTTTCGGTCAAGGAAGTCTGATCCCAAAGCTCAAAACCAACCACGCCGCCCTTTGGCAAGCCCTCACTGGCTAGCTGCATCCTCACTTCATGGACTCGGCTCTCAGGCACCAGCACAGCGCTGCCCTGCTGTCCGATGCGGTAGGGGATGCTGTTATCTCTCAGATATGCCACTACCTCTGCAGCATCGCTGGCTCGCATGCCGGTGAACACAGGAACGTAGTCTTCCCTAGACAGGATGATAATTCCCAAAATGAGGGAGAGCAAAACGCCTCCTGTGATACCAATTGTCAACCACCGACGGGACCTGTCCATGCCTTTCCAGATGTCGGCAATTTGCTCCCGCAAACGGGAGAGAAACTCGTTCACACACGCCACCATCCCTGCTGCGGCAGCCGGATTCCAGTTCCCCGCTGCCTATCATGAAGCTGCCTAGATCTGCATCCGCATGATTTCTTGATAGGCCTCCACCAGCTTATTGCGTATGGAAACCGTCAAATCCAAGGCCAGGCGTGCTTTTTCTGCCGCCAATACGACGTCGTGGATCTCCACCGGAGCTCCGGCAACGAAGGCCTCCGTCAGCTGATCTGCCTCCTTTTGGAGGTTGTCTACAGAAAGCAGCGCGCTTTTCAAGATCCCTGCAAATCCTTGCGACTCACCGGCTTTGTGAGTTTCCAGTCGAGACAGCGGCAGTGCTGGTTCCCTGGTCAGTGCATCAATCCTCATGTCTACCACCCTGCTTTATGACGCGACTCGACGCTATCTGACATTTTCACCCATTCTTTATCGTCATTAGCCGCGTCCAATTTCCAATGCCTTTAGTGCCATATTCCGGGCAGAATTGATCACGTTTATATTGGCCTCGTATGCCCGGGTAGCGCTGATCATATCCACCATTTCGGTCACCACATTGACATTTGGATAATGAACATAACCGTTCTCATCGGCATCGGGATGCTCAGGCTCGTAAACCAGACGGCCTGGTGTTGGGTCCTCATAGATGCCTATTACCCGAACACCTGCTCCTCTAAAGCCGTGGGCATTTGGCCGTGCTTCAGTTCGAGTTGCAAAGACCGGCATCTGCCGCCGATATGGTCCCCCCGCCTCCGTCCTGGTAGTGTTGACATTGGCCAGATTGTTGGCAATGGTATCCATCCTCAGCCTCTCGGCCGTCAAAGCAGAACCGCTGATGCGGAACGTGTGGAAAAAACTCACTTCCATCCCTCCTTCTCAGGCAGGAACTAACTAGCTTACCCGCTCACTGATCACCGTGCGCAGCTCCCTGATCTTCCTGCTGAGCTGTTCAGCAAGTATTTGATATCTAACCGCCGTTTCGGTCAAGGCAACCATCTCCTGTTCGATATCCACATTATTGCCGTCCAGCCGCATGGTCGTCCGGTTATCCGTCACAATGCTGGGAGCTGCGCTGCTTCCCTTGCCGCTCAAATGCTGAAGGCGGGTCTTTCGGAGTCCAATGGTGCCTTTGCCGTTGAGCTCGGCTGCCAAGTAAGCTTCAAATTCCACATCCTGTCGCTTGTATCCAGGGGTATTGACATTGGCAAGGTTATGGGCTCTTACCTGGAAGCGCAGGCTTTCGGCATCCATAGCCCTCTCGAGCAAGCTGCCTACCCTGCCCAGGAGATTGAGACCGGCCACCGCCATACCTCCCCTCAGTCGAAAGTGCTAGCCCACACAATCTCCTATTAAGGAAAAAGGGGTTAAGGTCTCTCAGGGACGCCAGTAGACCCGAACCCCAAAGATATTATCTCTGTTGGTGTATGGGCTATTGGCGGTCCGGCTACCATAGTCCCTCAGGACCGTAGGCCCGTGACTTTGCGTCACCATCTTTCGATGGTTTTGCCCTTTGCAATAGTTTACACCTATACGGAATATGCTTTTCCACATTCCTTCAAGAATTCCTTCTTTTTCCTATCACTTTATCCCATAATTTGGGATAGGGAATTTTGTCCTACCTCCTATAAAATAAACCGACTTAAGTCCCGGTCTTCCACCACATCCGCAAGGCGCCTGGTGACATACTCTTCGTCAATTACTATCCGCTCACCGGCCCTCTCCGGCGCTTCAAAGGAAATGTCCTCCAATACTCGCTCCAGGACTGTATGCAGTCTCCTAGCCCCGATGTTCTCAGTTCTTTCATTGATCAGGACTGCATAAGCGGCGATCTTGTCAACTGCCTCCTCGGTGAACTCCAATTGAACACCTTCAGTCTGCAGCAAAGCTGTGTACTGCTTGATCAGAGCATTCTCCGGTTCGGTCAAGATGCGGCGAAAGTCCTTCTCCGTTAGACTCGACAATTCCACTCGCATGGGGAAACGTCCCTGAAGCTCTGGGATCAGGTCAGACGGTTTGCTGGTATGGAAGGCACCTGCGGCGATGAAGAGGATGTGGTCGGTCTTAACTGGTCCGTATTTGGTGAGTACCGTAGAGCCCTCGACAATAGGCAGAATATCCCGCTGTACACCTTCCCGAGAAACGTCTGGGCCCTGACCGCCGCCTTTAGACACGATTTTGTCAATCTCATCTAGGAAGATAATTCCGTCATTCTCCGCCTTTGCTACGGCTTCTGCCTGTACTTCATCCATGTCGATCAGCTTCTGAGCTTCCTCCTGCTGCAGAAGCCGCAGCGCTTCTCTGATGTTTACTTTACGCCTCTTAACCCGTTTGGGAAATAAGTTGCCGAACATGTCCTGCAAATTTATCCCCATCTCTTCCATACCGGAGCCAGTAAACACCTCCAGCATGGGCGGAGTATTGTCCTCAACTTCAATCTCAACCTGGTGGCTGTCCAATTCTCCCCTTCTCAACCGCTCCCGCACTGCCTCCCTTTGTCGGCGGATTTCCTCCCTCTGAGCTGCCTCCGCGGACTCTGAAGTCTCGTCGACACGGCGGGGGCCGAAGAACACCTCCAATGGGTTGAAGTTCCTTTCTCTCCCGGGCATGGGCACCAAGATGCTCACCAGGCGGTCTTCCGCGTTCTTTGCCGCCGCATCGGCAACCTCGGCCATCTTTGCAACCTTAACCATGCGGATGCTGGTTTCCACCAGTTCCCGGACCATGGATTCAACATCTCGCCCCACATAACCGACTTCGGTGAACTTGGTGGCTTCCACCTTGATGAAGGGAGCATCGGCAAGGCGAGCTAACCGCCGGGCAATTTCTGTCTTCCCTACACCGGTGGGGCCGATCATGAGGATGTTCTTAGGCATAAACTCTTCCCGCAGCTTCTCAGGAAGAAGCCTCCTCCGGTAACGGTTCCTCAACGCTATGGCGACTGCTTTCTTGGCCTGATCCTGACCGACGATGTATTTATCCAGTTCAGCAACTATCTCCCTCGGTGTCAGTTCAGCCATTGCTGCTCCCCCCAATCCTCACCCGATCTCTTGGACTGTGATGTGGTTATTGGTGTAAACACAGATTTCTGCTGCGATCTCCAGCGCCTTTCTAGCAATCTCTGCTGCCGAAAGGTCAGTATGTCTGAGGAGTGCTGCAGCCGCTGCCTGAGCATAAGGACCGCCGGAACCGATGGCAGCTATGCCTTCATCCGGCTCGATGACGTCCCCGCTGCCGGAGATGATCAGTATCTGCCGCGGATCCATGGCGATCATCACTGCCTCTAGGCGCCTGAGAACTCGATCAGTTCTCCACTCCTTGGCCAGTTCCACAGCGGCCCTCAGGAGCTGCCCGTTAAATTCATCCAGTTTAGCTTCGAACCTTTCAAAGAGGGTAAAGGCATCCGCAGCTGTTCCCGCAAATCCCGCCAGCACCTGCCCGTGGTAGAGGCGCCTGACCTTCCTGGCACCATGTTTTACAATCACCTTGTCGCCCAAGGTAACCTGCCCGTCACCGGCCAAGGCTCCCTTACCGTCCCGCAAGACGCCGACAATGGTAGTAGACCGAATTGTCAAGTGAGTCCCTCCCTGCAAAGACTATGCTTCCTCCCGCACCTTTTCTCGGAAGCCGCACTGCTTGTCTGAGCAGACAATCTCAGACTCCTTGCCTCGCCCCTGCCGGACAACCATAAGCTGACCGCATTGGGGGCAGTTCTTACCTGCTGGTTTCTGCCAGCTGGTGAAATCACAGTCGGGATAATTGGCACAGCCGTAAAAGGTTCTCCCCCGTTTGCTCCGGCGCTCCACTATTTCTCCGCCGCATTTGGGGCAGGCTACTCCAATGCCTTTTAGGAGCGGTTTGGTGTTGCGGCATTCGGGGAAGCCCGGACAAGCCAAGAAACGTCCGTACCGGCCTTGCTTAATCACCATTTTACGGCCGCACTTCTCGCAGACTTCTTCGGTCTCCTCGTCCGCGATTTCAACTTCTTCCATCAGCAGTTCGGCTTTCCGCAGCTCCTCGGAGAAAGGCTCCCAAAACTCGGCTAATACCTTTTCCCAGTTTTCCTCCCCTTCTTCTACTCGGTCCAGCAGGCTTTCCATAGTAGCGGTGAATTCTACATCTATAATATTAGGAAAATACTCTTTAAGAAGGTCTACTACGATGGTGCCCAGCTCGGTTGGCACAAACCGCTTATCTACCAGCTGCACATAGCCGCGGCGTCTAATGGTATCGATGATTTGCGCATAGGTGCTGGGCCGCCCTATCCCGAGCTCCTCTAGGGTCTTGACCAGCATAGCTTCTGTGTACCGGGGCGGGGGCTGGGTAAAGTGCTGATGGGGAATCACTTTGAGAAGCTCAAGCTTCTCACCCTCCCTTAGCTCCGGCAGCCGCCCTTCCTGATCTTCGCCTTCTTCGGGTTGATCGGTATTCTCTGTGTAAAGGACCATAAAGCCTGGGAACTTAACGGTGGAGCCGGTAGCCCGAAATAGGTAGTCGCCGGCCTGAATTTGCACCGTCACCGTATCGAGAACGGCCGGTGCCATTTGGCTGGCAACGAACCTCTCCCATATAAGACGATAGAGCCGGTACTGGTCACGGGTGAGATACGGCTTCACATCCTCCGGCCGCCTGTCTGTCGAAGTCGGACGAATGGCCTCATGGGCCGCCTGAGCACCGGCTCGGGTCTTGTACACCGGCGGTTTGGCGGGAAGAAATCCTTCTCCGAAAAGCTCTCGGATAGTGCGGCGGGCATCTTGCTGAGCTTCGGGGGCTACTCTTGTGGCATCGGTTCGAATGTACGTGATGAGGCCAACTGTGCCCTCCGAACCGACTTCCAGTCCTTCATAAAGCTGCTGGGCAATCATCATTGTCCGCCGGGCTGTAAAGCCCAGTTTCCTGGAGGCCTCCTGCTGCATGCTGCTGGTAGTAAAAGGAGGAGCGGGATTGCGTTTCCGTTCCTTGCGCTCCACTGAGTGCACAACAAAGTGAGCCTTCTTAAGCTCCTCCACGATGGCCTCTGCTTCCGCCTCACTGTTGACTTCTGCCTTTTCGCCCTTTATCTTGAAGAGTTTGGCAGAGAATGCCTTCTGTTCTCCATCCATCTGCCGCAGTTCAGCTTCTATCGACCAGTATTCCTGGGGCTCAAAGGCTTGGATTTCCGCCTCTCGGTCGCAAATCAACCGCACAGCCACCGACTGGACGCGGCCGGCGCTGAGCCCGCCTTTTACTTTAGCCCACAGGAGTGGACTCAGCTTATACCCGACCAGCCGATCAAGGACCCGTCTGGCCTGTTGAGCATCAACCAGATTCTGATTAATGGGACGAGGCTGCTTCAGCGCGCTCTTGACCGCCCGTTCGGTGATTTCGTGGAATTCAATTCGGCAGGGGCTTTCTTCGTCCACATCCAGGGCATCGGCTAGATGCCAAGAAATAGCTTCACCCTCTCGGTCAGGGTCCGTAGCAAACAAAATGCGGTCTGCTTTCTTGGCCGCATCTCGAAGTTCTTTCAGGATAGGTCCTTTGCCTCTGATGGTGATGTACTTCGGCTTAAAGCCGTTCTCTATATCTACTCCCAACTGGCTCTTGGGGAGATCCCGGACGTGACCGACAGAAGCTTTGACCGTATAGTTTCTGCCCAAAAATCGGCTGATGGTCTTGGCCTTTGCCGGGGACTCCACAATCACCAATGATTTACCCACAATCTTGCCCTCCTAAGCGCATCAATCACAAGGGCTAACCTTATCGGTTAGCCCACAAAGACACATGAGCAATAATTCCCCTTCGGGGAGGAGTCGCTAATTTAAGAGTACCTCAGCCTTGTCCATAGAGGAATACACCGGTGCCGTTGAGAGCAGGAAAGACCTCACTTCATCTTCAACGACCCGGCCCAAAATCCACTGCAGCTCCGGTATACCCACATGGGGAAACTGCAGGGCTGTCACTTCACTTAGGACATGCTCCAGCTCGGCCTGGTCGATCAAATTGGCACCGACAAGTCCGAGCAGATACCCTTGGGCTTCAATATCCAGCTTTGCCCGCTCTTCGGGAGTAAAGACTCGCATGGAATCCTGCCAAGCAGGATATACGATCTCTTCGCTCTTAGACTCTATAGCTTCAGGCAGAGTAAAAATCAGTGACAGAGCCTGTTCAATTTCCTCAGTATTATATCCTTCACGCAAAAGCGCTGCTATGATCTCGGGTCCGCTCAGGGATCCTTTGGAGTCATCCAGCACCTCCGTGATCAGCCTCTCGATGATCCTCATGACCCGCTCCATTGGTCCGTCCCCCAGTTCTCCAGACATTTGCTTCTATTATATTCCCTGGGACAGACCTTGTAAACATTATCCTCTTAGAACAGGTTTTCAGCCCACCCGCTGGAAAACTCCAACCGACAGCTGTTCGACCAACCCCGCCAGTTCCAGCTGCACCAGTAGACCGTTGATTACCGATACCGGCAGGCCCGTCCGTGCGGCTAGTTCGTCGACATGCAGCGGACGAACCAGAGCCTGCAGCAGCCTCTGCATACAACTGTCTGCTGCCGGTGATGCGTTCTTGGAAGAAGTCGCCTTCTCCTCTTCAACCAAAGGCAGTCTCAGCTGACCGCTGAGACACATCTCCTCCAAAACGTCTTCGGGGCCGGTTATCAGTTTTGCACCCTGCTGAATGAGCCAGTTGGGACCGGCAGCTCCTATGTCGGCGGGATCTCCCGGGATAGCGTACACATCTCGGTTCTGCTCTACTGCCAGCATGGCGGTGATAAGCGCACCACTTCGCTCGCCTGCCTCTACCACGATGACCCCGCTGCTTAGCCCACTGATGATCCGATTCCGGGCTGGGAAATTACCCCGCTGGGGTCTAGTTCCCAATGGGAACGGAGAGACAATTACCCCCGCGGAAGGTATTTTCTCGTAAAGAGCCCGATTTGACTGCGGGTAAACAACATCCAGCCCTGTCCCCAACACCGCAGCCGTCTTGCCTGTCTCTAAAGCGGCTGCATGGGCTGCAGCATCGACGCCCGCGGCCAGTCCGCTTACCACAGTGACGCCTGCTGCTCCAAGGGCCCTTCCCAGCCGCTTGGCCCATCCCAGGCCTCGAGGACTAGCCCGCCTGCGTCCAACAACGGCCACAGCCGGACTATTAAGGCATTCGAGCGAACCCCTGTAGTACAACACCGGCGGCGGGTCATAGATTTCCAACAGCCGCCGGGGATAGTTCTCGTCAAGCCAGGTGACAATCCCAACGTCCTGCCGCCGGGTAAGCTTATCCCACTCTCCCATTAAGTCTAGTTCCGATCGAGCCCTAACTACTGCCTCAGCTTTGCTTAGACTGAGGCCCCCGTATGCCTGCAGTTCCTGAACTTCAGCGTAGAACGCGGCTTCTTCGCTGCCCATTCCCCCCACAAGCCGCCTGATGGTGATGCTGCCCAAATGGGGTAGAAGGCTGAGCCCCCAAAGGTAAATCCGCGCCTGCAATGCTTCCTCTCCCCCTGCAACATTGTACTGAGCTCAATGCCGCTAGTCTGGAAACCGCTCATCGTCTAACCGCTGTTCCAAAGTCCCCAAGATCTGTCTCAGCTCATCCTCCCAGTGCAGCTGGTAAAGGCACAGTTCATCGGTATGGACCAGGGAACCGGTTCCGCAGTTGCTGCACAAAAGGGCACAGGTATCATTCTTTTGTCCCTTGATTACATGGGGAGTATCAGCTTGACAGTTGGGACAGCTGAATATCTTGGTCTTGCCTAAGTCCTGCTGATGTCCCAAGGGTTGTCCTCCCTTTCGCAGAATGCCGTCTGTGCCTTAGCATGGCTTAAAGGCCAGTTGGATATCCCACTCCGGTCCCTTGAAATGTACCCTGCCTCGCCAGTTTTCGGCGGAGAGATTAACTATAGAGAAAGGCGGTAAGTTAAGGCTTCTGCCATATGGTGAGCTTCTATTACCGTCGAGTCCGCCAGCACAGCGATGGTTCTGGCAACCCGCTGAACCCTGTCAACAGCCCGGACAGAGAGCTTGAACTTGTCTACTGCCCTGGCCAAGACGTCTTGGGCACCTGTAGATACTCTCATGACGACTTCCCCGGCTGTCACAGCTCTCAGGCGCTCCCAGGCCTGAATCACCCGTTCCCTTACAGCCGCCGACGGCTCTCCAGGGGAGTGATACTCATGGTTCTTGAGTCGATCCATCCATACCTGCAGGTCAATTCTGTCCAGCAGCGGCCCCGACAGCCTCCGCCGATAGGATGCCAGTTCCCCGGCCGTGCAGAGACAATCCTGCTCAGAGGAGCCGAAAAACCCGCAAGGACAGGGATTAGCTGCCAAGATGAGCTGGCAGCGGGCGGGATAGGTGGTGCTGTAGCCGTGGCGAACCAAACGCACCTGGCCGTCCTCCAGGGGCTGACGCAGCACATCCAGCACCGTACGGCGAAATTCTCCCACTTCATCGAGAAACAGCACCCCGTTGTGGGCCAAAGTGACTTCCCCCGGTTCAGGATTTGCCCCGCCTCCGATAAGACCTGCCACCGTAGCCGAATGATGGGGGCTGCGGAAGGGACGGTTGAGGCTCAATCTAAGAGGTGCTCTGCCCCCTTGCGCTACGGAGTAGATCTTGGCCACCTCCATCGCCTCAATAGGAGACAAGGGAGGCAGAATACCGGGAAGGCAGCGAGCCAACATGGTTTTTCCGCACCCAGGAGGTCCCATGAGGAGTAAGTTGTGGCGGCCAGCTGCAGCAATTTCCAGGGCCCGCTTGGCCGCCAACTGGCCCCTTACCTCGAAAAGATCCTTCCCCCCGATATCCACGTCGAGGTCAAAATCCCTACATTGGGGAGCGGTGAGGCTAATGCGCCCCTCCAGCACGGCGGGGGCCTCCCTAAGATGCCCCACAATGCCGACCTGGATGTTGTCCACTAGGGCAGCCTCCTCTTGGTTGTCTATAGGGACCAGTGCCCGGGGCAAGCCGGCTTCTGCAGCCGCCATCAGCATGGGGAGTACGCCTGCTACCCCACGCACGCTGCCGTCTAGGGAAAGCTCTCCCAAAACCAAGACTTCCTTCAGGAGATCGGATTCTAGAGTGCCGGCCGCCGCCAAGATCCCCAGCGCGATGGCTAAATCGAAAGCTGGACCGCTCTTCCGAAGGTCTGCAGGAGCTAAGTTCACAGTTATCCTCTGCAGGGGAAAGGCGAAGCCTGAATTTTTCATAGCGGCCCGCACTCGCTGGCGGCTTTCCCGCACTGCCGCATCCGGCAGTCCCACGATTTCAAACCCGGGCAGTCCCCTGGAAATATCTACCTCTATATCAACCAGAAAGCCTTCTACACCCAAGACTGTTGCTCCGCGGACTTTGGCAATCAAAAAAAGAGTCACCTGCCTTCTCCCCTTCAGGACAAGGATAGGTGACTTCTCAACACACCTGGATGCTCATCAAGACCAAGCGTCAAAGGCTCCGACGATGTGCTCGATCTGATGCCCGCCGGAGCGGGTGCTGTAAATGACCACTACGTCAAACCGGCACAGCCAGTCAAAGAGTCCACGACTCCAGAGAAAATGCTGAGCCGAATGCAGGATGCGCCGCTGTTTTCTGCGGTCGACTGCCTCTTGCGGTAGACCAAACCGGGCAGCCTGTCTTCCCTTCACTTCTACAAAAACTATGGTATCGCCGTCTCGAGCCACCAAATCTATCTCGCCGCGCCTGGTGCGGTACTGCCGGGCTAGAATCTCATAGCCCAGTCCTTGGAGATATCCGGCTGCTATCTCTTCGTATAAGTCTCCTCTTTGCCTGCAGTTTACGGCCATAAAATACTACCCACTCGACCATTCCCAGATCCAGGTCACAGACAGTGGTCGGTTCTTGCAAGGGCGATGTGGGTGTCATTCTTTAGCAGCAGGATCATCAAGTCTCGGAAGCTACAAGAGCGAAGTACCTTGACCGATTCGGTAGGTGTTATCCTATAATTCCGCGATCATCGAGCCTCTGGCACCCTGGCCGGCACCGACCGCAATCTCTACTCGCGGGTGTCAAGTTTTGCTTTGCAGCTCGGCAGAAAAAACGCGACATTGGCCAGAAAAACATTGACCACATCCTTATCCAGCTGACGTCGCCCTTCCGATGCCAGTTCTTTGAGCTCCTGCAAAGCTTCGAAGGGCGTTACTCCCCTGCGGTAAATCCGGTCAGAAGTCATGGCATCATACGTATCGGCTACTGCCACAATCCTGGCAAATAGGTGAATCTTATCCCCTGCCAACGCCCGGGGATACCCGCTGCCGTCAATGCGCTCATGATGCTGATAAGCCACGTGAGCCGCCCGGGAGGACAGGCCATCTCTTCCCCGCAAGAGCTGGAAGCCGTATAGGGTGTGTTTCCGCATCTCATTCCATTCTTTCGCACTTAAAGGCGCGGGTTTAAGCAAGATCTTTTCCGGTATCTTTACCTTTCCTACGTCGTGCAAAATAGCCCCCATCGCCAGTTCCCGCAGGGTGAGATCATCTAGTTCCAGTGCTACGCCAAGCAACGCAGAAATAACACAAACACTGACACTGTGGCCGAAGGTGTAGTCATCGTGCTTGCGGATATCGGTCAAGGGCAAGACAACTTCCCGGGTGGACACGATCTCATCGACGATATCGTTGACCACCTGGGCTATGGGCTCTAGTTTTAGAGTTGAACCGAGCTTTACTTCTTCGAAGCTTTCCTTCACCACGGCTATAGCATGACGCCGGGTGGACTCGGAAACTACATCCCTAAACCTCTCTGCTGCTTCAGGATCTCCGACATAAACCGCCGGAAATCCTAAGGCTTGCAATCTCTCAATATACGAATCTTTCAGGACAATCCCTGCCTGCAGGAGCACCCTGCCATCGGCGCTGTACACCGTTCGGGCCAACCGCATGCCCGGTCGCAAATCCTCAACCCGTACAATCTGAATTTTTCTCACCCCTCGTGACGGCGGCATTCTCCCCAGCCAAACGTACCGGAGCATATGAATACCGGTGCACAGGGCTCGGACCATGCTCTCTCAACGCCTGTATATGTTGGGAAGTTGGGTAGCCTTTGTTAGCAGCAAAACCGTAGAATGGGTAGACAGCATCCAGCTCTTCTAACAAGCGGTCCCGGGTGACTTTGGCAATGACGGACGCCGCCGCAATAACATCACAGCGGCAGTCACCCTTGACAATTGCCCGCTGAGGATACTCCAGGCCTGGAACAAGGAACCGTCCGTCAACCAGGCAGAAATCTGGTGCCTGTTGAAGGGCTGATAAAGCTCTGTACATTGCCATCAGACTGGCATTGTGAATGTTGAGCTCATCTATCTCTTGGGGCTGTGCAATTCCGATACCTACTGCGATAGCTTCTTGCTTTATCCTCTTATACAGCTCTTCCCTTTGGGACTGAGACAACTTCTTGGAGTCATCGACCCCAAAGGATGGCAAACCTGTGGGAAGGACCACAGCTGCTGCCACGACCGGCCCTGCCAAAGGACCTCTGCCTACTTCATCGACTCCCGCAATGCGTTTGAAACCGTGACTGTAAAGGATCCGTCGAAAACGATAAAGGCGCCGGCGTTGGAATAGGGCCCGCATCTCCTCCCTCTGCAGCCTCTTGCACAGTGCAGCCAGTCTTTGCACTGAAACCCGCTGATCCTTTTCCAGAGCGGCTATCTCCTCCGGCAGAAGGCGGTCCCTGCTTTCAACCCACTCCTTGATCTCCTTCACAGTCAAGTGTTCCAATTCGACCATCGTACCACCCAACCAAGGTTAACGATCCGCCGCGTACCAATTCTTCTGTTTTTCTAGTATATCTCCAGAAAATGGAAGACGGATATATATTACCTAAAAATCCGGAGGGAGGTCAAGAGTGAAACGGCCCAGCAGCCCCTCGCGAAATTCCTTGAGCAGCAGGAGCGCTGCTTTCTCCACATCGACCGAACCGCCGGTCAGCAAGAAGCCCCGGCGCTTTGCTATGGCTGCCAGAATCTCCATACCATCACCGGGTACGCTGCCCAGATTGTACCTATCCTTAAGAGCTTGAGGACGACGGCTGAGCAAGTACTCGGCCAGTGCCGCACTTACCCTGACATAGTCGAAGACATCTGGACTGATAGCCCCGGTAACTGCCAAGTAGAACCCCGTCTGGGGGGTTTCAAACTTGGGCCACAGTACCCCCGGCACATCCAATAGCTGCAGCCAGCTGCCAACCCTGATCCACTGCTTTCCCCGGGTGACTCCCGGGAGAGCACCGGTCTTGGCTGCTGACCTGTCAGCCAGTCGGTTGATAAGGGTGGATTTACCTACATTGGGAACTCCCACCACCAAGCCCCTAAGGCCTCGGGCTTGCCTGCCCCGCTGGCGCAGTCTTTCGCCGATAAGCTGATGCTGGCGCCGAATTTTCCTCTCCAGCACCTTTAGTCCCCGTCCGGTGCGCAAATCTACAGCAGCCGCCGGAAGTCCCTGTGCCTCTAAGTACCTTATCCAGGCATTGGTTGCCTCTTCTTCTGCCAAGTCCGCTTTGGTCAGAATGGTAATTACAGGTCGGCGGGCTGTGATTTCAGCCAGATCGGTGTTATGGCTGGCAGCTGGTATCCGCGCATCCCGCACCTCCAGCACAACGTCTATAACCGGCAAAATCTCCTTCAGTTCTCGCTTAGTCTTAGCCATATGGCCGGGATACCACTGGATATCTACAGACACCTGGCTCAATTCCTTCCCGCCTTGTACTGAATTATCTAGCGAACGTTCCTGGAATCTCGATAATCCCCAGAGCAGTCAGGGGCCAGTACCTGGCAACAGCTCGGCCCATGATCAGTTCCCGGGAGACAAAACCCACATCGGGAAAGCGACTGTCATCGCTGTTATTGCGGTTATCCCCCAGGACGAAATAACTGTTGCTGGGCACCTTCCTGGGGCCCCAATCACCGTAGGTAGGTGCGCTGATGTAATCCTCCTGCAAGGGTTTGCCGTTCACATAGACAACAGTATCCCTGATCATCACTTCATCGCCGGGGACTCCAATGATCCGCTTGATAAACTTGCGGCTTGGGTCTGCAGGATAGCGAAACACAACGATCTCTCCAGCTCGGGGAGGCCGAAACCGATAGGTCAGCTTATCCACCAGCAGCCGCTCACCGTCATACAGCGTCGGTTCCATAGACCGCCCCTGGACAACGAAAGATTGGGCGATAAATGTAATTATAAATAAAGCCAGGACGACAGCAATGACAAAGGCCTCTAGGTATTCTCGCAGTGCGGATTTTTCTGCAGCCATACTCCCGGTCTCCCTTCCACGTTGAAATGGGGAAAAAGGGACTGCAGGAGTCCCTTTTTCTCGGCCATCAGCTTACCAAGTACGGCGCTCTTTAATCCGAGCTGCTTTACCGACCCGCTGCCGCAGGTAGTACAGCTTAGCCCTTCGCACCTTACCGCGCCGGACAACCTCGATTTTCTCGATCCGGGGCGAATGCAGGGGAAATATCCTCTCTACACCAACACCCTGGGACACTTTGCGCACAGTGAAGGTCTCTCTGATGCCCCCACCGGAACGGGCAATCACCACGCCTTCAAAGACCTGAATCCGCTCCCGTTCTCCTTCTATGACCTTGACATGCACCCTAACGGTATCACCAGGCCTAAAATCGGGGATATCGGTCCGCATCTGTTCACGCTCGATAGCCTGAATGAGATCCAACGCTTTCTGCCTCCCTTCCAAACTGCTTATCTAAGCTGTTCATCAGCCTGCGATAGTTCTTTCTCAATGGTTGCCAAGATTTGTCGGTCTTCTTCACTCAGCTCAAGTCCTGCTAACAAGTCCGGCCTCAAAAGCAGCGTCCGGCGCAGTGCCTGCTCACGGCGCCACTTGGCAATCAGCTGGTGATTGCCTGACAGCAGGACCTCTGGAACTTTCATGCCTTCAAATTCCCTCGGCCGGGTATACTGGGGATACTCAAGGAGCCCTTGGGCAAAGGAATCAGTGTGAACAGCACTGCCATCTCCCAAAGCTCCCGGCAAAAAGCGAACTACAGCGTCGATGACCACCATGGCGGGCAGTTCTCCACCTGTCAGCACATAGTCGCCGATGGAGATCTGTCGGGTCACCAAAGCCTGCCTAATCCGCTCATCAACCCCTTCGTAATGCCCGCAGATCAGCACCAACCGTTTCTCACGAGAGAGCTCCTCTGCCAGCCGATGACTGAACACCTCGCCTTGGGGACTCATGAGGATAATGGGAGCCTTCTCGCCACCCAACACATGCCGCACCGCACTGAACACAGGCTCAGGTTTCAAGATCATACCGGTGCCTCCGCCGAAGGGATAATCATCCACCTGGCGGTGTCGACCTTCGGCAAAGTCCCGGATATTCCAAAGGCGGATATCAACTATGCCTGCAGCCCGAGCTCGCCCCACAATGCTGGCATCGAGTGGGCCCTGGAACATCTCTGGAAACAGCGTGAGGACATCGATTCGCATCAAGCGGGCACCTCCCGTTTACTCTTCTTCCAGCAGTCCCGGGAGCAGCCGCACCAGCATCCGCCCCTCCCGCAGGTTCACATCCAAGATCACTTCTTTAATGGCGGGAAGGAGAATCTCACCTGAACCATCTGCCGCTTCCACGATGTAGACATCGTTGGCACCAGGCTGCAGCACTTCCTTCAGCCTGCCCAGGTATTCACCGTCTTCAGTGTGTACCGCAAGGCCGACAAGATCAAAGATATAATAGTACCCTTCTGGGAGCGGTACTGCCTCTTCTCTGGGAACCATCAGCAGCTTTCCCCGGAGTTTTTCCGCAGCATCCCGGGAATCTACTCCACCTAAACGGCAGATCAGCTGGTCTTTTTGCCAGCCCAGCAAAGAAAAACTCATCTGCTTCGGTTCCGGATCATCATCGGTTCCAAGATATACCTCGCTCAAAGAGTCAAACCGCTGAGGGTAGTCGGTGTGGGGCAGTACCCTTACAGCTCCCCGAACACCGTGGGGTTTGGTGATCTCACCGATGACCACCCAGGCCCTTGTGCCTTTCACGCCTCCGGCCGCCCTTCCCGCAGTTCTATAACCTTATCGTCTTTGGTTACTATTTCCGCGTAGAGTTTTGCACTGAAATCATCGCCTACCGAGACTTCTATCCAGCTGTCAAGAGTGCCGCGCGCTATTTCCTCGCCAGTCTCCAGCCTATCTACATCCTGCATCTGCTGTGTCAACCGCTCCAGAGCCTGGCGCCGCTTATGCTTTTCTTCTTCAATCTGCTGGCGCATCTCCACCGCCCGCTTGAGGTTCTGCCTCTCTAGCTCCGGGAGTACTCGTTTGCTTTGAAACTCCAACTGCTGTATTTCCATCTCCAAGCGGTTGATGGCCAGCTTGAGCTCCTGACGCAGCTCTTCCCTCAGCCGGTCAGTGACCACAGCCTTCCAGACAACCGGCCGGCTGATTGTGATTTTTTCCATATAATCACCTCCCTAAGGCCAGGCAGAATCCGCCTTGGGGGTAAGCTGAGGCGTCTCGCTAGTCGATGATTTCAACGTGCACCATCTTCCCCTCTTTGGTGGCTGCGGCCTTGACCACTGTGCGTATAGCTTTAGCGATCCGGCCTTGCTTTCCGATGACCTTGCCCATATCTTCTGGCGCTACCCGCAGTTCTACGATCAGGGATCTCTCTCCCTCAACCTGACTAACCTGCACTTCATCGGGCTGCTCAACTAGGGCCTTGGCAATATACTCAACAAGCTCCCTCATCATATACGAGCCTCCTACTGTGCTGCCTTGCGGGATGCTGCAAACTTATCCATGATACCCACCTGCGTGAGCAGGTACTTGGCGGTATCCGAGGGCTGGGCACCTTTTTTCAGCCAATCAAGAGCTTTTTCTTCGTCTATGACGATTTTGGCAGGTTCCTGCAGAGGATCATAGTATCCCAAGGTATCAATAAAGCGGCCATCCCGAGCTGCCCGGGCATCAGCTACCACCAAACGATAGAAGGGCCTCTTGTTGGCACCCATTCTCTTGAGACGGATTCTTACAGCCATAGAATAGATTTTCCTCCTTCCTAAATAAATCTCTCATCTATACCCGCAGCTGCAAACATCATCTTGCAGTCCGCGATGATAACCAGTTCCGCCGGAAATCGGCGGTCCTTGGCAACCATTTCTCACGTTATCAAAACAGGCCAAAGGGGCGGAATCGCCTGCCGCGCTTGACCTTTTTGTCCAAGGCACCTAGCTGGCGCAGCATCTGCCGAGTCTGACTAAACTGCTTCAGCAGCTTGTTTACGTCCTGCACCGTGGTGCCGCTGCCGGCGGCAATTCTCCGCTTGCGGCTGCCGTCAATGATTTCGGGCCGCAGCCGCTCTTCAACGGTCATTGATCTGATGATGGCCTCGATCCTGGCAAACTGCTTCTCATCCACCTGCAGTCCCCGCAGCCCTTTCATTCCCGGCACCCCCGGAAGCATATCCAGCAGCTGATCCAAGGGACCCATGTTCCTGACCTGCTCCAGCTGCTCGAGAAAATCCTCGAAGGTAAAATCAGCCCTGCGGAGCTTATCTGCCATCTCCTTGGCCTTAGCCTCATCCAGCTGGGCTTCCGCCTTCTCGATCAGAGTAAGGACATCGCCCATTCCCAAAATCCGGGATGCCATCCGGTCAGGGTGAAAGGGTTCCAAGCCATCCAGCTTCTCGCTGGTTGCTGCGAACTTGATGGGCTTGCCGGTGACTGCCTTGATGGACAGGGCTGCTCCACCCCGAGCATCTCCATCCAATTTGGTTAAGATGATGCCGTCGATATCCAGACTCTCGTTAAAGCTGCTGGCCACGTTTACCGCATCCTGGCCCGTCATAGCATCAACCACCAGCAGCACCTGGTGGGGAGCCACTGCTTCATCCATAGCCCGCAGCTCTGCCATAAGCTCTTCATCGATATGCAGCCGGCCGGCTGTATCGATGATCAAAATGTCGTTACCGTAGCGCTTGCTGTGCTCTACTGCTGCTTTGGCGATGTCCACGGGATTCACTTGGTCTCCTAGGCTGAAAACCGGGATCTGCAGCTGCTCGCCCAGGACCTTTAGCTGCGTGATAGCAGCAGGCCGATACACGTCCGCGGCCACCAAAAGGGGCCGGTGTCCCTGCTTTTGCAAAAGCCTGGCCAACTTAGCACAGGTTGTGGTTTTCCCCGCTCCCTGGAGTCCCACCAGCATAAGAATCGTCGGAGGCTGAGAGGCCAGCTTCAGCTTACTTTGAGTGCCGCCCATCAGTTCGGTCAGCTCTTCATGGACGATCTTGATCACCTGATGGGCAGGAGTCAAGGAAGTCATGACCTCTTGTCCAACTGCCCGTTCCCGGACGCGATCAGTAAAATCCTTGACTACTTTATAGTTGACATCTGCCTCCAGGAGTGCCAGCCGCACCTCCCGCAGGGCTTCCTTGACGTCTTGCTCGGTCAGCTTGCCCCTGCCTCGGAGCTTGGCCAGAGTGTTTTGGAGCTTTTCTGCCAGCGAACCGAAAATCGCCATACTGGCCCTCCTCTATCCTTACTATCGGCTTTCGACCGGGTCTGCATCTCCTATACGGCCTCGGCGGCCCTAGAACTCCTCTATCAGTTCTGCCAGCAGTGCCTGTGCTTCTGCCAGCTGCTTCTGCCAAGGCATTGAGGCGGCTGTCTGGGCCAATTCGTCAGCCAGCTCTTTGAGCTTTTTCTGAAGCCTTTCCAGCTGCTCCCGCTGGCGAATATGGCGCTTGATCAACCCCAGCTTCTCTTCGAAATTGATCAGAGTCTTCTGTGAGCGCTGGATGATGTCATAAACGGCCTGGCGGGTGACACCGTACTGTTCCGCTATCTCCCCTAAGGACAGATCGTCCTGGTGGTACAGCGAAAAGAAAAGCCGCTGCTTTTCAGTCAACAGCTGACCGTAAAAATCGAACAGTAAGCCCATGTGCACGGTTTGGTCTATCATGTCCGCCGCCCCTGTTAAGCAAAAATGGTTTACAGCAGTAGTATACTAGGGTTGCCTGCCCCTGTCAACTCTTCCCCACTCAAGCGTCAAAGAGGGCTGCGACAAACTCCTCTGGGTCGAAATCCCGCAGATCATCATAGGCTTCCCCAATCCCGATGAGTTTGATGGGAAGGCCCAACTCTGCGGCAATCGCGACAATAATCCCACCTTTGGCAGTACCGTCGAGTTTGGTCAAAACAACTCCTGTAATCTTCACCGCGTCGCTGAAAAGCTTAGCTTGGGACAGAGCATTCTGGCCGGTGGTGGCATCTATTACCAACAGTACCTCTGGAGCCCTGCCGCCCAGTTCTCGCTCTACCACCCGGCCGATTTTTTCCAATTCCCGCATCAGGTTGGTTTTTGTCTGCAGTCTGCCTGCTGTATCGATGATAACTACATCACACCCTCGGGCCTTTCCGGCCTGAATTGTATCATAGGCAACCGCTGCCGGGTCAGCACCTGGCTGATGTTTGACTATCTCTACCCCTACCCGGTTGGCCCAAACCTCCAGCTGCTCAATGGCGGCAGCTCGGAAAGTATCGGCAGCTCCCAGGATCACCTTTTTCCCTTGTGATTTGAAGCGCCGAGCCAGCTTGGCAATGGTTGTTGTCTTGCCGGCTCCATTGACGCCGACCACCATGATCACCCCGGGGCTTTCCTGCGGCAGCTCTAAGGGTGCTGTGTACGCCGATAGGATGTCCAATATTTTCGCTCGCAAAATGGGCTTGACCTGTTCAGCATCTGTTATACCGCTAGCCTTAACAGCTGCCCGCACTTCATCAACAAGCCGCAGGGTGGTGTCTACCCCCACATCGGCCTGGATAAGTATCTCCTCCAACTCTTCAAAAAGCTCTTCATCGATTCTCCTGCGGCTAGACAATAGGCTGTCAACCCGGCCCACAAAAGACGAGCGAGTCCGGCTCAGACCCTCCCTCAGACGGGCAAACAAACCCCGAGGGCTCTGCTGCTCACTCCCAGTCAGTTTACTATCGTGTTCATCCACTGCCTCTTTCGGCTCAGCATCCTGCCGTTTAACATCCTCTGTCCCGGAGGGGGAACTGTGGTTTTCTTCTTTCTTGCTTCGGCGGCGCAGCCAATCTGCAATTCCCATCTCGACTCTCCTCCCTAAACCAGTTGACTTTCCGTCCCGCTGTTTTCCACAACTGCCGCTGCCTCATCGAGCCGAACTGACACCAATTGACTGATATGAGCCCGATTCATAGTCACACCGTATAACCGATCAGCAGCCTCCATGGTCGCAGGCCTATGAGTAATCACGATAAACTGGGTATCGGCGGCGAATTCCCTTAGAAGCTGCGTAAACCTCTCCAGATTGCTCTCATCGAGGGATGCATCTATCTCATCCAGGACGCAGAATGGACTGGGCTTCACCCGCAGGAGCGCAAACAGCAAGCTGATAGCTGTCAAGGCCCGTTCACCTCCGGAAAGCAAGCTGATATTCTGCAGCTTCTTTCCCGGCGGCTTAGCAGAGATATCAACTCCGGCATCTTCCAGCTGTTCAGCCTCCAAGAACACCAGCTCTGCACTGCCGCCGCCGAAGAGCTTAGCAAATACAGCCTGAAACTCCTTCTGTACGTCTGCAAAGGTCTCTTTGAAGCGAGCCGAGCAGACAGCATCCATCTCGGCAATCACTTGTTTCAGCTGCCGCCCTGCCTCCAGAAGGTCTTGCTGCTGTCTTCTAAGGTACTGGCAGCGCTCTGCCATCTCTTCATACTGCTGGATGGCCCCAGTGTCCACCGGCCCCAGGTCTCTGATCTGCTCCTTGACCAGCTGCAGTTTCCTCCGCATCTCGGCAGCATCGCCCACTGGTGCCGGCATTTCATCCAGCGCGTCCATCGTGAGCCCGTATTCCTCCGCCATGGCCTCAGCCAGCTGGGCTTTCTTCAGTGCTATTTTATCCAACCACCGCCTGACATCTGCCAGTTCCTGCTGCAAAACTGCCCGCTGCGCCTGCTTGCTCTTCTGGGCTTCTTCTTTCTCCCGCAGCGTATTCTCAACAGCTTGACGCTGACTGCCGTTCTCTGCAAGCTGCTCTTCAATTTCCTTGAGCTTTTCCTTCAACTGTGAGTATTGGGTCTCCAGCCGCTTTTGCTCCTTGAGTGATTCACTTCGCTCCCGTATGAGATTTTCTAGAGCTGCTGCTATCTGCTCAGTGCGCTGTTCGATTTTTAAAAGCTCTGAACGACAGCCGGCCGCCGCCTTTTCGTCAGCTTGAATCTGACTGTTCAGTGCCGCTAGATTAACTTTGGCCGCAGTGTAGCTCTCTTGCGCACTAACCCGCTCCCTCTCCAAGTCCGCAATTTGGGCCTGTAAAGCGGAGAGCTTTTTCTCCTGGACAAGTGCCTCTCCATCCAGCCGCTCTGCCGCAGCCAGTCTGTCCTGTCTTGCGGCTGCCTCTTCGGCAATCCTCTTTGCCATCTCCTCCATTTCGGTCTGCACCTGGTCTGCTTCCCTTTCCCAATGGGCAACCTCACTCTTGTTCAGCATAACAGACTTCTCCAGCTCCTGAACCCGCAACTCCAGCTGCTGTACTTGGTCAGCGGCCTCCTTCGTCCTGGCCCCCGCCTGCTCTCTCTCCTTAGCTAAGGCGGTGGCGAGCTGCTTCTCTCGCTGCAGCCTTTCTCGACACTCCTGCAGAGCGCTGGCCAGCCGTGCTACCTCCTGCCGCCTCTGCAGCAGGCCGCTGCGCTCACTTTGAGGCAGACTGCCGCCGGTTATGGCGCCTCCCGGCGTGACCAGATCGCCGTCAAGGGTGACAATCCTGCTGAAGTTCCGCCAATTGCGGCTCAGGGCAACGGCACTATCAAGATCCCGCGTTATCACGACCCTTCCCAAAAGGTACTCGACAGCGCTTCTGTATTTGGGGTCGTACTCAACCAGCTGAGACGCAACACCGACTACTCCATCCTGTTCCAGTCGCTGTAAATCCTGCTTGCTGAAGGAGTGAGGACGGAGTCCTGAAAGGGGCAAGAAGGTAGCTCTACCGGCCTTTCTTTCCTTCAGGAACGCCACCGCCTCCCGTGCTTCCCGGTCGGTCTCAGTGACGATGTTCTGAAGGCCGCCTCCCAGGGCCACCTCAACGGCAGTCTCTAACTGCTTGGGAACTCTGATGAGCTCGGTTACCACTCCACAGATGCCGGGAAAACGATCCCTCGCTCTCATAACAGCCTTAACGCCCTGGGCATACCCAGTGTAGTCCTTTTCCATGTCCGCCAACGCTTGATGGCGGGAGCTTAACAGCTGCAGCTTGTCTTCCCAAGACCGCACCACCTCTTCTTGGGCTTTGAGACGGGATTCCAAATCTTGCTGCAGCTTTACGCAGTCCTGAAAGAAAGCGGCTTTGGCCGCCAGCGCATTACGGGCTTCGGCCAGAGCAGCCTCTTCTGCAGCTATATGAGTACTGATGGCTCTCAGCTGCCGTTGGATCTCTTCCAATCGGCGGGAAAGAACTGAGTGCTGCTCTTGCCAAAGAGCCCTGCGGCTCTCTCCCACTTCGACCTCCCCGTGAATCTCGGCTCTCTTCTGACGGGTGTGTTCAAGGGCTGCCTTAACCCGTTCCGTCTCCTCGAGGAGCTTTTCACGTTGCTTCTCCCGCTCAATGAAGGAGGCGTCCCAATGGTTCAGACGTGCCGCCTCATCGGACTTCTGTTTTCTCAGAGCCCGGAGACGCCACAGACAGTCGGCTAGATCCCTCCGCACCTCTTGCCGCCGTCTTTCCAGTTCGGCAAGCTCTTCCGCCAGCCGGCGCCCCTCTGCTTCTGAATACTTGACCCTTTCCGCAAGAGCATCCTGGCGGCGCCGCACTTCTCCCATATCCTGGATGGTCTTAGCCCTGAGTTCCTGCTGCGTGGCAGCCAATTGCTCGAGCTCTTTTGACTCAAGGCGGAGAGCAGCCGCGGCCTTTTCCACCTGCCGCAGTTCTTCGTCAATTGCCGCAATCTTAGCCAGAGTCTGTCCCTCTTCCGCCAGCCGCTCCTGTCTTTCTTTGGTAAGCTGCGACCATTCAAGGGCACCCAAGGCTTGTCCCAGCTGTTGGTATTCCCGCATGAGCTGCAAATACTTTCGCGCCCTAACTGCCATCTTTTCCAAAGGTTCAAGCTGCCGTGCGAGTTCGACAATGATATCGTTGAGGCGTACCAGATTAGTCTCAGTATCTGCCAGTTTCTTTACCGCTTCCATCTTCCGGGCGCGGTATTTGCTGATGCCCGCAGCTTCTTCGATGATCAGGCGCCTTTCTTCCGGTCGGCTGGACAAGACTGCATCGATCTGGCCCTGACCGATAAGCCAGTATCCCTCCCGGCCGAGACCCGTGTCCAAAAAGAGATCGCGAATATCCCGCAGGCGGCAGGGTGATTTGTTGATTAAGTACTCGCTTTCACCGGAACGGTACACCCGCCTGGTAACAGTAACTTCGTCATATTCCAGATTGAGACAACCTTTGCAGTCACCTAAAGTCAAGGAGACAGAAGCCATCCCCAAGGGCCCTTTTCCTGAACTGCCGGCGAAAATAATATCCTGCATGGTATCACCCCGCAGGGAACGGGCACTCTGCTCCCCTAAAACCCAGCGCAGGCCATCGGCAATATTGCTTTTTCCACTCCCATTAGGGCCTACTATGGCAGTAATGCCTCGGTCAAACTCTAGCTTGGTCTTTTCTCCAAAGGATTTGAACCCGTGGATTTCCAGCTGTTTAAGGTACAAGGGGCCACCTCCGCTCCCCAGGGTCTAGGCCCTCTTCAGACCGGTTTCCGTTCAGCAAAAAGGCCGGCCTAATCGCCGGACCCATGATATATTCTATAAACACAGCTCTTATCCCTTTTTTCGGCTTTGATCTTACCCGACCTCATTCTGCCCGGAGCTCTAATTTGGGAAGCTTTCTATACAGGTCTTCCCGGCGCCGGACCCGTACCGGCACCTTAGGGTTGAGTAAGGACCCGTGTTCCGTCAAGATCCGCCTGAGCTTCAGCCGCACCCGGGTACGGGCATTATCTACCGCCTTGGCATTGACACCGATGGCGGCTTCGATCTCAGCAGTTGTGTAACCCTGCAGGAACAGGGAAATGACTGTATATTCAAGAACGGACAGGTGGTTTTCCAGCACAGACTTGAGCCTTTGATTGACTATCCGCTCCTCCACAACTTGCTCGGGATCCAGTGAGGGATCCTCAAAGGGGACGCAGTCCAACACAGTGCGGGTCTCGTCTGGATTGACAAAGGCATAGATAGACACGGCATCATTCAAGGCCTTGTGCTTGTTGCCGTTGCTGTGCTTGATGACGTTGTAGATCTTGCGCAAAATGCAGATATACGCAAAGGAAGAAAACTTCACCTTCTTGTCCGGATCGTACTCCTCAATGGCGCTCAAAAGGCCAATCAAGCCCTCCTGCATAAGGTCCTCGAATTCTAAGAAACTGGCGTAGTGATTGCGGGCAATACGCTTGACCATGGGGATATACTTGGTGACCAGTTCCTCCCGCGCCTTCCTGTTCCCTGCCCTCACCTGCCGGATTAATTCTAGATCGCGCTCCTGGTTTCTTCCAGCCAAGGCGTTCCCTCCTTGTCCAGCGGTAGGTCCCTTTCATATATATTGCTTGTCTACCGGAAATAGAACAGGATGCAATGAAAAAGCCCCTGCTGAAGCAGGAGCTGTGGACGGTCACGCTATCTCTTGCAGCGGTTGATTGACTTGTTACCTGCCGGCATCGTCTTCTGCGAGGAACTTCAAGGCACTACGAGCAGCAGCCTGCTCCGCATCCTTTTTTGTCTTCCCCTGTCCTTCCCCGAGAATCCGGCCCTGCCACTGGACAATCACGTGGAAGGTCTTGTCATGGTCGGGACCTCGTTCATCGCAGACAAGGTAGACGGGAACATCGGTGCCGTACTGCTGAACCTTTTCCTGCAGGGCGCTCTTGGGATCGACAAAATTTCTGCTCTGCCATATACTCTGTACAGCATCTCCCAGCATCCGCAGGATAAATTCGCGGCAGGTCTCATAATCCAGTGTCAGGTACATGGCACCGATGACTGCTTCTAAAGCATCACTGAGAAGTGAATCCAAGTTCCGGCCGCCGGCCTGGGCTTCTCCCCGGCTTACCAGAAGGTAATCTCCCAGCTTGAGCTCTCTGGCCTTCTCCGCCAACGAGGGTTCACTTACCACCACTGAACGGAGCCTCGCCAGCTCTCCCTCGGGGGCAGCGGGGAAGCACCGGTAGATATGCTCACTGATCACCAGTCCCAGTACTGCATCCCCTAGGAACTCCAAGCGTTCGTTATGGTATCCGGAAAGTCCTCGTTCGTTGGCATAGGATTTATGAATTAAGGCTTGGTGCAGGAGCTCATAGGACGGGAAGGCAACACCGAGGACAGCTTCCAGGCGCTTTAGGGCTGCGATTCTTCCGTCAGTAAGTGATTCCGCCATGGCTCACACCTTTTATTAGTCAGTTAACTTTCTCACTACTAAGACTGCGTTATGGCCGCCAAATCCAAAGGAGTTGCTCATGACGACATTCAGTTCCTTGGGACGGGCTACATTGGGCACATAATCCAAGTCGCAGTTGGGATCCGGTTCTTCGTAGTTGATGGTCGGCGGAATCAAGTTGTGCTCCATGGCAAGCAAACTTGCGATAAGCTCTACTCCTCCGGCGGCACCGAGGAGGTGACCGGTCATGGACTTGGTGGAGCTGATAGGTACCGCAGCTGCCCGCTCACCAAACACCCGCTTGATAGCCACTGTTTCGAAATAATCATTGTACTTGGTGGAGGTGCCGTGTGCGTTGATATAATCCACATCATCAGTTGTCAAGCCGGCGTCCTGTAAAGCCAGCTGCATGGCCCGGGCCGCGCCTTCGCCCTCCGGAGCCGGAGTTGTGATGTGATATGCATCAGCGGTTGCTCCGTATCCCACCAATTCGGCGTAGATCTTAGCTCCCCGGGCGCGAGCGTGTTCTAGTTCTTCCAAAATCACGATGCCGCTTCCCTCGCCCATCACAAACCCGTCTCGGCCCGCATCGAAAGGACGGGATGCCCGTTCAGGCTCATGATTCCGGGTAGAAAGAGTCTTGGCTGAACAAAATCCGCTCATGGCCAGCTTGGCTATGGGCGCTTCTGCTCCGCCGCTGATCATTATATCGGCGTCTCCCCGCTGAATCACCCGGAAAGCATCACCGATGGAATGGGCACCGGAGCAGCATGCTGTGACTGTACAAGCATTGTGGCCCTTAGCTCCAAAGATGATAGAGACCTGTCCGGCGGCCATATCCGCGATCATCATGGGAACAAAGAAAGGGCTGATTCGACTGACACCCTTGGTAACGAGAGTCAAAGCCTGTTCCTCTAGGGTCTCGATCCCGCCTACACCGGAGCCGATGAGCACACCAGCCCGTTCTCCCAAAGGGACCTTATCATCCAAGCCTGCGTCGGCTAAAGCCAGGGCAGCAGCGGCCACAGCAAACTGGGTAAAGCGGTCCATGCGGCGGGCGTCTTTCCTGTCCATGAAGTCCAAAGGTTCAAAATCCGGCACTTCGCCAGCGATCTGCGAACTCAAATCGCTGGGGTCAAACCGGGTGATACGCCTAATACCGGACCGGCCATTGGCTAAGCCATCCCAAAAGGCCTCTTTGCCAATGCCTAGAGGTGTAACAACCCCTACTCCGGTAATCACTACTCGCCTCATATTACGTCTCACCTCAACAGGGCCGCTCCCCAGAGGGGATGAGTCCCGTATAAACGGGACTCAAATCCACAGCCTACTCGATCTTATCCTTGATATACCTCACGGCATCACCAACAGTGGTGATTTTCTCCGCATCTTCATCAGGAATCTCCAGGTCAAACTCCTCTTCTAATGCCATCACCAGCTCCACCAGGTCCAGTGAGTCGGCACCGAGATCGTCTACAAATGAAGCATCATTGGTCACTTCGTCAGGATCTACCCCCAACTGCTCGACAACGATCTCCTTAACCCTTTCCAAAACGTCCATTCTACCCAGTCACCTCCCTTATTTGCCAAGGCTGTCACAGCACCGGCGTTCACACCGATATACCCATCGGCGCACCCGATGATCCGAAAGATCAGTACATGACTAGTCCACCGTCAACGTTGATGGTCTGACCGGTGATGTAGCGGGCATCATCACTGGCGAGAAATGCCGCAACAGCCGCAACATCCTCCGGACGACCAATTTCACCGAGGGGAACTTGGTCAAGGAGCGCCTTGCGCTGCGCCTCATTCAGCGCGTCGGTCATGTCGGTGGCGATAAACCCTGGAGCAATGCAGTTCACGGTAATGCCGCGGCTGGCAACTTCCCTGGCCAGACTCTTACTAAAACCAATCAGGCCGGCTTTAGACGCGGCATAGTTGGTTTGTCCGGGATTGCCCATCAAGCCGACAACCGATGCTATACTGATTATTCGACCCCAGCGCTGCTTCAGCATCGGGCGCAGAACCGCCCGACTAAATAAGAAAGCCCCTTTTAGATTAACATCTAGAACCGCATCCCATTCGGATTCGCTCATCCGCATGAGGAGACCATCTCTGGTAATACCAGCATTATTGACCAAAATGTCAATAGTGCCCCATTGAGCAAGAACGGTCTCCACAGCCTGCTGTACCTGGGATTCTACGGTGATATCAACCTTAAGGGCCAAAGCAGCGCCACCCATTGCCTTTATGCGGGCGGCGGTCTCCTCGCTATTCTGCACATCACAGATGGCGACCTTTGCTCCTCCTTGAGCAAGGCGCAAGGCAATGGCTTGACCAATGCCCCTACCACCGCCGGTGACTATGGCCACCTTGTTTGCTAGCCCCATATTACTATACCCCCTTAGACCATTTCAAGTACTTTTTCCAGCCCTTCCATGTCTTGAAAACTGATCACTGTGACACTGCGGGAGATCCGCTTAATGAGGCCGGAAAGTACTTTTCCCGGTCCCACCTCGACAAAAACGTCAACTCCTTCCGCTACCAGCTTCTGGACAGTCTCTTCCCACCGCACAGGACTGTAGAGCTGCTTGACTAAGGCCCGACGGATATCATCTGCATGCTTGACGTAGTCTGCAGAGGCGTTGGCAATTACAGGTATTTCAGGGTCCCGAAAAACAGCCTCAGCCAAGTCCCCAGCAAACTCCTCCGCGGCAGGCCGCATCAAAGACGAGTGAAAGGGACCGCTGACATCCAATTCCACAACCCGTTTGGCTCCCTGTTCCGCACCTAACGCCATAGCTCTTTCCACAGCCGCCCGGTGCCCGGAAATGACGATCTGCCCCGGGCAGTTGAGATTAGCCGGTTCGACTACCTCTCCTTGCGCTGCCTCCCGACATATGGCGGCAACCTGCTGGTAATCCAAACCCAGCAGCACTGCCATAGTGCCCTTGCCGTCAGGCACCGCTTGCTCCATAAGCTGTCCTCTTCTGGCAACCAGGGTCACTGCAGTTTCAAAGTCAAGGCTGCCGGCTGCCACCAAGGCCGAATACTCTCCGAGACTGTGGCCTGCAACTACATCGGGGACCAGTCCACGGGATCTTAGTATAGTACTCAGCATAGTGCTGACGGTAAGCACAGCGGGTTGCGTATGAACTGTTTGTTTTAACTTCTCTTCTGGTCCATCCCAGCATAGCGCAGCCAAATCATAGCCCAAAAGCTCGCTCGCCTTCTCCAGCAAGGCTCTGGCTTGGGGATCTGCCTCTGCTGCACTTTTTCCCATACCTACATACTGACTGCCCTGTCCTGGAAACACCCATGCTGTTTTGCCCATGCTATCTACCCCACCGCAGGACAGCTGACGCCCAAGTAAGGCCTGCTCCAAAGCCAACTAAGACCACCACATCATCATCCTTGATCATGCCCGCCGCTTGGGCTTCATTGAGGGCTATGGGGACAGATGCAGCCGATGTATTTCCGTACCACTGGACATTGATCAGAACCTTTTCTCTGGGAATACCCAGCCGCTTAATCGCTGCATCAATAATCCGAATGTTGGCTTGGTGGGGAATATACACATCTATGTCCTTTGGACCTAGGCCGCATTTCTGGAGGGATTTCAGTGTAGTCTCTTCCATTATCCGTACTGCGAACTTGAACACATCGTTTCCCTGCATGCAGATGTAGTGCTTGCGCTCCTGGACTGTCTCCAGAGATGCCGGCAGTAGAGATCCTCCAGCGGGAAGAGTAAGGAGATGGCCTTGGGCACCTTCTGCCCCCAGATCAGAACTCAAAAGTCCCCGTCCCTCACTGACCGGTCCAACTACTGCGGCACCAGCGCCGTCGCCGAACAGCACACAAGTACTCCTGTCGGTCCAATCGGTGATTCTGCTCAGAACCTCAGCACCGATGACCAACACCCGGTCATAGCCTCCGCTGGCCACACATCGAGCGGCCACATCAAGAGCATATACGAAACCGGAACAACCAGCGGATAGATCGAAGGTCGCGGCATTGATGGCTCCCAGTTTCATCTGCACCAAGCAGGCTGTAGCCGGAAACATCATGTCTGGTGTTACGGTAGCCACGATGATCAAATCCAATTCTTCCGGGGCGACACCTGCCGCGTCAAGGGCTCGCCGTCCCGCTGCCGCCGCCAGATCGCTTGTTGCTTGCCCTTCGTCAGCGATTCGCCGCTCCTTGATCCCCGTGCGCGTAGTAATCCACTCATCGCTGGTGTCAACCATTTTCTCCAAATCTGCGTTGGTCAGTATTCTCTCTGGCACTGCACTGCCAGTTCCCCAGATACCTGCTGCCCGCAATTGTTTAGTCACTGTTCTCACCGCCTAATTCCGCTGCCAGACTGGCAATACTGTCTCTAAGCCCTGCCCGTACAGCGTCCTCTGCTACCTTCAGTGCATTTTGAATCGCGGTCACGTTAGAGCTGCCGTGGCTGACGATGGCAACTCCGTTAACTCCCAGCAAGGGAGAACCGCCGTATTCTGTGTAGTCCAATCTCTGTTTGACCCTCTGGAGGGCCGGCTTTGCCAACATTCCCCCAAGGAGAGCCAGTTTGCTGGCCGCCACTTCTTGTTTGATCGTATCGAAGATCCTCATTGCCAATCCTTCAGCAACTTTCAGCACCACATTGCCAACAAAGCCATCGCAAACAACTACGTTGGCTCGGCCGTCAAAAAGCTCCCTCCCTTCAATGTTGCCGACAAAATTCATCCCAGATTGCTCAAGGAGTTGATATACCTTGATGGTCAGCTCGTTACCCTTTGACACTTCAGAGCCAATGTTCAGCAAGCCGACTGCAGGGTTGGGAACACCCCGCACTTTCTCCAGGTAGGCCCGCCCCATGACGGCAAAATGAAGCAGGTGTTTCGGTTTGCAGTCTACGTTGGCACCTACATCCAGCAGAATTGCCTCTCCACTGGGCACCGGTATTGGACAGGGAATTGCCGGCCGTTCTATACCTGGAATTCTTCCTATGGTCAGTAAAGCAGCGGCCATCATAGCCCCCGTGTTGCCGGCACTCACAAAGGCTTGCGCTTCGCCGTCCCTGACCAGCCGCGCTGCTACCACTAGAGAGGAGTCACTCTTTTGCCGAACGGCACTGACGGGATGTTCTCCCATTTCGATGGTCTCTCTTGCTGGCACGACTATTAGTCTGTCAGTATCGTAAGGCTCCACCAACGGCTCGAGCTGACTCGGGTCTCCGACTAACAGAACAGTGGCACCACTAGCCTTGACGAATGCTGCTGCTGCCGGTACAGTGACCTTGGGTCCAAAGTCACCGCCCATCGCGTCTAGTGCGATTTTCATGGGTCTCCCATCATCCCTCCGGATTGCCCGTCTCACTCCGGGCGGTATCCCACATCTCGACAGCAACTACTTCAAAGAGTCCTCTGAACACCTCTTTGCCGCTGACCTTGCTTCTTACTTCCACTACAGTCCGATTCCGCTTGGTGCCTATTACTTCGGCCTGGCAGAATATGGATTCCCCGGCATACACCGGATGGCGAAAATGAATCTCGGCCTTGGCGGTAAACACCACCGGCGAGTCAACCAGGGCAACTGCCAGCGAATTAGCCTGTGCAAAGATATGATGCCCGCGAATAACCTTTGTCTTGCTGAAACTCATTTCGTCCGTCGTCTTTAGGAGAGAACTGCCTCTTTTCCCCAGCTCGACATCAAGGAGCTGACCCACCAACTCCCTCCCGCTCATGGCTTTCAGCTGACCGTAGGCAGCCTCAGCCAAGGCCTTGGTTCTTTCCCGCATTTCGGGTATGGACAGCTCCAGCCGATCCAGGCGAATGGTCTGTACACTGACGCCAAACTGCGCTGCCAGTTCCTCATCGGTAAGGAACGGCTGCTCACGCACCAGCTCCAGCAGCTTTTCTTGGCGCTTTCTCTTGTTCAATCTGCGGACCATAAACCTACGCAGCCCTTTCCAAAACCTTCGGGGACCGAGTGAGGCACCTTGCGGTTTCAACACTCGGCCTTGCTAATGGTTCCTACTAGGACCTGGTCTTAAGAACTCGTAATCATAGTTTACCTGATCCCGTCAGATTTGGCAAGGGCCAGCAGCAGCAACTGCAGGAGCAGTGAAAATAAAAAAGACTGAGCAGACCTCAAAGCCCCTCAGTCTCTTCTATCCCACGCTTTAGCCAAAGCTATTCCGCACTCACCTCAATCACCTGACGGCCCTTATAATACCCGCAGTTGCCGCATACTCTGTGCGGCAGTTTCGGTTCATGGCACTGAGGACATTCCACTGTACCCGGAAGAGTCAGCTTCCAGTGGGCACGGCGTTTTCTTGAACGAGCCCTGGTATGACGATGTTTCGGATTAGCCATATACTTTTCACCTCCTGTCAGTGGACGCTGCCGATACCCCAGCAGTTCAGTCTTGCTGGTTGAGCAGTTGAGCCAATTCAGCCATCCGGGGATTTATGTCATCGATGGTACAGCCGCAGTCGCCGGCGTTTAGATCCTTACCGCACTGAGGACAGATGCCCCGGCATCCTTCCCGGCAGAGGACTTTAATCGGCAGCGATACCAGCAGATTCTCCAAGACTACATCATCTAGACGGATAGTCAGACCTCGAAACTCCCGCACATCCTCCTCCTGCCAATCATCGTCCTCGTCTGCCAGGTCTGATGCTGCTGCGGCACCGCCTCCATAGGGAGCCATGCGAAACCGTTCGTCTACATCGGCTTTTACACTGACCCGAACGGGACTGAGGCATCTTGCGCAGGTGGTCTCGATGTCTGTAACAACTGTGCCTCTTACCAAGAACACTTCCCCTGTTGCAATGACCCGACCGGTGAACACTACTGGACTAACGCAGTGGACGGAACGACCATCTAAGTCCAGCTCAGACCAATCTTCTGCCAAACGGAACTGGATTTCCCCGCCTTTGATATCCTTGATCTCACCAATATTCACCCGCATTGGGTCTCACCTCATAAATTATAGTCACCGCTATAACGGCTGTCAAGGATGCACGTCTTTGCCAGCGGCCTTTAAGCGGAAACAGCTCCCCACAGCTGCCCTTCGGCCTAGGGTAGCCGCTTCGGTAACCGTGGGATCACTATATTAGTACATCAATGCCTTCATCACCGCCCGCTGGTGGTCTGGGTCCAATCGGTCTCCAGAATGCAGCCTGCTATCAAAGAAATGAACGCAAAAGTGCCCTGGGAAGTTGTTGTCTTCTATGCTGCTTGTGCCGTGAGGCATTCCGTTCATCGACGCCGCGATGTACAGCCCATTGCGGTTGACCGCAATGGGTCTTCTCGCCCATGACCAACTCCCTCCTAAAATCTTCTTCATTATTTCTGTATCGGCAGCGGTGAGTGGTTCGACATCAGCGTGATTGGTGCCAAACAGCCGGCGCACTTCAAAACGCAGACCGGATTCAACATCAATGATCTCGGCAACTTCCCCCCGGGGAAACAACCGGTCAACTTCGCACCACGGCACTAAAGAAACTGCTGGTACCGCCTCGCTGCTGCTCCCCGTTCTCTTGGGGATCCGCAGTACCTGTCCAGGCCTTATCCTGTTGGGATCGGCAAGAGCGTTGGCCTTGACTAATTCCGAGACGGCAATGCCGTACTGACGGGCTATTGCCCATAGGGTATCACCGGCCTTTACCACATAATTACTAGAACCGCCCATCAAACGCTCCTCCAGCGCCTGCCATGTGGCTCGACCGACGATGCCGTCCGCTGTAAGACCGTTCGCCTGTTGAAAGGCCATTACTCCTTGTCGGGTTGCTGGACCGAAGACCCCGTCTGATGGCTGAGACAAATACCCCAGCTCCACCAAACAGTTTTGCAAAAACATGACAGCAGCACCCTGCATGTTCAGCTGCAGCACTCCCAAGTCGGCGAAGGACCGCCCTGCTGCTCCTGCATTCCCTGACAGCATGACACAGAAAAATAAGGTGAAAAAGATGATGATGTAGTTCCTTCTCAGTACCACGCTACCCTTCCTTCCCACAGCGGCCTCCTGACTTTAGCAGCCTCTTCTGAGTTTGGCCTAAACATCCTCCAGACATATTCCACCCAAGTGGTCATATAAATATATCGGCTTCAGCCTTGTACAAATCTTGCAGTGCCGGGGAGGAATCGATTTGGCAGGCACAAACCACCCCATGTCCAGATGGAACATCTACCTATCAGCGGGGTCAGCATTGTTTCTCACCATCGCTATCCTGCGCCATCCAGAAGCTGCCTTCTCAGCTTCTTTGGAAGGTCTCAAGATCTGGTTCGACATCGTGCTGCCCGCTCTCCTGCCGTTCTTCGCCATGTCGGAAATCCTCATGGGATTGGGAGTGGTCCATTTCATCGGAGTGCTGTTGGAACCCCTCATGCGTCCGCTGTTTCGGATTCCCGGGGTTGGAGCCTTTGCTGTTGCCATGGGCCTGGCATCAGGGTATCCCATTGGCGCCAAGATCACTGCTCAGCTGCGGCGACAGGGTCTCTGCAACAGCACTGAAGGCGAACGGCTTGTATCCTTTGCCAACACCGCCGATCCCCTTTTTATGGTAGGTGCAGTCGCCATCGGCATGTTCGGAATTCAGGAAATCGGGTGGACCATTACCGCTGCCCACTACCTGTCAGTGGTCGTCGTGGGATTCTTAATGCGCTTCCTGCCCGAGAAAAGCCAACCGGCAGTTGGACCCGCTTCCCTTTCATCCAAAGGGGGAAATATCCTCTCACGGGCCTTCAAGACACTGGAAGAAGCTAGGATGAGGGATGGCCGAGCTTTCGGCCAGCTGTTCGGCGACGCCATCAGGGAGACACTCGCCTCCATGTTGTTTATCGGGGGCTGCATCATGGTTTTTTCAGTACTGGGGCGGATCTTGGATGTTTCCGGCGCGACAAAAGCTATCCAGCAGTGCTTGGCACTGGTTCTCCGACCCTTAGGTGTCAGTGATGCTGTCATACCGCCCCTGCTTCGGGGAATCATCGAGATCACTATTGGGTGCGAAGCGATCAGCCAAGCCAACGCCTCCCTGCTGGTCAGAACAGCTGTTGCCGGCTTTATTATCGGCTGGAGCGGCTTATCTGTTCATACTCAAGTGGCAACCATGATCCGGGGGACCGACATCCGCCTGGGCCCTTACATCGCCGCTCGGATGCTCCACGGCATCTTAGCAGCTGTCATGACAGTATTGGTCTGGCGGCCTGTAGCGGCGCTGGCGACCTCAGGTCTACCGATGCCCTTTACCGTTGGCATTGGTGAAGCATCCTTCTTGTCCCGCGCAGCCACATCTCTAAAAACCGCCGCAGGCTGCACTGCCCTGCTGGTAACTCTGGGTCTTATCTTGAATATTGTCCGCAGTATAAGAATCATCTACATTCGGATAAGGCCCTAGGACTTCTCCTTTGCGGCGGCTATGCTTTCAGTCGATCTTGGAATTTTTTCCTAAACTTGGCTATCTTGGGAGCAATCACTGTGCGGCAGTAAGGCTGATTGGGGTTCAAGTTGTAATAGTTCTCGTGGTAGTCCTCTGCCGGATAGAAAGCCGTTAAGGGCACAACTTCGGTGACTATGGGCAGATCGAACACTTTACTAGCTTCCAGCTCAGCTATTACCGCTTCAGCCATCTGCCTCTGCTCTTCAGTGTGGTAAAAAATGGCTGAGCGATACTGCGTCCCAACATCTGGCCCTTGGCGATTAAGCGTTGTTGGGTCGTGGATACTGAAAAAAACCTCTAACAGATCCCGATAAGAAATAACCGCCGGGTCGAACGTTATCTGAACCACCTCGGCATGACCGGTGGTGCCTGTGCAAACTTCCTCATACGTGGGGTTAACAGTGGTTCCCCCAGCAAATCCAGGTATAACGCTGGACACACCCCGGAGACTCTCAAAAACAGCTTCTAAGCACCAAAAACAGCCGCCTGCTAAGGTGGCAGTCTCGGTGCCCGGTGTCGAGGACATCTAGACCCCTCCCTTTCCGTATATCTTTAGGGTGCAGAACTTCATCGTCTGCTATTCCATCTGTTCCAGGTGCTGGAGTCCATTTTCTACGACCGAAAGATTTTCCGATAGTGATTTTTGCAGAATCTCCAGGAGTTTCTTGGCATAATTCTTAGCTCCAGTTTCCATCTCATAAGCCTGCCTGCGGGCCTCCTCGACGATCCGTTCTGCTTCTGCCTGAGCCAGCTTAATGATCTCGCTCTCCCGCAGGAGCCTAGCCGCCTGTTCTTCGGCCTGGGCAATGATACGCTCAGCTCTTCTCTGGCCGTCTTCCAGGATCCTGTCCCTTTCTGCGGCCAGAGCCTCAGCCCTCCGCATCTCTTCAGGCAGCGCGTTTCGGATCTTGGCAATTAAGTCCAGGACTTCATCCTCATCAACGAGGCTCCGGCCCGAAAGGGGGATCTTCGGTGCCACCTCGATTATCTCTTGCAACCGGTCCAGCAAAATAATGATATTTCTTCGATTCAAGCCAACAGCCCCCTTCAATGGTCAAGACTCAGTCGCTCAATCCGTACGAGCATGGGCAAATTTCCTCGCCAGGGCCTCAGCAACACATGGTGGAACCCAAGCGCTGATATCACCGCCAAGGCTGGCTACCTCTTTGACAGCACTGGAGCTGAGAAAGGACCACTCTGTGCTGGTCATCATAAAGACTGTCTCAATATCCTTGTCTAGATGGTGGTTCATGGAGGCCATCTTCAGCTCGTATTCAAAATCAGTTACAGCCCGCAGCCCCCGAACAATGGCTACCGCGCCCCGCCGCCTGGCGTATTCAATGACCAGCCCCTCAAACTGCTCGCAGACAACGATCTCTAGATGTTCTGTGGCCTTCTTCAGCAGCTCCACTCTCTCTTCAGCAGTAAACAAAGGCTTCTTTTCAGGATTGTTCAAGACTGCCACATACACCCGGTCGAAAAGGTCACAGGCTCGGGTGATTATATCTAGATGTCCATTGGTCACAGGGTCAAAACTCCCCGGACAAACTGCGATTTTCATATATTTCCCTTCTTCCCTAGAAATTCCTTCATGCCTTCTGGCAATCTGTAGAATCCTGTCTTATGAAAAAACTAAGCGCCGTATCTCCATAGATCTGAACGCGGCAGAGTCTGAGGTTTCCTATGAGTGCAGGCAGCTCTTCCCGCCTACCGTGTTCCGCAATTACCAGGGTTTCCGCCCCCGCGAGTTGGTACCCATCAATGGCTGTCAGTGTTTCTACCACTTTCCCTGAAAGATACGGCGGGTCCAAGAAAATACACGCAAAGTCCAATTTGCGCTTAGCCAGGATGGAGACAGCCCGCTCAACATCGACCAAGTGAACCTCCGCCAGCTCTGCCAGGCCCACCCGTTCCAAGTTCCTGCGGATCACCTGAACGGCTGCTCTGCTGTTATCAATGAATATCGCAGCCGGCGCACCTCGACTGAGGGCCTCAATACCCACCGCTCCCGAACCAGCATAAAGATCCAGAAATCTTCCTTGGGTTACTTTCTCCCCCAAAATGGCAAATAAAGATTCTTTTACCCGGTCGGAGGTGGGACGGGTTTTGAGACCTTTGACTGTCTCCAGCTTGCGGCCTTTGGCAATTCCAGTGATCACTCTCATCCCATCCACTTCCGTTCCAGTATTTGCCAAGAGCTTCTCTCTGATGACGAGCATACTATGTCCGAAAAAGGAACACATTAATACCGAAGTACGGCTTAACCCTCCCCCAAATGAATAGGAGGCGCAATTGGTCTTAAGTTACCAATTTGCTCTTCCTCCGGTTTCTCCTCTCCCCCGATGGCGGTCCTTAAGACCGCCATCGAGCTTTATAGAAAAGAAAAGGGTCGGGCAGAAGTGCCCGAACCCGCTCACAAAGCCTATACAAGGGACTATCAAGCAGTATTAGCATCCGCTTTTACGCCAAATGCCACACTAATCCCAAGACTCCAGGGCCGGCGTGGGAGCCGATTACCGGTCCTACATAAGCGAAGTAAACCTCGGCACAGTCCACTGCCTGTTGAATTTCCTCCAGCATCCCCCGCGCTTCCTCTTCAGCATCGGCATGAAGCACTGCTACATGAACCTTGTTATCTCCGACCCGCTCCCGGAAAATCTCCAGCATACGGCGGAGGGCCCTTTTCCTCCCCCTCAGCTTTTCGACGACGTCCACAGTCCCCCCTGCAATGGTAAGTATAGGCTTGATTTGGAGCAGACTGCCGGCTAAAGAGGCTGCTTTCCCTATCCTGCCGTTCTTAACCATGTACTCAAAGGTATCCGGTGTGAACAACACACCCATGGTTTCTTTCGCCCTGGCCACCGCTTCTTGCGCCTCGGTTAGGGAAGCGCTCTTCCGAGCAGCGGCGATGGCCAGGAGACCAACGCCCATTGACGCCGATTCAGAGTCTATTATTTTAATGTCACCCGAACCCAACATTTCCGCTGCCAAGCAGGCTGCCTGGTATGTACCGCTGAGTTTGCTGCTGATATGTATAGAAAGCACCTGTTTCCCTGCATCCAGCGCCTCCCGATATACATCAACAAAGCTGCCGGGAGCCGGTTGAGATGTTCTGGGCAAGACGTCCATGGTACGCAGCGTCTGGTAGAATTCCTCTGCAGTAAGGTCTACTCCATCGGTGTAGTGTTCACCTCCGAGAGTAACTGACAAAGGCACAATTCGTATTCCGTACTGCGCGGCAATTTTCGGCGTCAAGTCTGACGCACTGTCGGTTACAATTTGAATGCCAGCCATGCCTTTCCTCCCTTGATCATCACTGGTATCTACTGACAACATGGCTGGGGAGTTAAACCCCAGCCAAAGCTAGAGCTCTTATCCTCATTCTACGGCCACCAGATAGTAATACAGCGGCTGTCCCCCTTCATAAAGTTCCCATTCAGGCTCTGGAAATTCAGCCTGCAGCTGCCGCAGGAGTTCCTCTGCGGCCGCTGGGACCACATCGCGGCCGTAGAACAAACTTACAATTTCCGCTCTCCTTGCAGCGAGCAGCTTTCTAATCAGCTCCTTGGTAGTGAAGGCCAGATCCTGGCCGGCTACCAGCACTTTGCCCTGATGCAAACCGATATAGTCCCGCTCGTTAACCTTAATGCCGTTGGTGGTTGTATTGCGAACAGCATAGGTCACTTCGCCGCTGACCACTGCCTGGCTGGCGGATTCCATTTTGGCCACCAGCTCCCTAAACCCCAAGCCTTCATCGTAAACCGCAGCAGCCGCCGCTCCGTGCTGCAACCCAGGAGTATGAATCACGGCAACCTCTTTATCAACGACTTTTGCCGCTTGCTCAGCGGCAAACACCACGTTTTTATTGTTGGGCAGTACGATGACTTTCCCGGCGGGAACCTTCACAATTGCGTCGATCAGTTCTTCTGTACTGGGGTTCATCGTCTGACCGCCGTTAAGAACTACATCTACTCCCAGTCCCTCGAAGATAGCTTTCCAACCACTTCCCAAAGCGACTGCCACTACGCCGATCTCTTTTTCCAGGGTCTTGCTTCTCTGTTGGTCGTTATTCCCAACCTCAGCAGCTGAAGACGGCTTCCTGCCGTTGGTTTCAGCCAGCTTGTTCAGACGGCTGACCTCTCGGTTCTGTTCGGACATGTTGTCGATCTTAATATCCAGCATTTCCCCATATTCACCGCAGATCTCCAGCACCTGACCAGGACGGTTGGTATGCACGTGGACTTTGGCCGTATCCCCATCGCCCACCACCAGGAGAGAATCCCCTAAGACCGCCAATTTTTCCCGCAAGGCATCGAGAGCAATCTCCTCCCCCCTGATGATGAGTTCAGTGCAGTACCGGAACTCGATGGCCTTCAGCTCCTGGATGCGGCTTTTTTCGCCGACTGAAATCTCGAAGGCGGTGCCGGTGCTGGGCACTGCAGCTAAGACAGGGGCTTCCAAAGCAGCGTAGACACCCTCCATGATAACAACGATTCCCTGGCCTCCAGCATCGACAACGCCGGCTTCCGCCAGGGCCGGCAGCATCTTTTGCGTCTCCGCCAATCCCCTCTCAGCTGCCTCGAGAACTACCTGCCACCATTTGACGATATCGGTTTCCTTCCTGGCTGCCTGTCTTCCCGCCTCAGCGGCAAAACGAGCCACAGTCAGCATTGTCCCTTCTACAGGGCGCATTACTGCTTTATACGCAGTCGCGGAAGCTTCCTGAAGGGCTCTGGCCAGGTCAGGTACTCCTGCCTTATCCTTGTTCTGCAGCGGTCGGGCAAGTCCCCTCAACAACTGCGAAAGGATGACCCCTGAATTACCCCGGGCTCCCATTAAGGAACCTTTAGCTGCCGCAGCAGCCAAATCACCCACGGAATCGGAGGCACACCTTTCCACCTCTCTAGCGGCCGCCAATAACGTCAGCGCCATGTTGGTGCCGGTGTCGCCGTCAGGTACAGGATATACGTTTAAGAAATCAATCTCTGCCTTCTTCTGATTCAACAGGGTAGCCGCTTGGAAGATCATACTCCTAAAGAGGCTGCCCCCTATCCACTCTCTCTCCAATCCCAAACCGCTCCTCCTGCCAATTTCCAAGTATTTATCGGCCTATCTGTCGCTGCTGGGTCGTGTAACTCGAACACCCTCAACCCGCACATCAACTTGCCGTACAGGAACACCACAGGTGGTCTCTACTGCATATTTCACCCGCTGCATCACGTTGTGGGCTACCTCTGAAATCTTAGTTCCGTACTCCACAACTATATGCAGCCTGATGATCAATTCTTCTCCTGCCGCCTCAACTTCTACACCCCGCTCGTAGTGCTCTTGGCGCAAAAGGTCAATAAGTCCGTCTTGTACATTACGGGCAGCCATCCCTACTAACCCGTAGCATTCGGAAGCGGCCGTTCCCGCGATAATCGCAATCACCGAATCGGAAATCTCTACTTTACCCAACGCGGTCGTAAATCTACCTGCCAAGCCTCTCCCTCCAAACTGTCTGCTCAACCTGGCCGTAAGCACCCGCTCGCCATTGTAATCCCGCATTCGATGGAAAAAAACTAAGCTACTGTATTCGCCAGAGTCTGAGCATTTCCTTGTGACCATTGGTCGTTCGCTGTCCCAATAACAGCTGGACCACTGATAAGCTCCCGACCAATATACCATAACAATCTCGAGATGCAAAGGCCCCTGGGCTGCTGCCGACGGAAAAAGCAGCACCTGGGGCCGTTGTCGCTCACCTATATTCTACTTAAGAATCACCGAGCTTATTCTTGGAGCCGTCCGCTGTTGATGCCCGAGAAATGCCGCCGCTGGTACGAAGAGAGCATACAGACAAAGATCCGACGGTGAGTTCATCTGGTAAGGACCTTTTGCAAGCCTTCGAGATCGCGGATAATTATGGACCTGTGTCCCCGCAGAGCAATAAGTCCTTCACTTTGAAGGGCATTGAGGCGACGGCTGATTGTCTCAATGGTTGTTCCCAGCAGCTGGGCAAGTTCTTCCCTACTTAAGGGCGAGCGGATCTCGATTTCGCCCTCCCTCTGAAGACCCGCCTTTGCCTCCATTATCAGCCAGGAAACCAGCCGCTCCTCAACGCTCTTTAGGGCCAGATCTGCGATGAACCTCTCGGCCTGAGCAAGGCGGGAGCTCATTGCCTCTATGAGGGCCACTGCTACCGAGGGTTTCCTTTGCAGCAGGGCTTTCATATCTGAGCTGCCCAGGAGACAGACCTGGCTGGCCTCCATGGCTTCAGCGAAACAGTTTTGGGGAGCATCTTGAAAGAGCGCTAGTTCTCCGAAGAAGTCTCCAGGCTCCAAGACGCGGAGAATTTGCTGTCTCCCGTCTGGTGACACTGTATAGAGCTTAATGCGGCCGCTGCGGACGATGTACAGATTCGTGCCTATATCCCCTTCGCTGAACAGGAGTTCTCCCTTTTGGTATTCCACAGACCGAATGAGGCTGCCAACGTCCATCAGTTCTTCTGGGCCCAGAGATGAAAAAATGGGCACATTTCTGGCACAGATATGCAGGTGGTTCTGGCACCTGCTGCATTCATTCATATCTTCTGCCCCTTTCATAGGGTTCCGGGGTGAACGCCGCTCTCAGCTGTTTCACATTCTAACCATCTCGGTCAGCTGGGACTAACACTGATAGTCCCACTCAATATACATTACCATAAATGCCTCGTGCTGTGTAAGACTACTGGAAGGTACGGTGAGCAGAGTCAAGAACGGCCGGCGCCGTTGCGAGAGCCCTACAGGGAAAACGCGACCTGGTTGGTATGAGTCAGAAGTTATCGGGTTTCCAGTAGGATCCAGGTGGTGCAGTATTGGGGTCTTATGCAAGGAGAAGCTCCTGAGATAGGAGTTAAGAAGAGGAAACGAGGGATTTATCTCCAAGAAGGTT
>DUMM01000133.1 GCA_012839845.1 Bacillota bacterium | reverse complement strand
TAGATGTTGCGGGACATCATACAGAAAAGGAAACTACCTTTGTCATCAAACGTTAGTCCAGCAAGCGCCGGTTCTTGTTGGTTTAAGGGTGCTAGCAACGTGATGCTTGCAACGTCGCTGGAAGGATACGAGCACTGGAAGGGATGGTAAACGTGTCAAGAAAATACGCGGTTATCAGTGGATTCTTGGGAACCACCAGGGATAGGTTTTGTGTATATGGCAAGGCACGGACTATTGAAGAGAAATTTAAGGTGGCATCGGAGATAGAAGGCGTAACTGGTATTGAGTTGGTTGTTCCATATGACTGTCCTGATACTGCCTTAATCAAAGAGCTTTGTGCGAAATATGGTCTGAAAATCGCAACAATAAATCTCAATCTTAAAGGTGAACCAGAGTTCTACAGCGGATCGTACACAAGCCCTGATGCAGCAGTGCGCAAGAAGGCTATGGAATTCACCGAGCAGGCCTTCAAAATTGCTGATGAGCTCGGAGTCGGACTTATTACCATGTGTCCGCTGGCAGATGGATATGATTACTCTTTTCAGACTGACTACATAACTGACTGGAAACGCATGCGGGATTGTGTGAAGGATGCTGCCAGGATAAATCCGAGCATCAAGTATTCTCTGGAATACAAACCAACGGAACCGAGAGTGCACTGTTATCTAGATACGGCAGCAACGACCCTGCTCCTTTGTGAAGAGGTTGGCGAAGATAACGTGGGTGTCACCCTTGATCTTGGTCATGCTCTCTTCGCCGGTGAGAATCCGGCACGGGCTTTAGCATTGCTGGCAGAGAGAGGTCGACTTTTTTACATCCACATCAATGATAATAATCGAGCTTGGGACTGGGACCTAATCCCGGGCAGCGTTCATCTCTGGGATATCATAGAGTTCATAATCTACATGAAAAAATACAACTACGACAATTGGATTACAGCAGATATGATGCCGGCAAGAGTAGATGTAAGGAAAGGCTTTGCACAGACTTTCAAAGTCTGGAGCAAGTTCGAAGATATAGCAGAACGGTGTGACTTGGAGCAACTTCTGAAGCTTTCTCAGGAAGGCGATGTAACTGATGCCTTTGAATACTTGTGGAGTCAATTGTAGCTCCTGAGTGCCGACCCAGCCGTTCGCACATTGCTCTTGGCCACAGTTTGGGGGGATACATATGAGGCCGGTTGCGATTTACGTGGCTCCGGTAGGGGCAGAACTAATAGAGGGCAATCCGTTGACAGCTAGGGAAATTGCGGAAGAGACCATCGCCTGTGCTAGAGCCGGTGCGTCTTTAGTTCATCTGCATGTTAGGGATGAACAGGGGAAATTGGTAGAAGATACCAGCGTGTTCAAACAGACTGTCGACATGATTAGGCGTGAATCGGATATTATCATCCAAGGTTCCACAGGGGGAATGTCTGACTTGAGTGCAGCCCAGCGCTGTACTGCACTGCAGGTCGATGGGGTAGAGGTTGCTACTTTGAATCTAGGGTCCACTAATTTTGGAGAAGGTGTTTACATAAATTCTCCCAGCGATATTCGCTATTGGGCTAGGGAGATGAAAGCAAGAGGAATAAAGCCGGAACTTCAGATTTTTGAACCAGGTATGATAGAGACTGCTCTTCAGCTGTTTCAAGAGGGTTTACTGGAAGATCCGCTTCTTTTCAACTTCGCTCTCGGCTTTCCAGGAGCCATGCCGGCGACTGTCAAGGGATGCTTGTACCTATCTGAGCTCGTTCCTGATGGCGCTCACTGGAGTGTACTTCATCATGGCATGGACGATTTCAGCTTTTTGGCCGCGGCGCTAGCCATGGGAGCCTTTGCAATCCGCGTTGGTTTTGAAGATAGTCACAGTATCGGCGGTTACACAGCAAAGTCTAATGTTGAGCTTGTATCAAGGGTTGCAAGGTTGGTTACAGACCTTGGATACCGAATCATGAATCCTGCTGAAACCCGCCGACAGCTGGGACTGAAAAGCTAAGTATGAGATGGAGGTGAGAGCCTGAACAGAAACCTTTTGTGTGCACAAATACCGGTCAGAAGACAAGCGGCTACTACTATCACGAGGAGGTCTTGTGAAAGCGATGAGAACTCGCCAGTTGTTAACCATCACCCTGACATTTCTGTTGGTGCTTGCAGTTGGCGCTTCTGGTTATGCAAATAGGATCGAGTTTTGGATGCAGAATTACGACAACTTGCCCATCCAAAGCAAGTGCATGAATGAGTTGATCGCAGAGTTTAAGAAAGAGACTGGTATCACCGTAGACATCGAGTATGTCAACTGGGATGAAGCAATGAACCGGTGGACACTGGTCGCTACCGGTGGAGCAGCACCCGATGCCGGTGATATGTACTGGCTGTACACGTTCTCAGACATGGGCGGCGGTAAGTATGGGCCAATGCCTTTGGATGAGTACGTCGATCAGCTGGGGTTGGACGGCTTCTTCCCATCCTCTTTAGCCGATGTCACGTACAAGGGACATGTATACGGCGTACCGTGGCGTATTGACATCCGCTTAATGGCTTACCGCACAGATTACTTTGCTGAAGCTGGCCTGACTGAAGCTCCGCAGACTTGGGAAGATCTGCTCAACTATGCGCAGAAGCTGACGAAAAGGACTTCGGACGGAAGGGTAGAACGATACGGTCTGGCTCTTCGCAATAACATAGATGTACAGCAGGTCTTGCCTTGGGTCTGGCAAGCCGGTGGGGAGATCATGAGCTCTGATGGGAAGATCGCTCAATTTGACACGCCCGAATTCAAGGAAGCCATGCAGTTCGTAAGGGATCTCATCTACAAGTACGAGGTAGTTTCGCCGTTTATCACTGACCCATCGTATAACGAAGTCGATGAGTTCAGGGCTAACAGAGCTGCCATGATTGATCACGTCGGACCTAGTCTCAAGCGGGATCTAGAATTGACCGCACCTCAGCTTGTTCCAGTGTTGGCAGGAGCACCTCCCGTGGGACACAAGGCTCGCCACGCCTACAGCGGTGCTGGCTACTTTGGAGTCCTGTATGGGACCAAGAATGTCGAGGCTGCCGTCAAGTGGGTAAGCTTCTTAGCAAGACCTGATGTTCAGCTGCGCCTAGGCCAGGCAATGAGGCAGTATCCGCCGAACAGGACCGCCGCTATGGATCCTTACTATACAGGTGATCCTTGGGGAGCAAGTGTTATTGAGACGCTGCAGTATGCTCACACCTCACAGCATCCCAGCCCCGCTTACTCACAGATTATGGCAAAGGGTCCCGGGGGAGTTATGTTCGATCTCTGGCAGGCTGTAATCCATAACCAAGAGCCCCTGGAGGAAATCCTGAAGACAGCCCAGGTAAGAGCTCAGGAATTGATGGATAGAGTCCGGTAACTCTTAAGTTAAGCTGAGATGGGTTTCGAATGTGGGAGCTCTAATATTTTAGAGCTCCCACTACAAAAGGAGGCAAAGCCGATGACTAAGCGGAAAAAGGGCTTCCTGGGACTTACAGGCAGACAGCGGGAAGCGTTGTTTCCGTACATTATGCTGTCACCAGCATTAGTGGCAGTTTTGGTTTTGAGCTTTTACCCCATTTTCTTGGGGCTTCGTCTGAGTTTCTACGATTATACGCTCTTATACCAATCCCGTCCCTTCATCGGATGGCAGAACTATATCGAGTTGATGCGGGATGCAACATTCTGGTCCAGCTTAACAAACACGCTGCTTTACACGGTACTCAATGGTGTAGGCAGTACCATCATCGGTCTGGGTGTAGCCCTGCTTCTTAATAGAGAGAGCAGAATTCGTGGATTCCTGCGGTCTTTTTCCCTCTTTCCCTGGGTAATACCCTCAGTTGTGTTCAGCTATGTATGGATGTGGTTTTTCCAGAGGGATTTTAGTCCGATAAATGACTTGTTAATGCGGTTAGGGCTTATATCGGAGCCCATTGCGTTCTTGGGCAATCTGGATTGGGGTATCGGACCTTTCACGTTACCATTTTTGTCGGTCTTGGTGGTCAGGTTGTGGAGTAGCTTCCCTATGAAAGCAGTCATGTTGCTGGCTGGACTGCAAAGCATTCCTGCGGAGCTGTATGAGGCGGCTCGGATAGATGGAGCAACTACCTGGCAGCAGTTTCGCCATGTTACTCTGCCTATGCTGGTTCCGGTGTTAGGGGTAATACTAACATTGACGCTGATCTGGAACTTTGGACATTTCGATATAAACTATCTGATGACTCAAGGTGGCCCCAGGAATGCCACTAATGTGATGGCGGTGGCTGTCTATCTAACAGGTTTTGGGCAATTTAGGTTAGGCTATGCCGCGGCTATGGGTGGTATTATGTTGCTCGTTACATCACTGATAGCCATCGTGTATATTCAAATGCTCAGAAAACGTGAAGATCTATAAGACTCCGTTGGGAGGTGCAATGATGTTGACGCAGCGCAGATCTAAAGATTCACCGCTGGGCCGCATTATGATACTGCTGGGGACTATTGTTCTCTTGGTTTGGGTAGGACTACCCTTTTATTGGTTAGTCATAACCAGCCTAAAGCCTAGGACAGAGCTCTTCTTAACTCCGCCCACCTGGTTTCCAAGGAATCCCGAATGGGGCCGATATATAGAAATTTGGTCATTCTTACCGTTGGCTAGGTACATGCTAAACAGCATCATTGTCACAGTCCTTACTGTACTCTTGTCATTATTTCTCACCAGTACAGCCGCCTATGCACTCAGTCGCTTTGAATTCCGCGGGAAAACGTTGTTCTTAGGAATGCTCCTTTTTACTCAGTTAGTGCCAGGAGTTATTACAGTTATTCCGCTGTATTTTGTACTATATTCCCTGGGGTTGCTCAACAATTATTTCGGCCTAGTGATCGCGTATTCAACGGGAGCAATTCCATTTGCGACGCTAATGTTGAGAAGCTACTTTAAGTCCGCGTACCCTGTGGAGCTGGAAGAATCAGCGTTGATTGATGGCTGCACCCGGTTTGGGGCCTTTGTAAGGATATGTCTTCCCTTATCCCGCCCTGGTCTAGTGGCTGTTGCTACGATGAACAGTATCAATGCTTGGAAAGAGTTTATGTTTTCGAGCATCATTATGACTAAAGGTCAATACAGAACGCTGGCAGTTGGTCTGAGGTCGATGGTCGGTGAGTTTGGGTTGAGCTACATAGGTGAATTTATGACTGCGTCCGTTGTAGCCTGCCTCCCGATATTGATAGCATTCCTCTTTATGCAAAAGAGTATGGTTGAGGGACTGTCCAGCGGGGCTGTGAAGGGTTGATACGCTCATCGAGAGGAAGTGGACCCAATTGAAACGGAAGACGCGGGTGGAAATTGTACATGATGAGTTTTATATAAATGGTAGGCCCACCTACGAGGGTGTGTCGTACAAGGGAGCCAAAATCCAAGGATTGCTTATGAATGCTCGGATGGTGCAAGGGATTTTCGATGATCAGAATCCTCAAACCCGGGATTTGTGGAAATACCCCGATACAGGCATGTGGGATCCGGAACGAAATACCCGGGAGTTTGTCGAAGCAATGCCCTTGTGGAGAAATCACGGGCTGTTGAGTGTAGTAGTGGGTATGCAGGGAGGAAACCCCCAAGGATACCGAAGGGACCAACCTTGGCGTAACTCTGCGTTCACACGAACCGGGGAACTTATCCCCGAGTACATGGCAAGACTTCAGGGAATACTGGATAAGGCTGACGAGCTGGAAATGGTGGTTCAACTCAATGTCTTTTATTTCGGTCAAGACGAACATTTTGTCGATGAATCAGCGATACTGAGGGCTTTGGACAATACATGTCGTTGGGTATTGGAGCATGGATATGAAAATGTAATTCTCGATGTTGTAAACGAAACAGATGTTCCTCATTACGAACATGAAATTCTCACACCAACCAGGGTGCATGAACTTATTCAGCGGGCCAAGGAGGTCCGCTATGGTGGTAGAAGGCTCCTCGCGGGGACAAGTTTTAAAGGCGGTTCTATCCCCACTGGTGAAGTCATCTCGGTTTCAGATTTCGTTTTGCTGCACGGAAATGGGGTTGAAGATCCCAGACAAATAGCTAAAATGGTCGAGACTGTAAGGCTAATGCCTGAATATCGCCCGATGCCCATTTTGTTTAATGAAGACGACCATTTCGGTTTTGAAAAGGACGAAAACAACATGATGAGTGCTATTAACGCATACGCATCGTGGGGTTTTCTGGAGTGTGGTGAGAACAACTACAGCGATGGGTATCAGAGTCCTCCTGTCAACTGGGGCATTAACACCCCACTAAAGAAAGCGTTTTTTGGGAAAGTTCGAGAAGTGACCGGCGGCGCAGGATAACAAGGAAGCAGCTGTGCTTCAGCATAAACAGTCTGCGCATGATCGTGAGGATGCGACAAAACACAGCACTTGGAGGGAACACTCTTGACACCGCAAAGGAGAGAACTTCTGGAAACGCTGAAGCTAAGGGCGCGGCAAGTGCGTGATCGGATTTTGCGCATGGTCTATGCTGCCAATTCAGGACACTGTGGCGGTTCACTCTCTGCCGCAGATATCGTAACGGCACTCTATTTTCACATTATGCGAATTAACCCTCAAGACCCCAACTGGCCGGATCGCGATCGGTTTATCCTATCTAAAGGTCATTCATGTCCAGTGGTGTACGCTGCCTTGGCCCTGAAAGGGTACTTTCCGGAAGAGGAACTGTCTACCTTACGTGCCATTGACAGTAGACTGCAGGGGCATCCCGATATGCGAAAGACTCCTGGGCTCGATGCTACAACTGGCTCGTTGGGTCAGGGGTTATCTCTTGGTGTTGGAATGGCCCTTGGAGCCAAAATCGGAGGCAAAGGTTACCGAGTCTATGTTTTGATGGGCGACGGCGAGGTCAATGAAGGTCAAGTCTGGGAGGCGGCAGCCTGCGCTGCTAAGTATCGACTGGACAATCTTATTGGGATTGTTGACGTGAATGGCCTTCAGAATGATGGGCCTACTGATGAAATCATGCCTATGCAGCCGCTGGCGGAGAAGTGGCGTGCCTTTGGTTGGAATGTGCTCGAGATTGATGGCCACGATATGGAACAGATTGTTAATGCATTGGAATCGGCCAAGGACAACAATCAAGGCAAACCGACAGTTATCATAGCCAGGACAGTGAAGGGCAAGGGCGTGTCTTTCATGGAAAACGTAGTAGAATGGCACAGTGGAGCGCCAACAGATGCAGAGCTGGAACAGGCCCTAGCCGAAATCTGGAGCGGGAGGTGAACGCTATGTCCGAGGAAAGAAGGGTGGCAATAAGCACTAGAGAGGCTTTTGGTAAAGCAATTCTGGAACTAGGTGCTTCAGTAAAAGACTTGGTAGTTCTCGATGGCGATATCTCTCGCTCTACCTATACCGTAGAGTTCTCACGGAGATTTCCTGACCGACATATCAATGTCGGCGTTGCCGAGCAAAATCAGATGGGGGTTGCGGCTGGCCTGGCCCTTGTGGGGTATAAACCCATTGTTGCTAGTTACGCAGTCTTTGCCAGCATGAGAGCTCTTGAGCAGGTCCGCACTTCAATATGTTATCCGAAGCTAAATGTTGTTATTGCCGCAAGCCACGGCGGGTTAACTCCCGGTAACGATGGTGTAACTCACCAGGCTATTGAAGATTTGGGGATCATGCGGACGTTGCCCAACATGACGGTAATTGCTCCGGCAGATGGAGTAAGCCTAAAGCCTTTGCTTGAACAGGCAATAAGTATAGATGGTCCTGTATACATACGGCTTACTCGAGACCCAGTACCAATCATCTATGATGAAAATGACGAATTCCAGATTGGAAAGGCAAAACAGCTCAAGAAAGGTGACGACGTAACCCTAATAGCCATTGGTGACATGGTGCAGTGGGCGCTTAAGGCTCACGATCTGCTACTTGAAGAGGGAGTTACCTCAAGAGTCATTGATATGCACACCATCAAGCCCTTGGATAGCGAGGCTGTAATCATCGCGGCAAGGGAAACAGGCGCCATTGTCACAATTGAAGATCACAACACATACGGCGGTTTGGGTAGTGCTGTAGCGGAGGTTCTGACTCTAGAGCACCCCGTTCCACAAGGTAGGATTGCTCTGTGGGATACTTTTGCAGAATCGGGACCTTACGAAAAGCTGTTGGATAAGTACGGAATGGGTACGGACCACATAGTAAAGGCGGTTCATGATGTAATCAAGAGAAAGGGTTCTTGGTAACTCTGGGTGCACCAATTTGCAGCTAAGTGATTCAAGAGATACCGTCTGATAACGCTCGGGAAGGAGAGAAGAAGGTGAAAACCCACATCAGCGTTAAAGGAGAGAAATTCTACGTTAACGGCCGACCGGTCTATTCAGAGATTTCTCCAGGGAATCCCGATGCTCATGGGCTTTTGATGAACGCTCGCTTTATTCAGGGGATATTCGATGACAAGGCTGATCCCCAGCGTTTTGCCCGGTTCGGCTGGGACAAATGGGATCCGGAGAGAAACACTAAAGGCCTAATTGCTGCCCTGCCTGAGTGGTATTCTTACGGATTAAGGGCCTTCACTGTTGGACTTCAGGGCGGCATGCCTGTATTTACCACTCGCAATGAAACCATCAACAACAATCCCTTTTCTGAGGACGGTAAGGAAATTGATCCTGCTTACCTGTCCCGTTTAGATTCACTGATCCGGGCAGCAGACGATATAGGCATGGTAGTTATCGTATCTATTCTTTACGAAGGGCAGAGCCCCAGATTGAGGGACGGGAGGGTTATCCGGAACGCAGTGACCTCTGCTTGTCGGTTCCTGAGAGATAACAAATATACGAATGTGATTATCGAGGTAGCTAATGAGTGTAACGTGGGACAGTTCAAACGGCATCCCTTAGTTTATTATGGAGAGGGAGCAGCTGCCTTAATTGACCTTGCAAGAGAAGAGTCCGGCGGCATGCTGGTGGGATGTAGCCTCGGCGGTGGGGACGTAGACCGGGAAATAGCAGAGGCAAGCGATGTGATACTCATTCATGGAAATGGAACCACCAGACAAGAGTATTATAATCAGATTCGAAAGGTACGGGAATTTAACCTTGACAAACCGATCGTGTGTAATGAAGACTCTCCCTGTATCGGTCAACTACAGGTAGCCTTCGATACCAAGACTTCATGGGGTTATTACAATAACCTGACGAAGCAGGAACCACCGGCTGATTGGTCAGTTACTAAGGGTGAAGACCTGTTTTTCGCCCGCAGGGTGGCCCGGGGCGTCGGAATACCGTTAGAAGAATTGCCTTTCGAAGAGCAGTACTACTTCCAGGGCTTTGAAAAGAACATGGCAGTAGGAAACCGTAGATGGCTTCGGGTAGCGAGCGAGTTCCCTGAGACTATTGACAAGGTCTGTTTTTATCGGAATGGTGAACTCTTGTATATCGCCTATGACGAGCCTTTCTTCCTGTACTATCAGACAACCTGGATGCAGGAATCTGTTGAGGTCTTGCCAGGAGACGAGTGGAGAGCGGAAGTCCACCTACGGACAGGAGAGGTTTTGGACCTAGTCAAAAAGGTTGAATGATTTGCGGCAAGCTGATCAACTCACCTTTAGACTTTCATACCAGCAGGAGGCGGGAGTGGAAAGCTTCTGCCTCTTTTGTTTGAGATTGCTGAACCTGGGGATGGGATCACCCCTGCATGGGTGAAAGCGAGGTTATCACCTTATGGAGGGTGACTGGCCTCAGAGATGTCGAGTAATTATCAAGGCAGGAGAATAACGTGGCTGTGGGTTCAGCGTAACTTGAGGCTCAAGGATAGTGGTAGGATGCTTGAAACAAGGATTGCTGCCAGTGGCATGGAAGTCCTAAAACAGCTTTGCAAACATTCCGTGGTGTACTAGTGCTGATATCGGATTGGCAGAGGAGGTTGATACATATATGAGCAGCAATTGCAAGAAAAAAGTCTTTGTAACTCGGAGGATCCCCCAACCGGGGTTAGATATGCTGCAGGAGCGGTATGAAGTTGTGATAAACCCACATAACCGCGTGCTGAATAAAGACGAGTTGATTGACGGGATAAGGGCAGCTGACGGCCTCTTATGCCTGCTTACTGATGAGATAACTGCGGAGATAATGGACGTCAACCCCAATCTCAAGGTGATCAGCAACTACGCAGTGGGATACAACAATATCGATGTGGCAGCGGCTACGCAGCGGGGTATTATGGTAACCAATACGCCGGGGGTTCTAACGGATGCAACTGCTGATCTTACATGGGCGCTGCTTATGGCTGTGAGCCGCAGAGTAGTTGAGGGCGATGCCTTAACCCGGGCAGGCCGCTTTATGGGTTGGGATCCGATGCTCCTACTGGGAAGTGATATTTCCGGCAAGACCTTGGGGATTATCGGGATGGGGCGTATAGGCCAGGCTGTTGCCCGGCGAGCTGTGGGTTTTGATATGAAAATTCTCTACTACGACAAGGCCCCGGTACCGGAAGCGGAGAAGTATAAGGCGGAGTTTGTGTCTTTGGATGAGCTCCTGCAAGAGGCGGATTTTGTAACTCTCCACGCACCTTTGACCGATGAGACAAGGCATATTATAAGCCGCCGGGAACTGCAGTTGATGAAAAGGACTGCTTACCTCATTAATACCGCCAGGGGTCCCTTGGTGGACGAAAAGGCTTTAGTGGAAGCTCTTCAGGAAGGAATTATTGCTGGCGCAGGGCTGGATGTCTATGAATATGAACCCAGGCTGACAGACGGGTTAGCTGGGCTTCCCAATACCGTACTGCTGCCTCACTTGGGAAGTGCAACCTTAGAGACCCGAACCAAGATGGCCACTATGGCAGCGGGTAATCTTATTGCAGCTCTGGAGGGAAAAAGGCCGCCCAATTTGGTGAATCCCGAGGTGCTGCAGGACTGACCTAGAATTGTACCAGCATCAAGTTCAGGTAGGTTCTGGAGATGAATGGAAAACGGAGCCGGAGGGTGAGTGCATTCTCCCTTGAACCAGTGGCAGCACGTGTTGGCACAGGATGGACTGCCCCAGGCTGTTGCCTGTATATAGGCTTCTTCCTGGGGCGAAGTGGGTCGGAGTGTCGCAGCATCGGTGGTGCGACCACCGGGTTTGCCTGGCAACTACTTATATATGTGGGGGGCACTAACTAGTGATACGAAGTGACAGCGACACGGTTAGAGAAGTCCTGGACACACCGATAAGAGGCGAGTACGATGTTATCGTTTGCGGCGGGGGAGTGGCTGGTGCAGCGGCGGCTGCGGCAGCAGCCCGGGAGGACGCCCGGGTACTGCTGATTGAAAAAAGCGTCGTGCTGGGCGGGCTTGCTGTCAATGGCCTCATCAGTTACTATGAGCCCATTTGTACAGGGACGGGCAAAAAACTGATGACCGGCATGGCAGAAGAGCTCTTTAGGCTGGCGATTTGTTACGGTCCTGATACCCTCCCTGATGAATGGAAGGGTCTACCGGAGGAAGCTGCGGGTGAAGCCCGCTGCGCTTCGGTTTTTTCGCCGGCACTGTTCGCTATGGCTCTGGACAAGTGGCTGCTTGATGCCGGCGTGGAGCTCCTGCTGGACACCTGGGTGGTTCAAGCACTTGGCGAAAGAGACGAAGTTCGGGGTGTTCTGGTGGAGAATAAGACCGGACGGGGTGCATACCTGTCAAAGGCGGTTATCGATGCAACTGGGGATGCCGATCTGTTCTTCAGGAAAGGACTTCCCTGTGTGACGGGAACGAACTACCTCTCATATATCGCTTATGTTACCGACTGGAAGCAAATGCAGGAAGGCATGGAGAGCGGCAACCTGCTCAAGGCCAGGCGCTGGGTCAATGCCGGTTCTGATCTTTGGGGCAGAGGGCATCCTGAGGGATATCCTCAGATGAGCGGTGTAACGGCGGAAGAAGTAACCAAATTCGTCCTGGATGGAAGAGCTGCTCTCTTTGAGAGAGTATCGGGACAGGAACGCCTTTCGCGAGACGTAACGGTTCTGCCGACCATGGCCCAGCTGCGTACCACCAGGCGCATTCAGGGCCGATACACACTGACCGAAGCTGACTGCGGCAGACATTTTGCAGACAGCATAGGTGTAGCCACTGACTTCCATCATCGAGATCGTCTGTACGAACTGCCCGCCGGTATCCTATTTCATGATGATTGTCCCAATCTGTTTACGGCTGGCCGGACAGTTTCAGCCGACGGGTGGGCATGGCATGTAACCAGGGTGATTCCGGTTGCGGTGGCTACAGGCCAAGCCGCGGGCGTTATGGCGGCGCTTAAGGCCAAGGAAGGTGTGGAAGCCAACGAGACGGGTATGGTGAGAATCCAGAAAGCACTGAAGCGCCAGGGAGTTCGGCTGCATATAGAATGAAGGAGCTAGGCGGCAGATGTCCTTAACTGCCTCCCACACCTAGCCAACATGCGCACCATTTTTGCTCTGAGATAGACTGTTTTGAAACTGTAAGGTATCCGATTGTTCCAGCTCAGAGGCCTGATCTTGAAGAGGCACAGTAGAGCTGAACCGACTAGGTCCCAAATGCAGGACAAGGGTACTAGTAGGATGAACTGAGCTTTGACAGATTTCGTGCTGAATTATCACTTAAGGGGGATTAGTATGTACTTTGGGGTAGATTACTATCCAGAGCATTGGCCTGAGGAGCGCTGGGAGACCGATGCCCAGATGATGCAGGCTGCCCATTTCAATGTGGTGCGAATAGCGGAATTTGCGTGGGCAAAGCTTGAGCCTGCCGAAGGACATTTTGATTTTGACTGGCTTGACCGGGCAATAGAGGTCTTAAACCGCCATGGGTTGAAGGTAATTATCGGTACACCTACTGCGACTCCTCCCAAATGGCTTATCGACAAGCATCCCGATATACTCCCCAGAGATCCCGACGGTCATGTACGGGGTTTTGGTTCCCGCTGCCATTATTGTGCCACCAATGAGGCATATCACTGGTATACTGACATAATTGTAGGACAGCTGGCCAGGCGCTATGGTCAACATCCGGGCGTCATCGGCTGGCAGATAGACAACGAGTTCGGCTGTCACTCAACCGTACGCTGTTACTGCGATTCATGTCAACGGGCGTTTCGCCGGTGGCTGCAGCGCAAGTACGGCACCCTGGACGTTTTGAACAAGACCTGGGGGACGATATTCTGGAGCCAAACGTATACAGACTGGGATCAGGTCATAATTCCGAGAAAGACTGTTGCCGAGCACAATCCCAGCCTCCTCCTAGATTTCTATCGCTTTGCGTCGGATATGAAGGTACAGTATCAAAGGCGGCAGATTGAGATTCTCCGCCGCCATACGACCAATCAGTTTATTACTCACAACCTAATGGGGCTTTTCCCAGAAATAGACTACTACGAGCTAGGCGCGGACTTGGATTTTGTTTCTTGGGATAACTACCCGAGGCTACTAGGGTCACCGGATAGAGCTCGTCTGGCGATGACCCATGACCTCATAAGAAGTATACGGAGACGAAATTTCTGGGTTATGGAGGAGCAAAGCGGACCCAGTGGGTGGGGTATTGTTCAATCAACACCTCGGCCTGGAGAAGTCCGTCTTTGGACATATCAAGCCGTTTCTCGAGGAGCGGATGGCATCGTCTATTTTCGCTGGCGCACCTGTCGGTTTGGCACTGAACAGTTTTGGCATGGTGTGATCAATCACGATGGTTTACCCCGACGTCGCTACGAGGAAGTGCAGCGGACTGGCTCTGAACTCAAGCGACTTGCTCCATTGCTTGAAGGCACAGTGGTCAAAAACGAAGTGGCTTTTCTCTATCCCTATGACCAGCTTTGGGCTTTGGATATCCAGCCCAATAATCCTCGACTAAACTACACCGACGTGGTCAAAGAGTACTATACGTGTCTTCATGAGCGCAACATTGGAGTAGATTTTGTCAATCACGATGATGATTTGTCCCAATATAAGCTGCTGATAGCGCCCTTAGTGTACATGGTATACCCAGACTTGGCGGCTCGACTAGCTAGGTTTGTTCAAGACGGAGGAGTGTTGATCACTACCTTTAGATCGGGAGTCAAGGACTGGAATAACATCGCCACAGATAAACCGCTGCCAGGAGAGCTGGCCTATCTTCTGGGGATAGAGATATCGGACTATGACTCGTTTTACGGTGACAAAGTTGGTGTTCGGTTAGAGTTAAACGGCGAACTGAGCGAGGGAAGTGCCGACACCTGGTGTGATGTAATCACTCCCCAGTCGGCCAAGAGGCTGGCTGCATACACATCAGAATACTACAGCCACGAGGCGGCAGTTACTGAGAATAGGGTCGGCAAGGGCAGGGCGATCTACATAGGGACCCGTCTTGACTCTAACCTCAGATCTAAACTGATCGACTACGCCCTTCTTGAAGCGGGAGTGGCGAAAGGGCTGCTTGCCCACAGCGGGATAGAGGTGGCAATCCGAGAGAAAGACTCAATGAAACTAATTTTCTTGATCAATCATACGGACCAAAAGCAGACTGCAGCCTTGCCCGGCAGGTATAGCAGCTTGTTGTCAAATAGGTCCATAGCGGGAGAGATTGAACTGGAGCCCTATGGTGTAGAAGTGCTGAAGGAAGCTGAGCTGTTCTGAACAGCGAATGTCTAGTTACAGGATGAAGGGATTGTAGGTCACGGTGAACCTCGGAAGGTAACCGGGTTTGGGTTTACTGCCGGGAGTAGTGAAGGAGGTAAGATTATGGGCTTTCCCCGTACAACCGTTGGAGGGCTTTCCGTTTCCAGAATGATAATCGGCACTAACTGGTTCCTTGGCTGGAGCCATCAAAGTCCCGCTAAGGACAATATGATCAAATCCAGAATGGATCGCCGGGCAGTAGCAGACATCCTGGAAGTCTTTTTTCGGTCAGGGGTAGACACAATTATGGGTCCATTGACGCAGAACCCATCGATCTTTGACGCAATCAAGGATGCTGAGGATAGAACCGGCGTGAAGTGCATCAAAGTAGACACACCCGTGATAAACGTTCAGGATACCGATGAGGCCAGGGATGAGACCAAGGCCCTTCTTGACAAAGTATTGGCCAGCGGGGCTGAAATTTGCATGCCCCATCACACCTCTGTTGAACAGCTGGTGGATCGGAGTACTCGCCAGATAAGAAGGCTGGAAGAGTATACTAGAATGATCCGAGAACGGGGTATGATTCCGGGGTTATCTGCCCATATGCCCGAAGTAGTGACTTACGCGGACCTGAACAACTACGATGTGGAGACATACATTCAGATTTACAACTGCATGGGATTCCTCATGCAGCTAGAGGTAGAATGGGTAGCGAAATTGATCAATGGGGCCAAGAAACCGGTGATGACAATCAAACCTATGGCTGCCGGTCGAGTGACTCCGTTTGTCGGCTTGACTTTTGTGTGGAATACCATCAGAGATCAGGATATGGTAACGGTAGGCACGATGACTCCCGATGAGGCAGCGGAAGTCATCGAACTGTCTTTGGCTATTCTCGAGAGGCGACAGCCTAATGTTGGCGTGAGGAATTCGCCGGGTAAGTACACGGTTTCTCGATGACAAAGAGGCAGCTGGTGGGATAGACACAAGCCTTACGGGGGTGGAGGCAGCGGGTGCTTTCTTACGCCCAGCTGCCTACTGCCTCCAGCCAAGCCTTAGCAATAAGTCCGTGACCAGCCAAAGTGGGATGGACGCCGTCGTCTGCCCAGAAAGCGGGCTCGGCCTTGGTGCATGCTGCCGCAAACAGTCCATCCAGAGGCACCAGGATTGCTGAATACTCGGCTGCCAGCCGCCGGACCACTTGGATGCGGGGATCTAGATCTGTCCGCCAGGCTCGCCGATCCGGCGGGAAATCTAGGACGAAGGGCTCGCAAAGGACCAATTTAGCGTTGGTGCGCTCCACTGCCTGGTCTAGAAGCTGGCGGTAAGTGCTCTCGAATTCTTTGGTGGGAGAGATGAGACCCCTGTCAAATCGACTCCAGGTGTCATTGATCCCTATCAATATGCTGATCCAGTTTGGTTTGAGTTTAATGCAGTCTTCCTCCCAGCGTCGGGCTAGGTCATAAACCCGGTCGCCGCTGACTCCTCTGTTCAGGATAGTCAGCTTCAGCTGGGGGTAGCGGCTCCAAAGGTACGCTGCGATGAGGGCAGGATACCCAGTGCCGAGGGAGTACTGGTCGTTTCGATCCCGGCCGCAGTCAGTTATGCTGTCCCCCTGGAATAGTATGATGTCTCCTTTTTGGAAAGGCATTCTTAACATGGTTTGCTGAAGCCTCCTGTAATGTCGATGTGGTGGCCGCGGTACGAGAGTAAATGTTCATGAGGCAGCCCATCAATTGGATAGACATGCCAGCTTTCTCTGGCATTCATCATTTTCCATTATATCACAGCTTGCATCAGTCTGATGGAATATCGGCTGTGGGGAAATGAACCCCGAGGGCAGGTGCCTCGGCAGGACTGAAGGCCAACGCATGGAATTCATGACTTGTAAGCCACCATTTCCAACAGATAGAGGAAGGGGAGACCTATGCTAAGCGTCTTTAGTCTGGAAGGAAAAGTAGCGATTGTAACCGGAGCGGCTCAAGGCCTGGGGGAGGTGATGGCAAGATACTTGGCGGCCAGCGGAGCCGACATAGCAGTTGTTGACCTCAACGGGGAGAAAGGCGCGGAGATTGCGGCAGAGATTGCCAAGATGGGCAGAAGGGCTCGCAGTTATGCCGTAGATGTCAGCGACCGGAGTGCAGTCAATGAGATGGTGCGAGAGGTTAAGGCAACCTTCGGAACCATTGATATTCTGATTAACAGTGCCGGCCTTAACAGGCGCCATTGGATGATCGATATGCCCAGCGAGGACTACGACCTGATCATGAACGTGAACCTGAAGGGTACCTTTAATACCTGCCAAGAGGTCGGCCGAGTGATGATTGAAGCTGGTAGAGGTGGGTCCATAATCAACATATCATCCATTTCGTCGATGATTATCAACCGCAATCGTCCTGTAGGCACATACTGTGCGTCTAAGGCGGGAGTCAACATGCTGACCAAGGCATTTGCCGCAGAATGGGCAAAATACGGGATTAGAGTCAATGCAATTGCACCCGGATACTTCAAGACGCCCCTTAACGAGCCTTGGATCCACACGCAGCAAGGTCCAGAGGCCTTAAGTCAGATCCCTTTGGGCAGGTTTGCTGAGCCAGAAGAGATCGGTCCCACAGCCGTCTATTTAGCCTCCGATGCTTCCAGCTATGTGACGGGCCACATTTTGGTGATTGATGGTGGTTATACCATCTGGTGAGCTGGAACTCGCAGCTGGGATTGTAAACATCACGTATGTATCGTAAGTCAGAAATAGAAATCTGCCCCAGTAAGAAGTCTTGGACGAAAAATCTGTGTTTATCAGCAGGAGTTTTTGATGACATGGAGAAAATAAATATCGCAGCACTTGTAAGACAACTGATATATACTAAGTGCGATATTTCACAATTATGGGTGCGATATTTCCAATAAGTTTCCGGGTGATAGCAGTCTACGGCTGTCACCGGGATTTCATCGAAGACTTCATGGAGAGGGGGTGGAAGAAGGCACAGAGACATCTTCATATCTCAGGTGGAGTTTGAGTAAAAACTAGAAGGGAGCAGAAGATGTGATGGCAAAAAACACATGCTTTCTTGTGCAGCCATTCTGGTGATCCTGTTGTTGGCCAGTGGTTCAGTTTTTGCAGCTAAGAAAGTGACGCTGGAATTCTGGACCTTTGTATCCGATCACCAGCAGTTCTACGAGTTGATGGCTGAGGAGTTCAACAAAGCACAGTCGGAATATGAGATCACTTTGAAAGGCACAACTATCCCGGTAGAGCAGATGCACGACAATCTCCTCATCAGCTTGATCGCTGGAGTGGGAGCGCCGGACATTGTAGACGTCAATATCCAGTATTCGGGTATGTTCTTCAAGCAGAATCCCGAGTACTTCGTTGACCTAACAGATATCGTAGAAGGTTACAGAGATGTAATGAACAATGCAAGGCTTACGGTATACACTGATCCCAACGGCCGGGTAATGGGTCTTCCCACACACCTGGGCACCGGAGTAATGTACTACAACAAGCCTGCTTTCGATGCTGCAGGAATTGATATCGACGACATTAAGTTCTACGATGAGTGGGTTGAAGCCGGTAAGAAGGTTACCAGACCGGACAAGAACATATGGATGACCGCTGTTGAGAATAAGCTTGCCCGTCAGTTCTTGCTCTGGACCATGCAGAAGGGCGGGTACATGATTGACCCGCAGGGTAACCTCACCGTCAACGGCCCCAAAGCTGTTGAAGCTCTCCAGTTCATCTATGATCTGGTCCACACCTACAAGATCGCCACGATTGCGCCTGGCGGACTCGTAGGAGATCCCAGCTTCTACGACTTGATGAACAGAGAGCATGTTCTGTCGCTGCCGTACGCACAGTGGTTCACAAGCCGGTTCAAGAACTTCATGCCTGACCTAGCCGGCAAGATTGCCATTCGCCCCTTGCCCTTGTGGGAGCCAGGCGGATTTACCTCCGCAACCATGGGTGGAACGGGGACAGCTGTTGTCGCTTCCAGTCCCAACAAGGACGCAGCGGTCAAGTTCTTGGAGTATGCCAAGCTGTCCTACGAGGGTAACGTCCGGATTTGGACCGACTTGGGCTTTGACCCGCCCCGGATGGACGTATATGATGATCCTCGCTTGATGCAGCCGGATCCATACTTCAACAATGAGCCGGCTCTGCAAGCCATAAAGGCGGGAGCCGAGAGGCTGGTTGCAAAACCGGTATGGCCGCTTTCTACCGAGGTAATGATGAAACTGAACCGGGATACCCTCTACAATGTTCTCGAGGGTAACCAGACACCACAGGAAGCTCTAGACGAAGTGGTTAGCGAGCTCGGAGGCAAGTAACAGGCGATACGGGCAACCTCACGTACGGTGGGGTTGCCCCCACCTGAGATAGCAAGGGGGAAATGGACTTGGTGGGCAAGAGGCACATTCTGACCAAGAAGACAGCTCCATATGTGTTTATCTCTCCTTTCTTTATTTTGTTTGCCATATTCATGGTCTATCCAATAATTTACTCGGTAGTGCTGAGCTTTCACGACGTCAAGCAGCTTTCCCAATTGAACTTCATCGGTCTTGGCAATTATAAGTTGTTGTTTGATACTCCTCGGTTTTATCGTGCGCTGTATAACACGACTTACTATGCTGCGGGCATGTGCCTCTTGAACGTAATTCTAGGGTTCTTGATCGGGTTGATGCTGACGTGGAAGCATGTTCCCGGGACCAGCTTCTACCGCGCCAGCGTGTTTCTTCCAGTACTGGTGTCTACGGTAATCGCTGGTGCTGTGTTCCGTCTGATCCTGGTAGATACAGAGGGAGGTTTTCTCAATTACCTAATTGGCCGTTTTGGTGTGCCCCCGCAGAACTGGTTGGATTCCCCCCGTTGGGCGCTGAAGTCTGTTCTGGCCTTGGGATTCTGGCGGAGCCTCGGTCTGAGTACAGTTTATTTTATTGGCGGCTTCCAGAGCTTACCCGATGACCTTTACGAAGCAGCTCACATTGACGGAGCCAGCCCTATGCAGCAGCTGCGCTATCTGACAATTCCACTTATGAGGCCGATCATAGCTTTTGTTTCCATCGTTACTTTGATCCAAGCTTATCTGGTATTCACTGAGGTGTTTGTTCTCAATCCCACCGGCGGTTCAGCTAGAGACACCGTTGTAACTTTGGGATACTACCTCTACGAGTCGGCGTTTAGGTTCTTCAAACTTGGTTACGGCGCGGCCATCGGTGTTGTTATGACCCTGATCATTGTAGTTCTCTCGATCATTCAGCTGAAGCTCTTGGGTGTTTTCCAGAACGAGTGATAGGTTCACTAGATGCAGAGACTTTAGGGCTTAGGGGGAGTTCTACGTGAAACCACGGCGGATATCGATTGTGCTTACGGTTGCGGTGCTTATTGCCATCAGTGTAGTGATGATATTTCCCTTTTACTGGATGCTGATATCATCATTTAAGCCCATCGGCCGCATCTTTACAGTTCCTTTGGATGTGTTCCCCCGGGAATTCACATTAGTTAACTACAGGAAACTGATAACCCAAACCCCTTTCCTTCGCTGGTACTTTAACAGCATATTCATTACCGCAGCCTATACAGTACTGGCGCTGTTTTTCGCCACATTGGCCGGATTTGGCTTTGCAAAGTACGACTTTAAGGGAAGGAACGTTCTTCTGGTAATTGTCTTGGCTTCGATGATGATTCCACTCCATTCGTTGGTTATACCGCTGTTCATGCTGCTTATCCGTTTAGGGTGGGTGAACACGTACCGGGGAGTAGTGATACCGTTTGCTGCAAACGCCTTTGGCATCTTCTATATTTCTCAGTATCTGACGACTGTTCCATCGGATCTCATCGATGCCGGCAGAATAGACGGCTGTTCAGAGTTCGGCATATACAGAATGATCATCCTGCCGCTGTTGAAACCAGCCCTGGGCGTGCTTACCATTTACTTTGCCATGACCAGCTGGAACTGGTTCCTCTGGCCTTTGGTTGTTATGAGGGCGGAGAGCCTGTTCCCTCTCAATGTGGGGCTGTCTACGTTTATATCTGATTACCGGCAGCGCTACGATGAATTAATGGCTGCATCCGTCCTGTGCGTTGTGCCCATAGTTGCCTTATTCCTGAGCATGCAGAAGCAGTTCGTTTCTGGACTTACCGCTGGGTCGATAAAGTCGTGAGCTGAAGAAAGTGGATGTTTTCAGGTGCTGGTTGTCCTAGAATAAAGGAAAGGCCAAACTACAGCGATAGGCCATCAAGGGAGGTACCGGAACAAAATGACACAGGTAAAAGTTGTCGTAGATGAGGTCATCGGTCAAATAAACCGCAACATTTTCGGACACTTCATTGAACATCTCGGCAGGTGTGTTTATGAGGGTATTTGGGTAGGCCCTGATTCCAAGATACCTAACACAAGAGGATTGAGAAATGATGTTATTGCCGCCTTAAGGAAAGTTAAGCCCAGTGTCTTGCGGTGGCCGGGCGGCTGCTTTGCCGATGATTACCATTGGAGAGACGGGATTGGAGATCCCGCTGCACGTCCCCGCACTGTCAACATCAACTGGGGCTATTCCATAGATACCAATGCCTTCGGCACCCATGAGTTCATCGATTTCTGCCGGTTAATCGGGGCAGAGCCCTACATATGCGTCAATGTAGGGACAGGTACTCCCCAGGAGGCTAGGGACTGGGTTGAATACTGCAATTTCCCCGGAGACAGTTCACTGGCCAGGCTGCGAAAGGCCAACGGCAGCGAGGAACCGTTCAATGTCAAGTATTGGGGTATAGGCAATGAACTCTGGGGATGCGGTGGTTCTATACCCCCTCGAGACTATGCAATAGAAGTACGGCGGTTTGCCAGCTTCATGCGGGACTTCGGGGGTTGCGGCATGTACAAGATTGCCTGCGGACCGAGGGGCAACGACCCTTGTCTAGTACGCCGAGACTGGGTGTTGGAGTTCTTTGAGGGAATGCAGACCCAGACCCTATCCGATGGGTGCAGGTCCCGGGTAGACGGTTTCGCCCTTCACTATTACACCCGGGGTGCAGGCGGCGGCGGGGACGTTGATTTTACTGATCACGAGTATTACTGGCTGCTGGATGCGGCTTTGGCGATGGAGTGCCGCATTAAGCAGGTAAGAACTGCCATGGACGTGTACGATCCGTCTCGGAAGGTAGGGTTGGTCATCGACGAGTGGGGCACGTGGCACCTGCAAGCAAAGGGCGATACTGGCCTGGAACAGCAGAACACCATGCGAGATGCGTTGGTGGCGGCTCTCCATCTGAATATATTCATCAAACATGCCGATAAGGTCGTGATGACCAATATAGCGCAGACTGTCAACGTCCTGCAGGCACTTATCCTGACTCAAGAAGAGAAAATGCTCCTGACTCCGACCTATCACGTATACGATATGTACAAACAGCACCAGGATAGTACGGCAGTGCGAGTTTTGGTGGATACGCCTAACGTAGTGAGCGAGGGCGACGAGTGTATTGAGGTTCCGCAAGTAACCGGAGCTGCATCGGTCCGGGATGATGAGTTGTTCTTAACCTTGACAAATAACTCCATCTCTGATGAGTGTGAGGTACAGCTGGAACTCTTAGGTGTCGATATCGATGCGGCAAGGGAAGTAAAGATCGAACAGCTCAAGAGCGGCGATGCGAGGGACCACAATACCTTCGAGAATCCGGATATAGTTCGGCCTGAGAGCAGAGTAAGCAGCTGGGGCAAAGGCGTCCTGACTCTGCCGCCCCATTCAGTAACTGCAATTGCGGTACGGTTAAAGTAAGTGACATGCAGTATTGAGTGGATTCTGGGAAGCTCTGATCCTCCTCCTGCCATCGCCTGAGAGGTAGGAGGAGGGTCAGACAATTGGAACCTGTCATGTGAAAAACCGTCAGCGAGTTTGCAGATCGCCGCTGACAGCAATAGGTTTTTCCGGGAAAGTAGCGAATGATACAAGATGAATATCCTGGAGTACAACAAGGGAGCCGCCGTTTGGCTAAGGACCTGCGGCAGCTAGTTTAGAAACGGTGATAAATCATGCAGCCTATTAAGCGGGAAAGTGTAGCAGATCTGGTTTATGAGCAGATCCTAGAGCAGATCGTCAAAGGTGAATGGGCTCCCGGTACGAAGATACCGTCTGAGAATGAACTGTCCAGGATGCTCGGGGTAAGCCGCATCTCGATCAGAGAGGCTTTTCAAAGGCTGGTGTCTTTGGGAATTCTCGAAACCCGTCAAGGCGATGGCACATACGTCAAGGAATTCAGTCCCGGAATGTACATGAATTCGCTGATCCCTCTCCTTGTGCTGGATCCGGTGGACCTAAAGGAAGTGATGGAGTACCGGCGGATTATTGAGATTGAGACCAGCGGCTTAGCTGCTGAGCGGGCTACTCAAGAAGACATCGATGAGCTGCAGGAGATTTACGCCAGGATGCAGGCTGCTACAAATGATGTGGCAGCATTTGCGGCAGAGGACCTGAACTTCCACTTGGCTATGGCGAAGGCTTCTAAGAACTCGTTGATCATCAAGGTTAATCAAGTGGTCAAGAATATCCTCAGCGTATCTATGAGTGATATCGTCAGTTCGTTGGGAACAGAGGCGGGTCTGTACTATCACAAGCGGCTCATTGATGCTGTAATACAAAGAGACCGGGAGCTGGCCAAAGAACTCATGGCGGAACACATTGAAGGCACTATCCTATCCTTGCAGGAGAGATATAGATCTTGACTGGGGGTTGGCAAGGCATTGTGGTAGTGCTCTTTGTTCGCGTGAGGTTATAAGATAACTGATAAGCACCCTTGGATAAGCGGAGAGGGAAGCAGCCTGTGCCCAGCTGGCGAGGCTGTGAAAGCATGGGTCCTTACAGGGCCGGAGGTGCAGCAAAGTATAGCGCATGGGAAGAGAGGTATTTGCTCTAGTTAAGAAGATTAGCAACTGCAGCTTTGATGCAGGATTTGGGTTAAAACCGGTTGGAGAGAACTAATCGATATGGAAAGGCGGGGAAGCTTTTTGGTATCTGATGAACTAATCAAGCGGCTGGAAGATAAAGCCAGACAGCTGCGGCTGAGTATAGTGGAAATGATCGGCGTAGGTCCGGTGGGCCATCTGGGTGGCTCATGTTCCTGCGCAGACATTGTGACAGCCCTTTACTACTACCGCATGAACGTTGACCCGAAGAATCCGAAAAAGCCGGATCGTGACAGGTTCCTCTTGAGCAAAGGACATGCAGCTTTGGCTCAGTATGCCGCCTTGGCTGATTTGGGATTCTTCCCAAAGGAAGAGCTGAAAAGGGTAAAGGTATTGGGCGGGCTGCTGCAGGGGCATCCGGATATGAAGACTCCGGGGATAGAAGCGAACACAGGGTCTTTGGGACAAGGCCTCTCCATAGCCAACGGCATGGCCCTGGGACTAAGACTGGATGGCCTTAAGAGCAAGGTCTTTGTGATACTGGGAGATGGCGAATTGGCCGAGGGTCAAGTCTGGGAGGCGGCCATAGCCTCGGTCAACTTTAAGTTGGACAATCTCTTGGCTATCGTCGATCACAACGGCCTGCAGGCTACTGGACCCATACCAGAAAGGTTTGACCTCACCCCTATTGCCCCCAAGTGGGCCGGTTTCGGCTGGCACGTGATTGAAATTGATGGGCACAATATGCGGGAGATTCTGGCGGCCATTGATGAGGCGGATACCGTGAAAGGAAAACCGACGGTCATCATTGCCCGGACCATCAAGGGTAAGGGTATTTCCTTTGCTGAAAACAATCCGGCGTTTCACAATGGTGCCATGACTGCTGAGCAGTACGAGCAAGCAAGAAGAGAGCTCGGGGCCGTGGAGGAGGGGTGCTGAAATGAAAGCAGAAAGCTTGCGGCTGGCTTACGGCCAGGCCCTTGTTGAGTTGGGCAGGGAAGATGATCGCGTAGTGGTCCTCGAAGCAGACTTGGGAAAATCCACCATGAGTATCCTCTTTCAGGAGGCTTTTCCGTCTAGGTATTTTGAAATGGGAATCGCAGAAGCGAACATGGCTGGCACCGCTGCCGGGCTCTCGTTGGTGGGCAAGATACCGTTTATCCATTCCTTTGCTGTATTTGCAGCGGGCAGAGCCTATGACCAGATACGCCAGTCCATCGCCATAGCCAGGCTCAACGTCAAGATCTGCGGCTCTAGTGCCGGGCTTTCGGACTTCGGCGACGGCTCTACCCATCAGTCCATCGAGGATATGGCCATCATGCGGGCCCTTCCCAATATGACTGTCCTCGTCCCGGTTGATGCGGTTGAAACCCGCAAGATGGTCAGGGCTATGGTGGAGTGGGATGGGCCGGTATATATCCGCATCAACCGCAACGACCTGCCGGTACTCACCGATCCAGACAGCGAGTTTCAGATCGGTAAGCTTCAGGTCATGAGAGATGGCAGTGATGTGGCGGTTTTTGCCAACGGTGTAATGGTCTCTAAGGCTCTAGCGGCAGCTGAGGAACTTGCTGAGGAAGGCATATCTGTGAAAGTCATCAATGCCAGCACTGTCAAGCCCCTGGCTGATGAGGAGGTACTGGCTCACGTTGAAGGGTGCCGCGGAGTTGTTACAGCAGAGGAGCACAGTGTAATCGGGGGTTTGGGCAGTGCTGTTGCCTGCGCCTTAAGGCGGCAGAGGAACTTGCCCATTGAGTTTGTAGGAGTCAAGGATTCCTTCGGTAAGTCAGCGCTGTCCTACGATGAACTGCTGGTGCACTACGGCCTGACGGCCGACGCCGTAAAGGATGCTGTGAAGGCTGTATTGGAAGGCTAGTTCCTGTAGACTGCAGTATTGGAAACTCCAAGGAGGCTGGATGTTATGCAGAAACTGGGATTCATTGGGCTCGGCATCATGGGTAAGCCCATGGCCAAGAATCTGCTCAAAGCGGGATATGAGCTGGTGGTGTATGATATCAATGAAGAGCCGGTCAAAGAGCTTGTAGAACTGGGTGCAAAGCCCGGTGCCTCCAGCAAGGACGTTGCTGAGAGAAGCGAAGTTGTTATCACCATGCTGCCTAACTCCCCCGAGGTTAGGGAGGTAGCGTTGGGCAAGAACGGCATCATAGAAGGTGCAAAGCCGGGGACCATAGTAATCGATATGAGCTCTATTTCTCCGATAGCTTCACAGGAAATAGCCGCGGAGCTGGCCAAACGGGGTATCACCATGCTGGATGCTCCTGTCAGCGGTGGAGAACCCAAGGCCATCGACGGAACCTTGGCCATTATGGTCGGCGGCCCAAAGGATGCCTTTGAGAAAGTCAAGGATATTCTGCTGTGTATGGGCTCGTCGGCGGTCCTGGTTGGGGATATCGGAAGCGGCAACGTCACGAAGCTGGCTAATCAGATCATAGTTGCTCTAAATATTGCTGCGGTGTCGGAGGCCATGGTTTTGGCGGTTAAGGCCGGTACCGACCCTGAAAAGGTATTTCAGGCCATTCGGGGCGGTTTGGCTGGCAGCACAGTGTTGGATGCCAAGATGCCGATGATACTGGAAAGAAACTTCAAGCCGGGCTTCAGGATTGAGCTTCATATCAAGGATTTGCTCAACGCTCTGGAGACTGCCCACAGTGTGGGTGTACCCCTGCCTCTAGCCAGTCAGGTCCTGGAGTATATGCAGGCCCTTAAGGTAGACGGCAAAGCCAAAGACGATCACGGCGGATTGATCCAGTTCTATGAAAAGCTGGCCAAGGTGGAGGTAAAGAAGAAAGACTAGAGAGCAGCAGTATTACGTTTATTGGAGAACACGAGGCTGTAGGCGGCATACCTACAGCCTTTCTTGGTGTGCCCAGCATGTCTGCTGAGCCGATGGGTTGAAAGAAACCCTGTCGCCTAACTAGCGGGAAGACAATCCGTAGGCAAGGGCGTCACTGGTAACGGTGGGGTCTGAAGGAAGCCGAAGGAG
>DUMM01000132.1 GCA_012839845.1 Bacillota bacterium | reverse complement strand
GTAAGAGCCCTAAGTGAAGTGGGAAAGGTGAGCGTCGTAGCGCCGGACCAAGAACGGAGCGGAACCAGCCATGCCGTAACAATGTACCGGCCGCTGCGGGCAGTAGAAGTACGCGGCATCCCCGGTGCCGTTCAAGCTTTTCAGCTGGACGGCACTCCCGCTGATTGTGTCAAGCTGGCGGTGGAGGTGCTGCTCAAAGAGCGTCCTCACTTAGTGGTTTCGGGGGTAAATGCCGGTCCCAACCTGGGGACCGATGTTCTATATTCCGGCACGGTGTCAGCGGCGGTGGAGGGGCTGATCATGGGTATTCCCTCCATGGCGGTATCAATAGCGGATCACTCAGGGAAGTGGTTGGGACTAGATAAGGCGGTAGAACTTGCGGCTCGCACCGCCCAAGCCATCTGGGAAAGGGGTCTGCCGGAAGATACCTTGCTAAACATCAATTTGCCCTGCTTGCCGGCCTCGGAGATGAAAGGCATCAGAATCACAAGGGCGGGAATCCGCCGGTACCGGGATTTTGTGGAGGAACGGAAAGACCCTTGGGGACGTTCTTATTACTGGCTAACGGGAGAAGCTGTCGATCTGGAAGAAGGACCCGATTCCGATACCAGGGCAGTAAAAGACGGTTGGATATCCATTACGCCCATCCGCTTTCAGCTCACCCACGAAGAGTTCCGCAAAGAGCTAGCCGGGTGGCAATTGGATTAGCTCAAGACAGTGTCCCCTAATTGGGCGGCCGCATATGCTGCCAGGGGGATGAACAATGGCTCCAACGACGTTTTGGCTGCCTGCGGCATTGATAAGTGGAAGCATTGCCCATTGCGGCATCGTCATATATGTCTTGCTTTGGGAAAACTTCTCAGCATCTGCTGTCTTCCGGGAAAAAGCAGCAGCCTCAACCCTCAGGCTGTTGGCCGCTGTAGTAAAGCTGACTGTGTTGGTGTTTTGGATCTCAGCGGTGGTGCAGCTGGCGCTCTTGGCAGTGGAATTGCTGTCTGGAATCTAGGAGAGTGGGGTAATGAAGAACCGTTATCTCTCAGGGAAGCTCGTAGTGATGTTATCGGTTGTACTGCTAAGTCTCAGCCTTGCCGGGGTCAACCTCAGTTTGACCTGCAGTGTCCATGCTGAGGACAAGCCTGGCGAAGGGACAGTAGATTGGGCGCAGGTCATCGAAGACAACAAGGACAGTGATAGCGTCGAAAGCCGCTTGCTGAGGGGCATTGCTTACGCCAATCTCGGTTTGCTTCCCGAAGCAGTAAAGGAACTGTCAATTGCCGGTGACAAAGCCTATGACGATGAAATCGCCGGCTTTATATTGGACAAGCTGAATGAGCTGCGCCATTCTCCCGATGATGTGCTGCTCCTTAACTGTGCTGCCTTCGGCAGCTACGCCTTCGGCGACTTAGGTCAAGCTGCCGGCTATTTTGAACGGATTATCAGTTTAGAGCCGAACAACATCTGGACCCGCAACTTCTGCGCCTTCACTTATACCCAAAAAGGCGATATTGACCGTGCTCTTTACCATTTGGAGCAGGCACTTAAAATTGACCGAAAGAACCAATATACGCATCTTCTCTTAAGCGCTGCCTATAAGGAAAAGCAGCAGTATTTGATGGCCATCTATCACTATCTGCAAGCTCCCGAGGCGGTCCGTGAACTCAAACTGCACGGTGCCTTTTAGCGAGGCCATGATCGCGCTGGGTAGATGGTGCCGGTATGAGGTTTCCCCAGGGGGGTTATTGGGTACATATTGTACATAGTTCAAACCAATGATATGATTAGGGGACTTTTCTCCGCAGCTGCAGCATAGGTTATACTACATTACACATGGTATGGAGGACCAGCTGCTGGGGGCTTTGGCTCTGGACTTCCAATCAGCTGGGATTTGCCGCTTGCTCTGAGAGGATTTGCTGCTGCCGGGTAGAAGTAATAATCAACGGTTGGCCATTGAGGGGGGATGCCTAATGATACAGGTAGCCAAAGATGATGTACTCAAGGGGTTGAAGAAGTTCAAGCGTCTGGCAAAGCAGGATCTTTTGGCCAGCAGCTTGACATCCAACCCCGATTTCTGGAAAGCCCAAGCTGAGAGCCGACGTCAGAAATACAGCGAGTTGATGGAGCTGGTCGAGGCTAGAGGGGTAGATTTGGCGTTTGAAACCGCGGCAGCGGAGTATGCCAAACTACCTCTTTTTGATACCCAGGAAAATGTCGACCCCCAGCTCCGGGGAACGCAGCAGGCACTGGAAATGTTCTTCACGCTGTTGGGCATGGGTCCAGAGCAGATGCAGTTTCTACGGACATCGGGTACTCTGGCAACCGACTCTGATGGATGGCAAGCAGAAAAGGCAATGGAGGTTTGAGGTTGGGCTTACTGTCGAGACTGGTAAACAAATTGACATCTGCAGCCCAGACCCCCAAAAGGAACCGGGAATAGAAGTCACTAGGGATGCTGTCTGGGTCTATGTTCAGTGCAGTAAGTGCGGGGAAAAGATCGCTCTGCGCCTGCGCAAATCATCGGAGATCCAGCGAGAAGAAACGGGTAATCGGGGCTATCAAATGTTCATCAACAAGACGGTGGTAGGCAATAAGTGCTTCAACAGGATGCAGCTGCGCCTTGAATTCGACGGAGCGTACCGAGTGGTCAACAAACGGTTGGATTCCGGCACCTTTATCACTAAAGAGGAATATGAGAATTCGGCTTCATAGGTTGTATCGTGAACCGCTGCACAAGGAAAGCAGGGGACCGCAGGAAAATCACAACTCCGATTCAGGTCCCCTCGCTTTCGTGCTCGGAATGTCTCCACAGCTTTTCAGTGAATCCTCCGCAAAACGCCTATGACTTTGCCCAAGATATGCACATCGGTGGTGATGATGGGCTCATAGAGGGGATTCTCGGGCTGCAGTCGTATGTGATCAGCTTCTCGGTAGAAGCGCTTCACCGTGGCTTCATCTTCGAGGAGAGCTACCACGATGTCTCCATTGGTGGCATCAGGCTGCTGCCGCACTATGACGTAATCACCGTCTAGAATTCCTACCTGGATCATGCTGTCTCCCTTGACCCTCAGCATGAAGGTCGTCCCGTCTGATGCAAAGTCCCTGGGAAGAGGGACATAATCCTCTATATTCTCTACGGCCAGAATAGGCTGCCCGGCTGTCACACTCCCCACAATTGGAACAGAGACTAATTCTTTCATGGTAATAGGAATCTCCGCCGGCGGTTCATCATCGATGATCTCTATAGCCCGGGGCTTGGTGGGATCCCGACGTATGTACCCCTTACTCTCCAGGCGCCGCAGATGTCCGTGCACCGTCGAACTGCTGCGCAGCCCCACAGCCTCGCCAATCTCCCGCACAGATGGGGGATATCCCTTCCGTCGCACCCGCTCCTTGATAAACTCCAGCACTTCCCGCTGTCGCTCCGTGAGCTCTCGCATGAGCCGGCCCCCTCCCAAGGCTGTTACCGATAGCGGTCCAGTCCAGCAACAGTTTTTCTTATTATAGCACAAGGACTGCGGTCTTTGCAAACGCCCGTTCGTTATTCTCGGTTTTTTTATCTTGACTGAAACATCTGTTCGTGATATCCTGTAAGCAGCACACACGTTCGTAGCGCACATTTGTTCTTTACGTCAGCTTTCCGGAGGTGGCTGTTATGGCAGGACCTGCAAGCAGCGGGCTTAAGACCAAACACGGAGCCAAACCCGCGCTTTCTGCTGGTCGCAGCTGCGCAAGCCCATACTTGAAGATGACAGCTCTTTTTCTCGCAGCTGCGGCGGTCATCGTGATTGGCATGCATATAGCTGCTGGTGTAGTACTGCACAGCATGGCAGAACCCAGCTATGAGACGGTGGTCGTCCGCCGAGGCGACACTCTTTGGGATATTGCACGCAGAGTGAACCCCGGAACGGATCCCCGCAAGACCATTTACGAGATCAAGAAGCTTAACCAATTGGACTCAGTAAATCTGCAGCCAGGACAGATACTGCTTATACCGTTGGCGGCCATCTGTCGGGACTAAAAGCTGGATGTTCAGCCCAGACAGTGTCACGGCAGCAGTACAGTTGCGCCTGCGCTTTTTTGGACGCAGCCCCGAGAGAACAGGCACCTCAGGAAAGACTCTAGTTGTGCTAACACTGGTCTGGCAGACTCTAAATCATGACGTCTGTGATAATCAACTAGCTCCGCCGAAGGCAAAGGCCGAGTATGGCAACGCCAAGACCCTGGTTAAAAGAAGTTAAGGTAGAAGTGCCAATGGGACAGCAGAAATTGAAGGAAGGATTATGCCCCCACTTCGTATAATATATCTTCTGCGTAATGTAGTGATCCCTGTCTGTACTTCGAGGAAAAACCCTGTGCCTCGGGTGGTATCGCGGGTCTCGACACCCTCTACGTGCCGGCTGGCAGTAGCTGCCCCACCACACGACGTCCCAGTACATGCCGATGCCGTCAAGTGGTCCCTGGGCGCAGGTATACGCTGAAGGTACCCATGTTATAACTGTGTTCGGGCATTAACAGATTCTTTTCCAGCCTTGCCCAGGCTGATTCAACCAACTAAGCCAAGGAAATATCACAGTACCTAGCGAATTAGTGATGCAAACGGCTTTGTTGGGGGTATTTTCCGTGCTGGATTTCGACCTTCAAGTGGAGCGTTTTATCGCCGCACTTGGCATCAATAGAAGTCTCAACACTGCCAGAGCTTACCGCTCAGACCTGCGCCTGCTGAAGCTCCATCTCGTCCTCAGCCGCTCAGGCTGCGTAACACCGCCCCAGGACAAGACGGCGTACCACCAGCTGGAGACCGCTCTTGCGGCCGACAACAACCGCTTAGGCCCGGAAGCCAACCGGCTGCTGGACAGCTTCACTGTCGATTTAGAAGCGGTCAGGTCTGACGATCTGGTAGGATATTTCTTGTTCCTAAAGGAAACCCTAGGTTATACTCAGACTACCCTCAACCGTAAAATTGTAGCTGTAAGACGGTTTTTCCGCTATCTGTTTGACCATCAGCTCCTCTCGGATCCGTCGTTGATTCGGGACCTGGAGACTAAGACCATTCACCGCAATGAGGCTCCCCTGCACTTGACGGCCGAGGAGGCTCTGTCCTTTCTTAACACCGTTCGGCAGCACGGTTCACCGCGAGATTACGCCATTTTCCTCATTATGCTGAGCATGGGGCTGCGGATTGGAGAAGTCGTCCAAATGAATGTGGACGACATAGGTCCTGACACCGACTTCTACATGGTTACCGGCGGCAAGGGCGGAAAGAATCGACCTGTCCCTGTGCCGCCAGCAGTCCGGGAAGCTGTGACAGAATACAAGAAGGTACGTCCCGGCCACAAAGCTAAGGGACGCCACCGGATGGCCCTCTTTTTGGGCAACAAGTACACCAGAATCACTCCCAGGGCGATTCAGCAGAAACTAAAAGATTACGTACAGCTCACCGACCTGCCGGAGAGCAAGAAGATCATGCTGACGCCCCACAAGCTGCGCCACACTTTTGCCACCGCCCTCTATCTCAACGGCGAGGACTTGCGGACGCTGATGCGGCTCTTAGGTCATGAGCATATTTCTACCACCACTATTTACACCCATGTGGACAAAGAGAAACTCATGGCCTCATTGGAGAAGAATCCCTTTGCTGCCATTGAACCAAGCTAGCCGACAGTACTTGACACCTCTCAGCACTGCATCCTATACTTAAGACAAAGGTAGTTTTCCCACTGCTTAGATCGCCACCTTGTCCTGAAGGGGCAAGGAGGCGATTTTTTGTGTCACCAGTACCACTAAGGCCAAAGGGCGGATCCTTGAGCGGGCCTATTGAAAGGTCTGTGCTGGCAATCCTCGTGCTTGCCGCTGTCAGCACAGCGTTTAGCGGCTGTTTTGGAGGAATCGGCCAAAGGATCTCTTCCCCTAACCAACCGTCCGCTGCCGGACCAACCGGGGGCGTTGCGGTGAAGGCTCTCCTTACCTCGGACACGCCGGTCACTTTGCCAATTGGCAGAGTTACCGCCGTTCTCACCCGCGGCAGCCAAGTTATGGAACAAGAGCTTGCAGTTGACCCGACGGCTATGACCGCAACAGGCAGCTTCCCCCGGGTACTCATCGGTACCTGGGAGCTGGAGGTAAAGGTGTACAACCAGTCAGGCGATCTAGCCTATTTGGGCGCCGCTGCTGTAACCGTCCAAGAAGGCAAAACCACCAGTGTGGAACTACCCCTCCTGGCAGCTCCCGGCACACTGATTATGAACCTCGACCTCAGCGACTTTGCCTCCTATGAGTTGGTGAAAGGAAGGATTATTATCGGTAATGGCGAGGAGCCGGAATTAGTGCGGGAGTTCACCCGAGGGGATTCCTCTCAAGTCAGCGTTCAGATTGACCGCCTGGTTCCCAAGACCCACGATATCCGAGTAGACGTCTACAAGAACACTTTGCACAGCTATAATCGAATCTATCAAAGTCCGTGGCAGACTGTCACTATTAGACCTGGTCAGACCACAGCGGTGAACTGGAGCCCTGCCACCGGCTGTGTCGAGATCGTCGGCTATATCGACGCTCCTCCCCCTCCTCCTGCCCAAATCACTGCTGAGGTACAGGAAGACGGCATCTTGGTATCGTGGGACCCGGTGCAGCCGGTGGAAAACGATCTGCAAGGTTACAAGGTATACGTTCAGATAGACCCTTTTACCGGTTTTCAGCTAGCCGCTGTGGTGCCCAGTCCGGAGACTTACTATCTATACCGTCCGCAGCTGCCCTCCCATTGGAATGATGACATTATCTGGATACGCGTGGCAGTATCCAGCATCGACAAAGCCGGTAATGAGAGCATCCGCAGCCACT
>DUMM01000131.1 GCA_012839845.1 Bacillota bacterium | reverse complement strand
GAGTAGCTCGTTGCCAGGAAATTTTGCGCTCCCCGGTAGCTCAATGGTAGAGCACCCGGCTGTTAACCGGGTGGTTGTTGGTTCGAGTCCAACCCGGGGAGCCATTTTTTCTCTCTTCTTTCATGTCTGTGTGGATCCTCTGTCTGCTGGCCTCTTCTAGTTTATCAGTCTTCCCACTGCATTTCCGGGCCTGCTTTTCGCTGCCTTTTGTCCGTCTAGAGTTGGAGATGAAATCCTACCCCAGCCCATACCGCTGAGATACTGTCAATCTATATACTGATGGCGTGAGCTTGCTTGACGTCGAGACTACTCCTGACGGCAAGACGGCTCCATTTGCAGCGGGCCGGGGCAAGCTGTTTAACACCTCGGATCCTACAGGAAGAAGCTTTTTGGACCTAAGTGTTGGTTCCGGTGTCACTGTTTGCTCATGGTGTTTTTGTCTAGTGCCAAATCTCCCGGAGGTGTCCGGTAGACCAAGACCGAATAGAGTGCTGGGGGGTACCAGCTGTGGAGTCTAAGCGGGTATGGGCTTTAGCTGCGATTGCTTTAGGCTGTGCACTACTCTTTGATGCCTTGGGGTTTGTCGATGTCAGCTTCAGCCGCTTGCTGGCAGTGTACTGGCCGATCCTGCTGGTGGTGTGGGGCGTTCAAAAGGCGGCTAGAGTAGCCCGTATCATCCGACAGGGCAGGACAGTGCCGGCTAAAGCAAAGGTTGGACCTTTGACAGTTATTGTTCTGGGAGCACTTGTACTTGCCCGCAATCTAGGCTGGCTGGGTGAAGGTACCGTCTCCTTGTGGAAGTTAGCTGCCGCGTTCTTGTTGATCTATTTCGGGGTTGGTCTACTGGAGGGCAGACCAAAGGATAGGGAAGTTATTTCCTCCCTATTAGGGGAACTTCATTACGGACAGAACCCCTTTGCTTTAAGCGATACCTGCTACACCATGGCGGTGGGTGATCTTCATCTGGATCTGACCCAAGCAATAGTACCCAACCGCGAGGTGGTACTGGAGCTGAACCTGGGTGCGGGCAGCATCGAAATACTGGTCCCTAGAGACCTGGCGGTCGCAGTTCATGCCCATACCAGCGCGGGTGAACTCACCATTTTTGACGTCCAAGCCAGCGGTATCAGCAGGGATATTGTGTGGACAAGTCCTGACTACGATACCGCAACTCGACGGGTCAAAATGTTTGTTGAGGTTAAGGTAGGAGATGTTGTGATCCGGCATGCTTAGCAGACTGCACGGACGGGAGTTGTTTAGAGTTGCACTTACCGTGGGAGCGGCCGCCGCGGCCGTCTGCTGTGCCCTTGCCTTTGCCTTTTTCTACGCGGGGGGTGCTTATCGCAATTGGCTGGTCCGCCCCCTGGTGTGGGTTGGTGCCTTTGGATTGGGAGCTGGAGCGGGTGTTGTGGTGGGCCTGTGGCTTGAGTATGAATCCAGCAGGGCCTTGAGAAAAGATCTAGACGAGATCCTATATGGAGTGAGGATACTGAGCGAGGGAAATTTGCATTACCGCTGGAAACAGCGGGGAGTACGGGCAACAGACTCGCTTCGGCAGCAGCTTAACCGTATGGCGGCCCAGTGGCAGGAGCAGACCCGTCATCTCCAGCGATTGGCCGATGAGAGAGAGCAGCTGGTCAATCAGGCAAAAGAGGCTGGAATGCTGGCGGAAAGGCAGCGTCTGGCCAGGGAACTCCACGATGCGGTCAGTCAGCAGCTTTTTGCCTTGGCAATGACTGCTGCCGCGGCAAGACGGCAGCTGCATTCCAGTCCCCAACAGGTAGAAGTAAGCCTGCAGCGCTTGGAAGATGCAGCCAAACAGGCACAAAAGGAGATGAGAGCCCTTCTCCTGCAGCTTCGTCCAGTTGAGCTCAAGGAAGAGTCCCTGGCTAGTGCCATAGAATCGGTGGTAGCCGAGATAGAGGCGAGAGGGCTGCTTACTTGCCGGACAGATCTCGACCATGACATTGAACTGTCTCCATCTATAGCTGCCAATCTCCTGCGGATTTTCCAAGAAGCTGTCACCAATACTCTCCGCCATGCCCAAGCTAAGAGCTTGGAAGTGGGTCTTTATCAAGATGAGGATACGATTCGGCTAGTCATCGTCGATGACGGTATCGGGTTCGATCTGCAGGAGGCCCAGAATCGCAGGGTTTCCTTAGGCCTGACTGCTATGCGGGAGCGGGCTCAAGAGTGCGGCGGCCAGATTAGGATAGTGGCGGTTCCCGGTTACGGCACCAGGATCAGTGTCCAGGTTCCGAGATTTGACTGCCAAAGGGGAGGCGGTGACCGTGGCTAAAGGTAAAATCCGGGTGCTGGTTGTAGATGACCATGAGATGGTACGCCTGGGGTTGGTCAGTTATCTGGAAACTGAACCGGCTGTTGAAGTAGTAGGTCAAGCGGCCGACGGTGCCTCTGCTGTCGAAGCGGCTGCTGAGCTGAAGCCGGACGTGATCCTCATGGATCTGGTCATGGATGGAATGGATGGGGTTGAAGCCGCTGCAGTGATATTGAGCCGCCATCCACAGGTGAAAGTAATTGCTTTGACCAGCTTCGCTGAAGATGACCTGGTTTACCGAGCTCTGGCAGCAGGAGCTGCCGGCTATCTGTTGAAAACAGCTGCGGCGGCTGAGATCACCCAAGCGATTTTCAGCGTTGCCCAAGGCCAAGCGGTTCTTGATTCTCAGATTGCCAAGAAGCTGGTAGAGAATCGTCAAGCCGATACTCTCCCCCACCTGCGCCTAACGGAACGGGAACGGGAAGTGTTGACACTAATTGCCGCTGGCCTCAACAATCAGGAGATAGCTGACCGGCTGCATATCGGTGTGAAGACTGTAAAAACCCATGTCAGCAACATCCTCAGCAAGTTGGAGCTTTCAGACCGCACCCAAGCGGCAGTATATGCCCACCGCCACGGACTTGTATAACTGCATTCTGTTAGCAGCAGGCGTCTCTTGCGGTGTCTTACGGGCGCGGTTATTTGTTGCCAGCGGTATGACCCGTTAATTGGCGCTTAACGGGGTTGACTGGATGGTAGGTATAATCTATGATTAGTATCGTGAACGCGTTCACAAATAGACAGGGGATTCTTATTAGTCAAAACTTGCGCCGTTCTGACGTTTTAGGGTAAAATCTAAACGAAAATTGGGCATTTACTCCGGCTGTCGTCATGGAGTTGGGTGTGGGTTTGGGGGGACGCTGTCTTGAGTGAGCATCCGGATAGAAAGAAATCCAATAGCGGTGAAGCCCTCCGTGCCTTTGCCTACTTTTCCCAGATAGGAATAACCATGGCGGCGGCTGTACTGATGGGTGTTCTTCTGGGCAGATACCTGGACCGATTATTCGGTACAGCGCCTTGGTTAGGGTTGGTTTTTTCACTGTTGGGGGCAGGAGCTGCCATTAAGTTGGTGTTCAGTTTTGCAGACTTTGAGCGGTGAGCGGAACGAGGCCCATGAAGCTGTCAGACTTAGCTAAGAGAATGGTCTGGACCATAATAATAGCAGCATTAATCTGTATAGCAGCTGCCATTGTCTATTATCGCTCCCTGGATGTTCTGCCCTTTGCGCTGGGAGTACTGATCGGTTCAGCGGTTAGTGTTGCCAAGGTCTTTCTCTTAGAACACGGCATCGATAGAGCACTTTCAATGGATAAGAACCGTGCCGCTGTCTATCTGGGGCTCAATCATATCATCAGGCTTGTACTATCTGGAGCCGCCTTGCTGATAGGCGCCGTTGTGCCGCAGCTGAGCCTATGGGGAGTGGCAGCCGGCATCTTGGCTTTTCAGATTGCAACCTTTAACATCAAATTCGCGTCGAAGGGTTAAATATACCATTGTGAGATAGGAGGTGGTGGATTTGGGGATATCGGCGTAAGAACGCTGTGGGTTCTAGACATTGCAGGGGTTGAAATCTGGATAACAGAAACCATCTTCAATACCTGGATTATTATGTTTTTCTTGCTACTTCTTGCAGCCGTTGTACGGCTTAGACTGCGCTGCTTCAAAGAGATCCCGACTGGATTTCAGAACGCAATCGAAGCGGCGGTGGAAGCCTTCGACAATTTCGCAGCGAGGACTCTAGGCGAGAGGTTCTCATACCTATTTCCGTGGTTTTTCATGGCTTTTGCCTTTATTCTCTCCAGCAGCTTGTTCAGCATTGTCGGACTGAGAGCTCCGACAGCAGACTGGACGACCACAGCTGCCCTTGCTTTTGCCACCTTTGTCTTCATGTTTTTCCTGGGCATCAGGTACAGAAAAGGTTCATACCTTAGGAGTTTCTTTGAGCCGCACCCCATCTTCTTCCCAATGAACCTACTTGGAGAGCTGGCTAAGCCAGTTGCTCTCAGTTTCCGACTATTTGGCAATGTGCTCTCGGGTACCATCATCCTAACTCTCTATTATGCGTTGACCCCGTACTTTGTCCAGCTGGGCCCACCGGCGCTGCTCCACGGGTTCTTTGATGTACTGTTTGGCGGACTGCAAACTTATATTTTCGTGATCATCAGCCTGATGTACATCAAGATTGCTGCAGACAGCAATTGGTGATTACTAGGAAAAAATAACAGTTGAGAAAGAATAGGAGGAATCACTTTATGGAGGCTGTAGGTATTGCGGTTGGGTTGGTGCACATCGCAGCGGCCATTGCACTGCTCAATGGGTTGCTTACTACCTTTGGTCAGTCAAGGATCGTCAGCCAGGCAATTGAGTCCATTGCCCGGCAGCCTGAAGCAGCTGACAGTATCCGTCCTGTTATGTTTGTCGGTTTGGCTTTTGCAGAAACTTCTGGTATTTACGGCCTTTTAATTGCGATTATCATGCTGTATGCCAACCCCCTGATGAATGCCTTGTTCAACGCAATACGTTGAGAGAAGCCAGATGCGTTTGGCCTAAGTGAGCAGGAAAGGGGGCTGCTGGAATTTGCAAGAAGCGCTGTTCTCAACTCAAGCCGCGTCTGCAGGGCGGGTTTTTGCCCTGGATTCCCAGACTTTGATCGGCATAGCCATCCAGTTAGTCAATGCCGCCATATTAGCCGTTGGTCTGGGCTATATGCTGTATAATCCCGTGAAAGATTTCATGCGCAAGCGAACAGAGCGGATTCAGGCGCAGATGGATGAAGCAGATGCAGCCCTGGCCAAGGCCAACAGCCTGATAGCGGAGTATGACGCAAAGCTGAAAAGTATAGGCGATGAACGCGTGAAAGTGCTGGAAGCTGCCCGCCTTGAGGCTGCCGAAGAGTCGAAGGAGATTATAGCCGAAGCAAAAAAGGAAGCGGAGAGGATTCGGGAGCGGTCATTGGAAGCTGTTGCGGCATACAGAAGGCGGCTCGAAGAAGAGACCCGACTTTACATTATTGAAGCAGCTTCTCTTATGGCTCAGCAGATTGTCGCACAAACCATCGACGATGAGGCTCAGACTAAGCTGATTGAACAAGCCCTAGCCGACCTGGAGGATGCGCAATGGCACTAAAGGACCGTCATGCCAACGCTTTGCTGGAGATTTCTGAAGAAAACGGCTCTTTGGCAGAGGACCTAGAACAAGCTGTTTTCCTTCGGGATGTGCTGGATGACGGCGATATACAAGCTTTTCTCGCACACCCGCATATTCCGGATGCGGCTAAAGAAGAGTTTTTCCGCAGTGCCTTTTCAGGCAAAATATCCCAGCATTTTATGGGATTTTTGCAGCTTATGGTCCGCAAGAGCCGGGAGCGGCTGATTGTGCCTGTGCTTGCGGAATTCATCCAGCGGGGCAATCGCCGCTTGGGTAAGTTGGAAGCCAAGGTTGTCTCTGCCAAACCCCTTACCGAAGAACAGATGGCCTCCATAAAAAGCATTCTGTCCAAGAAGGTCGGTATGGAGGTCAAGGTAAAGCCTTCGGTTGATCCATCTGTGCTTGGCGGTTTCTATATCCTCGTTGGCGGGCGGATCTTTGATCGCACAGTGAGGTCCGCGCTGAATGAGATGAGACAGCGCTTGAGGTTAGGAGGTTCGGGATGATAGTCAATCCTGAAACAATCAGTAAGGTGATCAAACAGCAGATAAAGTCCTATTCATCCCAGCTGGATTTTTCCGAGGCCGGTACAGTCATACAGGTTGGTGACGGCATTGCCCATATCCACGGTTTGTACAGCGCCATGAGCGGTGAGCTGCTGGAGTTTCCCAATGGTGTTTACGGCATGGCACTGAACCTCGATGAGGACACCATAGGGGCTGTAATCATGGGTCCCGATGCCGGCATCAAAGAAGGAGACCCGGTCAAGCTGACGGGCAGGATGGCGGAGGTGCCGGTGGGTGATGCCATGGTGGGGCGCATCGTCAATGCGCTGGGCGAGCCCATTGACGGCAAAGGTCCCATTGCAGCAGATGGTTACCGTAGGATCGAAAACGCCGCCCCCAGTGTGATTATGCGCAGGGAAGTGAATGAACCGCTGCAGACGGGCATCAAGGCGATAGATGCTTTGGTGCCTATCGGCAAGGGGCAGCGGGAGCTGATCATCGGCGACCGGCAGACCGGCAAGACGGCCCTCGCTGTAGATACCATTATCAACCAAAAAGGCAAAGACGTATACTGCGTGTATGTTGCCATCGGCCAAAAGGCTTCTACCATAGCCCGGATAACCAAAGTGCTCAACGAGACCGGAGCCATGGATTACACGACAGTAGTCTTATCTACTGCCAGCGACCCTTCGCCCCTTCAGTACTTGGCTCCTTATGCCGGGTGTGCGATTGCCGAAGAATGGATGTACAGGGGTAAGGATGTCTTGATCGTCTATGATGACCTTTCTAAGCACGCGGTGGCCTATCGGGCGATCAGTTTGCTCTTGCGCCGGCCGCCGGGGCGGGAGGCCTATCCGGGGGATATTTTCTACCTCCACTCTAGGCTGCTGGAGCGGGCAGCATGCCTCAATGAAGAATACGGCGGGGGTACCATGACGGCTCTGCCCATCGTGGAAACCCAAGAGGGGGACATCTCGGCCTACATCCCCACTAACGTCATCTCCATTACCGATGGACAGATTTATCTCGAGTCTGATCTCTTCAACCACGGCGTGCGGCCGGCGATCAACCCAGGGTTTTCCGTATCCCGTGTCGGAGGCTCGGCACAAATCCCTGCCATGAAGAAGCTGGCTGGACCCCTGAGGATTGAATACGCACAGTACAAAGAACTGGCTGCCTTTTCCCAATTCGGCTCTGATCTCAGCCAAGATACCCTGGAACGTCTGAATCACGGAGAGCGGATTGTAGAAGTCCTTAAGCAGCCGCAGTACAGACCGATGCCGGTGGAGGATCAGATCTTGATCCTCTACGCCCTGAACAACAAACACTTGGATGATATAGACGTTGGTCGGGTGTTGAAGTTCGAGAGGGATTTCCTCAAGTATGTAGATACCCATGCTCCCGAGATCAAAGCACAGATCAGAGAAACCGGCGAGCTATCGGAGGATATCGCCGAGGCCCTGGATCAATTGATCGCCGAGGTCAAGAAGGAGTACAACTACACTAGGGAGGTACCGGCGTGAGCTCGCTGCGGGATATCAAGAGAAGAATAGCCAATGTGGGCACAACGCAGCAGATGGTCAAAGCCATGTATATGATCGCCTCCACTAAGCTCCACAAGGCCAGGGCGCAGTTAGAAGGGGTACGTCCCATCTATCGGGAGCTCAGCCGAGTGGTACGAGAGCTGGCGAGGCAGGGAAAGGCCAGAAAGCATGTTTTCTACCGGGGGCGGGAAGTGAGAAGTTCCCTGTATATCGTGCTCACCAGTGACCGGGGGTTCTCGGGTAGTTACAGTGCCGGCATAATGACAAGGGCCTTGGAACACATGGAAGAGAAGAATGAAAAGATCCTGGTAGTTGGTTCCAAGGGGCATCAGTTTTTCAAGAAGCGGGGCAAGAACATAATCGGCACTATTATCAATTTGCCGGATGCCCAGGTGTATTACGGCTCGGAGAGCATTGCCCACTGGGCGATAGATCTCTACCTTGCAGGAGAAGTGGATGAGGTGTTTATCGTTTATACCCGCTTCGAAACCCTTTTGAGCTATGTTCCCTGTGTAGATCGACTGCTCCCGGTAGACATAAGCGGCGTAGAGGTCGATGATCATGAGCATATCAAGTACGAACCAGACGTGAACACGTTTATCGATAACGTCATTCCCCTTTATATGCACATGAGCTTATTTAGGGCGTTTTCTGAATCCCACACCAGCGAAGAAGCGGCACGTATGGTGAGTATGGATACCGCGGAGAAGAACGCTGACGACATGATCAGGAAGCTCACTCGGATGTACAACCGCAGGCGCCAAGCGGCTATTACCCAGGAGATCAACGAGATAGTGGGAAGTGCAACCATGTTGAACGTCGAGGACTAAAGGTTAAGGTGGGAGCAAATGACTGCCAAGAATACGGGTAAAATCACGAGGATCATAGGCGCAGTTATTGATATTCGCTTCGAGAAAGAACTGCCTTCTTTGTATAACGCCATCGAGGTGCCGTTCGGCGATCACACCATCGTTCTGGAGGTTGTGCAGCATATCGGGGACCGTACGGTGCGCTGCATCTCCATGCATCCAACCGACGGCCTGAGGCGGGGCATGGCAGCCGTCGACACCGGTGCTCCCATTTCCGTTCCGGTAGAAGAAGGTGTCTTGGGCCGTATGCTCAACGTCTTGGGTCAGCCTATCGATTACGATGTGCCGGTGGAAGCTGCAGAGTACTGGCCTATTCACAGAGAGCCTCCCAAGTTTACAGAGCAAGTGGCACAGCCGGAGATGCTGGAAACCGGGATTAAAGCCATTGACCTGCTGTGTCCCTTCCCCAAGGGCGGCAAGATTGGCCTGTTTGGCGGTGCCGGAGTGGGAAAGACAGTCTTGATCATGGAGCTCATCAACAGTATCGCCAAAGAGCACGGCGGCTACTCCGTTTTCGTCGGCATAGGCGAGCGCACCCGTGAAGGCAATGATCTCTACAATGACATGAAAAACTCAGGGGTGCTCAGCAATACTGCTTTGGTATTCGGCCAGATGAACGAGCCGCCGGGCGTGAGGATGCTGGTAGGGCTTACCGGCTTAACCATGGCCGAGTATTTCCGGGATGTCAAGCAGCAGGATGTGCTGCTTTTTATAGACAATATCTTCCGCTTCGTGCAGGCGGGTTCAGAGGTATCCGCTCTCCTTGGCCGCACTCCCAGCGCAGTCGGCTACCAGCCTACTTTGTCCACCGAGCTTGGTGTACTGCAGGAGCGCATTACATCGACTAAGTTTGGTTCGATCACATCAGTGCAAGCCATCTACGTCCCAGCGGACGATTTCACAGACCCCGCCACCGCCACCACCTTTGCCCACCTGGATGTGATGACAGTATTATCTAGGGCTATTGTGGAGCAGGGGATTTATCCGGCCGTTGACCCGCTGAACTCATCGTCCCGCATCCTGGAGCCCAATATTGTGGGTTCAGAACACTATCGGGTTTCCCAGGCTGTACGGAGCCTGCTGCAGCGTTACAAAGACCTGCAGGACATAGTGGCAATTCTGGGCATCGATGAACTGTCTGAAGAGGATAAGCTGATCGTCCATAGAGCTAGGAAGGTGCAGCGCTTCTTGTCCCAGCCCTTCTATGTCGCCGAAAAGTATACATCCATCCCGGGCCGCTACGTCCCGGTGGGTGAAACCATTAGAGGTTTCCGGGAGATCATCGAAGGCGTTCACGATGATATACCGGAAGGCTACTTCCTCAACGTGGGAACTATTGATGAAGTAGTGGAGAGATATAAAGCCGCACGGGGTGGTTAATATGGCGGCAGAGCAGAATAACGCTGTGAATAAGCAGAAACTCACCCTCAATATAACTACTCCCCGGGGATTGAAGTTCGTGGAACAGGCCGACATGATCATCATGCGCTGTACTGACGGCGACCTGGGAGTACTGCCCGGCCATGCCCCGGTTTCCGCGGTATTGGGTGATGGTATTCTCCGCATATTCAACGACGGTAGTGTGAAAAAACTAGCCGTTTTTGGCGGCATAGTAGAGATCAACAACACCACTGTGAATCTTTTCAGTACCATCGCCCAACGGCCGGAAGAGATCGACCGGGAACGCGCAGAAGCCGATTTCAGAAGGGCCGAGGAAACCCTCATCGAACAGCTGGAAGAGCAGGACATCCGCAGGTTGCGGGTGCTTATGCATCGGGCTTTGGTAAGGCTTGAGGTCAGTTCCCACGCCGAGGAGGCAGGATACGGCAGCGATAGCGGCTAAGGGCTGGGGAAGATAAATGTAAGATTGCATTGGCTGCAGGTGATCTGCACTTTGCCCGAGCCCCCAAGGGACAGGGATTCTTGGTATCCGCACTGAGGGCACACAACATCAACCTGTGGAGGTGGAATTCGGCGGACGATCACGGCTGCGAACTCCTGCTGGCATCGGCCACACTTGACCAAGTAGCTCCCGTGAAGGTCCACCGGTTCGCTGTAACCGCAGCTTGGACATGATATGGTGGGCATAGGGTACCTCTATCCTTTCAACAGTTAAGCGAAGACGATAGAACCGCCATCAGTATGAATATGGACAGCACAATGATTGCATCTGGGATAGAATCAGCTGGCGGTTTCGGCGGCTGCGGCTGGCTGATGGAAACAAAGTTGCCCCGGTTGCTTTCTAAAGCAGTGAGCACGTGAACCAGCTCCTTCCGGTAGTCATTGATTGTTTTTCAGACCGCTGATACCGCATGTATCAATTCCTCTTGCCCTAGTGACGGGTAAGTGACAGAGGTGGCTGAGGCAGTCAGCCACCTCTACGTATTTCATACGTCTTAGGCCTCCACAGCGACGAATACCAGGTCGAATTCGATTGACATCCCCTGGATTAAGTCAGTGGCATTTGCATCTGGCAGGCTGAGGGTGAACTGCACATTGACATCCTGTCCAGCACCCAAGACGTAGCCTCCCGGTGGCTGCTGGATCAAGCCCGCAAGTGAACCATCGTAGATCAGTACATTGGCTCCGCCTGGATCCCCTATAACCTCGATGTTCAATCTCTCTGCCAGCAAGCGGGCATTCTGAATGGTGTCACCGCCTCCTGCATACCAGTCAGCTGATACGAAGAAGGCGAAGTCAACAGGAGAAGTGTTAGCGACATTGATCACGCCGACTGCACTCGAGCCGCCGCTCCAGTCAGCTTCCGTAAAGATCGGGGTAATTGGGTTGAGAACCATGCTCAGCTGCGCTATATTGACGGTATTGTTTTCATTTAGGGCCTGAATGGTGAAAGGCATTTGGGTTAACCCCCCCTTTGCGATGTTTTTCAGTATAACGTTATGCCGCGAAACTTACGGCGGTTCCCGCTAGGGACTGAAAACAGGGCCGAGTTCCCAAGAGAAGTTTGTGCGCTGGGGAACAATTATCAAGGCTCGGTTTAGGAGACAGGGGCTTAGGATGTAATTCTGCCGTATGAGTCAGAAGTTCTCGGGTTTCCAGTAGGATCCAGGTAGTGCAGTATTTGGGTCTTATGCAAGGAGAAGCTCCTGAGATAGGAGTTAAGAAGAGGAAACGAGGGATTTATCTCCAAGAAGGTTAGTGGAAAACAAACCAGAAAGGAGAATCCCTCGTTGATGAAAACACTTCGACAAGAAGTAGGTATACTCCTGCAAGACTTGGAGCTGGAGCTTTTCAAGAGGCTGCGCAAAGTTTTTGCGGAAGCACTTAAGCAAAGCCTCGAGCAGATAGACGATCTGATTCTCAAGGTACGTGACCCCCGATTTGTGG
>DUMM01000130.1 GCA_012839845.1 Bacillota bacterium | reverse complement strand
GAGCCATTTCTGATGTCTCCTCTCTAGGATGTTATGGTTGCAATTTCATTCTAACCGAGGGACACAAGAAATGGCTTCTTTTATTTCATGGGGAAACCAATTTTACACAATTATACGGACTCAACTTGCGGTTTAGCCCCGCAAGGTCTCCAGCTGCTATATAGTCATCGATGACTATCTTGGTTAGATATGGCCCAACGACGGTCACCCCCGACACTCCCAGCATCAAGAGGGTCGCCAGGGCGGCTTTGCCTTTATGGGGACTCAAATACTTGAGCAGACGCCTAAGCAGGCTGCGGTTGATAGGCGCAGTCTGATGTTCCCATTCCGACTCGTAAGCCATCTAATCGCCCCTTTTCTTTCCATGGTGAAAACCCCTCTGACCAGGGGGGGCCGGTATGCCGTCAGCTGGCGGCAAAGCTTGCCGGCAGAATTTGGGATTCCAGAATCTGCTGATAGACCCCTCCTTGCTTGACCAGCTGCGCGTGGGTGCCCTCTTGGACTATCCGGCCGCCGTCTAGGACCAGGATCTTGTCTGCCCGCTGCACTGTGGACAGACGCTGGGCGATGATGAAGGTGGTCCTTCCCTGCATCAGCCGCTGCAGAGCCTCTTGGATCTCCCTTTCTGTGGCCAGATCGACGCTGGAGGTGGAGTCATCCAGGATCAGGATCCGAGGATCGGCCAGCAATGCCCTAGCGATAGCCACCCGCTGCCTTTGTCCACCGGAAAGTCCAACTCCCCGCTCACCCACCACCGTGTCGTAACCCTCAGGCAGTTCCATTATGAATTTATGGGCAGCCGCTGCTCTGGCTGCGGCCTCCACTTCTGCCGGGGAGGCGTCGGGCCGTCCGTAGGCGATATTCTCCCTGATGCTGGTTGAGAAAAGGAAAGTCTCCTGCATCACTATGCCGATCTGCCGCCGGAGCGACGCCAAAGTCACATCCCGGATGTCGTATCCGTCGATGGTGATCCTGCCTGCAGTAACGTCGTAGAAGCGGGGGATAAGGTTAACCAAAGTGCTCTTGCCGGAGCCGGTTGAGCCGACAATGGCCACAACCTCCCCCGGCTTTGCTTCAAAGGTAATATCCTTCAATACCGGCACTCCGTCGGCGTAAGAAAAGCTGACATTTTCAAAACGAACTTCACCAGCCACCCTGGGAAGCTCAATGGCACCGGGTTTTTCTTTAGTCACCGACTCTTCATCCAGCAGTTCAAATACCCGCTTGACGGAGGCTGCTGCCCGCTGCATGACTCCCAGGATGTACCCCAGGGCCCTGACCGGCCAGAACAGCATCCACAAAGACCCGTGGAAGGCCACCACCGACCCAAGGGTCATGGTCCCCCCGATGACCTCCCGGCCGCCGTACCAGAGAACCAGCACAGTCCCCAGGTTGGCAAAGAAGTCCATGCCTGGCTGGAAGAAGGAACTGATCCTCGCCGTCCTCAAAACCCGGGCACAGAGATTCTCGTTTTCCACATGAAAGCGCCGAATCTCCTCGTCCTCGCGGCTGAAGGCCCTGACCACCCGCACCCCGGAGAAGTTCTCTTGGGCCACTGCAGTAAGCTGGGCCCGCTGTTCCTGGACTTCAGCGTACATGGGCTCCACCTTCAGGGTGTAATAGACAGCAACCAGGAACAAAAGAGGCAAAGTTGCAAGGGCAATTAACGTATAACGCCAATCGACATAGAAGAGATACCCGGCTACCCCGATGAGCCACGCGCCGTTGCCCAGAAAAGAACTCATGCCGAACCCCACCGCTTCCCGGCACATCTCTACATCGCTGGTCAGCCGGGACATCAGCTCTCCTGTAGCGGCCTTATCGTAAAAGGCAAAAGACTGCCGCTGAAGTTTGTCGTACAGGTCGTTTCGGAGGGCGTAAGCCACCTCCTGAGCGGCCTTTTCTGCGACAAACACTTGAATGAAGATGGAGATAGACCTCATTAGGCCGAAGACCACCAGGGTAAAAGCGACTATATTCAAGAATGCAGATGCAGTTTCCACATTTAAGCCCGGCTGCGCTAGGCGGTCAACTACCTGCCTTGTGTACATAGGTACAGCAAGGGCCAAGACCATCTCTATAATGGCTCCCAAGAATCCCACGCCCAAGCGCCACCACTGGGAACGGGCATAAAACAAGAGCCGGATCAGATAGGACACGATCACGCCTCCTTTTGTTGGATAACCAAGCCGCTATTGACAAATCACTACTAAATTACGACAATCACAAACTCTCCTATTCGCCCCTTGCAGAGGGACTCCTGCTTTTGCCTGGAAACTGCGCTTACTCAGGAACTGCCCTTTGCCGTCGATGCTTGCCCTTCACGACAGGTTGACCGGGCTTCCCCACTCTAAATTGCGAGCAGCTCGGTAAAGGTCCCCGTCCTTGCGGGAAACCACCCACTCTGCTAATCCGCCGGCCGTACATACTTTGAGCCGCACATGGCCCTTGCGGATCTGCGGATGGCGGATTACCCGCCCTTGGACAGCCTCGCCCGGCTGCCTGCTGAAAGCCGTAAAGGAGAACTTCTCATCTTCATATCCCAGCTCGGCAGCCTTTACCTGGCGGTGGAGGCGGGACCGGGGAACTCGCTGGCTGAAGTGACACCAGTCGTCACTCCCCATGGGGCAGGGCCCTGGGTGGGGGCAGGGAGCTACCAAATTACCTGCTGCTTTCAGCAGCACCTCCCGGGCTTTCAGGATGCGGGCAAAGCCGGCCGGCGTGCCGGGCTCTATGATCACCAAGGCGCCTTGGGTTTTGTCCCAAAGCTGGTGGATAAACCCTTCCCTGGCCTCACTTGGAAGCTCTCCCAGGACATAGGCTGCTACCACCAGCTCATGGGAGGGCACCTCCCACTTTTCGGTAATGTCTGCTGCCACCCACTGGGCCTCCCGGATGGCGGCAAGGGAGCTGTGGGCCGCCAATCGCTTTCCCAAGCCGATCATGGCCTCTTCCCGCTCCAGGAGGGCGACCTCAGCCAGACAATCCTGCCATAGGCTCGGGTGGAGAGCTGCCCACATGGCAGTGCCCGGCCCTGCACCCACATCCAAGAGAGAGCGGGGGTGAAACCTGGGCAGCTGGGCCTTGACGCAGCTCAAGGCTCCGTAAACTGCCCCATAAGTGGCAGGCAGCCGAAAGGCCGCGTAGGCGACGGCATCGTCAAGAGTCTGCACAAGCCGACTGTGGGCAGGTTCCTGCAGGCTGCTGCGGTAGCGAGCAGATAGACCCTCCACGACTTTTGCCAGGTCTTTAGCCGACCGCCCCGTCACTTCCTGATTCACGGCATTTCGAAGTTCAGCGGGCAGTTCCATGCAGGGCAATTCCTCCGTATGTAACAACGACATGTAAGAACCACTGCGGACCTATCTTGCGGATGTCCAGAAGTAAAGGCAATGGCAGAGAAGACATACTAGCTCATAGTATACCAGTTTCGCCTTTAATTAGCACTCATTTTGGGGAAAAATGCGGAGCGTCAGAGACGGAGATAGACAATAGGCAGACACGACGCAGATGCTGAGCAAATCCATGCAGATATCTGACAAACGGAGACCTCGGCCGCGAAGAGGTGTAGATGCAAACGTGCCGACTGTCCGAGAAAATCCAGCTCAGGGAAACATGGAGGCAGTGCGGCTGCTCAGGCCATCACCATGAAGGGGAACTTCCCGGCATTAAACTGGGGAATCAGGCAGCTGCTTCCCAGCGCACCCCGGTCAGCGGCTGATCGTACCGCCCTATCAAGGGCTGCTTTAACGGCACCGGTGGTACCGGTGAAGGCAAAATAGCTCCTTCCCCCCATGGCGTAGCCCAGCCGCAGCTCAAAGAGGTCAACTTCCGCCACCTTGAGGGCTGCATCAGCGGCTTCCAGGCCGGCGGCAATACTTAATGCCTCGACTATGCCCACAGCACCACCCGGCAGGGGCGAAGCCTTTTTCCTTTCCTCTCCGCAGTCGAGAAACTGATCGAATAAGGCCAAATACAAGGAAGGATGAACTCTTCCGATCACGCAGTAATCATAAATGCTGGCTCCTACTTCTCTCCTGGCGGCGGCAGCTGCTGCCTCCACCGCCGCTGTCTGGCCGGCCAGCAGCACGGTGAACTTCCCGGAACAAACCACTCTCGTTTGGAGAATCTCCACTACAGCAGCTTTCACTGCGGTGTCTACGGCAGCGGCTCCGTCGGCAGCTCCTTTGATTTCCAAGAAACCTACAGCATCAGGTACCCGTGCCAGCGTCATCCGGAATTTCACCTCTTTCCAGCCCCTCATTCACCCACAATGACAATTTCCGTCTTGGTCACTTCTGTCACCCGCCCGGGAATGCTGGCGTGGACTGCTGCCCCCAGCTTATCCGGCGGCGGCACAGCGATGACCTGACCCTTCTCTACCCGCTGCCCGGCCTGCACCAGGGGCTTCGCCGGCACCCCGACGTGCTGCTTAAGGGGGATGCTTACCCGGCGAGGAGAGAATTCCACCTCCGACCAAGGTGCGCGGACAACGTACTCATCCAGACCTAGACGGGTAACAAGGTGGTCTACTGGGATATGGCGCCCGCCTAGAGCCTGCCTCGGTTCAACCCGGCGCCGATGGGGATTTCCCGCCCCCCGCCTGCCCAGCTCTTCTTTGAGGGCCCGGTACACCCGTCTGGGAGATAGCTCCACAGGACAGGCGTACAGCTCGCAGACTCCGCAGTCACAGCAGAGAAAAGCTTCGGTGATGGCCGCAGTGTTGGCCGCGTGCCCGTGGTTGACAGCGTTAAGAACCAGATGGGGATGGATCTCGTGCCCCAGTAAATAGCGGGGGCAAAGATCGGTGCACAGCCGGCACTGACAGCAGGCGGATTGGGCCCGCTGCAAAATCCTGCCTAGCTTCACGTTGTACTGCCGAACCAGCCAGTGGTCGGCAGGCAAGACGATCAAGCCCGTTGTGGTCTTCTTGCACACCGCCCTGCCGGTTTTTACTTCTTCCTGAGACAGAAGCACTCCGGTCATGGGACCGCCCTCAATAACCCGGAAATCTGCTGTCAGCGGTCCTCCAGCCAGGTCTACCGCCGCTGCCACGGGAGTACCCACCGGCACCGCCAAGGTCACCGGTTCCCTGACAGCCCCTGCCACAGTAATCCAGGTGGTGATCACCGGCTGATCCCTGAGGGCTGCACCTACGTTAAGCAGAGTCTCCACATTGATGACTACCGCCCCGACGGCCAGGGGTATCCCCCCCTCAGGTACCGCTTGACCGGTGACATCGTACACCAGAATATGCTCATCACCGGCAGGGTAGTAGTCGCCCAGCAGTTCAACCCGCAGCCTATCCCAACCGCTCACCGCTTCTTGGAGCTTGGCAACCGCGGCACGGTGTTTGCCCTTAATGCCGATTACCCCCGCCTCAGCCCCCAGAGCCTCAACTATAAAGTCCAAGGTCTCCACCAGCTCATCTGCCCGCCTCTCCATGAGCTGGACATCAACGGAAAGCAAAGGCTCGCACTCAGCGCCGTTGACTATGACGGTCTTCACCTGGGCATCCAGCTTGACGTGGGTAGGAAAGCCAGCTCCGCCAGCTCCCACAACACCCGCTGCTTTCGTTTTGGCAATGAGGGTTTTCCTATCCCTATTCACCGCCCGAAGGCCCCTTTCCAGCTCCTGCTATTTCTGCTTACCCAAGATCCTGGCTGCAGCACCGGTAGATATGCCGGAAGCATTGGCGTCATCGGTGTCTAAGTGCATCTCCAGGCGGAAATTGTCCTTCACCCTGACCTGAACGTTGTTGAAGATCAGGCCCTTCTCTCCCAAGACCTCAACTTGAACCAGATCGTTATCCTGCAGGCCGAACCTTTCGGCATCCTTGGGGCTCATGTGGATATGGCGGTTGGCAACTATACACCCTTCAGACAGGACCAGCGTTCCCTTGGGCCCCACCAGCGTAATGGGACTAGAACCAGCTAGATCCCCTGATGCCCGCACCGGTGGATTGATGCCTAGATAAATGGCATCAGTCCTGGACACCTCCACCTGGGTGCGCTTGCGTACGGGGCCGAGAATTCGGACATTCTCCAAGGCCCGCATCTTGGGGCCGACTAAAGCCACTACTTCTTTAGCGGCGAATTCGCCCTCCTGGTACAGATCCCGCAGGGGGGTAAGCTGATGTCCCGGTCCGTAGAGGACCTCCAAATCCGCTTGGGAAACATGTACGTGGCGCACGGAAACTCCCACCGGCAGATAGTCCGGATCTTGGGCAGCACCCTGCTCCTGCAGTCTAGCCAAAACCCGGCGGGTGATTTCTTCTACCAATTTCCTCTCGTCCATTTCTCTCCCCCCATCTACTGTCATTTGCTCCGGCTGAATACCCTCAATCGACGATGCCCATGATCAATGTCTTGATGGGGGCTTTGTCAAGGTTAAACACACTCTTGGCAACCCCCGGCGCTCCTCCGGCAATTACCGTATCCCCAACGCCCGCCCCGACGTAATCCACGGCGATCTCGTAATCGTCGGGGTCGTCAATGGGGCTGATGATCAGCATAGTTCTGCCTTCATAGGCAGGATGCTTAACTGTGCACACTACAGGACCAATAACCTTAGCCAAGTACACGGGCCCCACTCCCAACAAAAGCTGCTGCTCAGTCATCTCCAGGCGGTCAGCTACCCTCTGCCTTCAGCCGACCGGTCAATGGTAGAGTCATCAACTATCCCCACTATACTGGCATCCACCGGTATCTGCGGCAGAGGAAAGGCCTGGGTGGCGTCGGCGCTGAAGACAACAGTCACGATTTGACCGTAACCGGCTTGACCCGTTGCGTCGGCAGCGATGTACGCAGACCCTTCCGGGACTAGATCCCGGTCCAGGGGCTGGATGACCAAAAGCTTAACCCCCACCAAATTGGCGTCTTTTTGGGTGGAAACCACGCTGCCAATCACTCTGCCGAATTTCACTGGTTCCCCTCCCCGCAACGGGCCCGGCGGTCATACACCGTCTTGCCGTCAACTTCAACCAAATCGATGATGCTGACTATAGCCAAGTCCACCGGTGAAGAGGCCGTCCTGTCTGTCTGCCGGGCGGAGCTGCCGCCGACAATCATCACCACATCGCCGACGCCGGCGCCCACCGTATCTACCGCCACCAGCGGCCTGCCGCTTTCCTTACCGGTGATAATGTCCAGCGGCTGAACCAGCTGAAGCTTCAGCCCCACCAGTTTGGGGTCTTTCTGAGTAGCCACAACTGTTCCGGCAACCCTTGCCATCTGCATAGTTAACCCTCTTTCTACTCACCTACTGCCAATGGGCAACAATCTCAGGATGGGGTGCAGGCAGCACCGCAACATGAGCAAGCTGTGCAGGCTCAACCAACTGCCGCACATGGGCAGCAGCCGACTCCACTGCATCTACATCACCGGCAAAACACACCAGAGCCTTGCCCCCCATGCCGCCGCCGATCCTGAGCTCCACCAGTTCCACTGCGGCAGTCTTCACTGCTCCATCGGCAGCTAACACAGCCGCCGCAGCTCCAAAGGTTTCGACAATCCCCATGGCCTTGCCCGGCTTCATACCAGGGGGATTTTGCAGCACCTTCAGTACCTTTTCATCTACATCGGCCAGCATACCCTGGGAGATAACTTCACCCTCTCCCCAGGCAGCAGCTATATCCATGGCTGCCTTCACGCTGGCGGCGTCGCCGGCAACCACCACGATAAAGTACCCAGGACAAATGGGATTGGCCAGCCAAAGGTCAACGGCAGTGTGCTTGCTCACCTCATTGGCGGCCAAGTAACCGGGAGCTATGCCGGCTATCTCCAACAGCCCAACTGCCTTAGCCATCTTAACGCTCACCTGCTTGCAGTCCTCGGACTATGCTGTAAGTGTCCCGGGCGATGACGATCTCCTCATTGGTAGGTATGACCAGCACCTCCACCGGTGAATCAGCCCGGGAAATGCGCTTTTCGGGCTCAGGTGACTGGTTGGCAGTCTTGTCTAGATAAATGCCCAGAAACTCCAAGCCATCGCAGATTCTCTCTCTGATGACGGGCGACCTTTCCCCCACCCCACCGGAGAAAACCAAAACGTCGATGCCGCCCATGGCTGCCGCATATGCCCCTACATATTTCTTAGTCCGGTAGACAAAGGTATCAATTGCCAGCTGCGCCCTAGCATTGCCGGCCTCGGCCGCCGCAAAGACTTCCCGCAGGTCATTGCTTACACCGGAAATACCCAGCCAACCGCTTTCCTTGTTCAGAATTTGGTCCATTCTATCCGGGTCGATCCCTTCCTTCCGCATCAAGTAGGTAACCACCAAGGGATCGATATCCCCGCAGCGGGTTGATTGGACCAGTCCCTCCGTCGGCGTAAGCCCGGTACTCACATCGATGGACCTGCCCTCCTTGAAGGCGCAGGCGGTGGTACCGCTTCCCAGCATCAAGTTGACGATCTTCAGCTCCTCTAAGGGTCTTCCTAGAAACTCTGCCGCCCGCTGAGTCATGTACCGGAAGGTGATCCCGTGGAAGCCGTAGCGCCGCACCCGGTACTGCTCATAGTAGCGGTAAGGGATGGCGTATGTATAGGCGTACGGCGGCACTGTCTGATGGAGGCTGCTGTCAAATACAGCCACCATGGGCGTATCCGGCATAAGCCGCTGACAAACTTCGATTCCTTCCACATTAGGTGGATTGTGGAGAGGGGCGAGGTCAAAAAATTCCCGGAGGACCGCTACCACCTCGTCGGTAATCAAGACGGAACCGGTGCATTTTTCTCCCCCGTGCACTACCCGGTGACCAACAGCGTCAATTTCAGAAAAAGACTCGATGACTCCGTGTTCAGGATCAGCCAAGGCTTCTAAGGCCAGAAGGATGGCAGCTCCGTGATCAGCAACCGGCAGCACACGGCTCAGCTTCCAGCCGCCGGTCCCTGAACCGGCATCTTTCTGGGCCCCTCTAAAGGTCTCCAGTTTCAGCTCACCGTCCACCTTGCCGATCCGCTCCACGCTCCCCCGGGCCAATACCCGTTCATCCGGCATCTCCACCAACTGGTATTTGACTGATGACCCTCCGCAGTTGAGTACCAGTATAAGCATGGCGTCCTCCCAGATCACGAAATAGCCGACCAAACGGCTTCATCTGGAGCAGCAATGATGCGGGTCCTAGCCAAAAGCCCCGGCTCCAGCCCTTTCTCCACTGCTTCCAGGGCCACCTCCACAGCACCTATGCTGCCCACAAGGCAAATATGGGCTTTGCCCGCCAATCCCCGAGCCAAGTGGATGGTGACCAGGGTGATGCTGGCAGCCTTGGCCGCCGTGTCGGCCGCCACCAGGCCGGAGCTGGCGGTAAAGGTTTCAATAATCCCCAGCGCACCCTGCCGCTGCACTGGAACAGTACCCCGCAAAGCGGCAAGAATGCCGGGGGCAGGATTTCCCAGGAAGAAGTCGTCTATATAGGTCATCCCCGAATGGGTGCTTCTTGCCAGCTGCAGGGCACCCCTTACTGCCGCTGTCTCGCCGGTGATGGCAGCAAGGAGCTTCCCGGGGCAGATGATCTTAAGGAGAATAAGTTCTACCGGAAACCCTTTCAGCACCCCATCGACACATTCCAAGCCGCGGCCGATGCTCTTAAACTCCATCATTGCCAGGGCGTGTCTATCACCCATTGCTGCCACCCCGCTCGATGAACACCATTCCGTCGGCAACAGCCGTCACCCTGCCCGCGATGCTGCTGTGGACTGCAGCCCCCAGCTGGCCTTCGCTCATACAGCCCAAGAGCGTACCTTCCTGGACCTCATCTCCCACCTTGACCCGGCAGGCGGCAGGAGCTCCCACATGCTGCTTAAGGGGAACGGCTACCCGCGCACCGGCCGGCAGGATGCCCTGTAAGGGCGCCGGCTGGTTCCACCTGGCCAGTTTCAAATGGGCAACAAGCCGCCCTGCAGGCACTTGGCTTTCCGCAAAGCTCGGCCTTACCTCTTCCAGCGAGAATCTGGCAGCGCTGTGACCAGAGGCCAGCTTAGCCTTCAGCATCTGGTTCACCCGGCGGGGCGACAGTCCCATAAAACAGGCGTAGTGATCGCAGACTCCGCACTCACTGCAAAGCAGTGCCTCTGCCGCTGTCTCCGCCTCCATCGGCCCGCCAGAAGCTAGAGCCCGCATAAGCCGGTGGGGATGCAGGGGATGGCCCAAAAGATACCTGGGACATAGATCTGTGCACATGGTGCACTGGCAGCAGACGCTGTAAGCCCACCGCAGCAGCGTTTGCTTGGATGCGAGTCTTGCCACCACTGCGTGGTCCCTCGGCAGGACAATCAGGCCTTTGGTGGTCTTGGTCACCGGCTGGGAAAGATCATTCTCCACTTCCCCCATCATGGGGCCGCCGCTGACCACCGTCCACGTCCCAGGCTCCAGCAACGGCTGAGCCGCTTTGACCACCTCTTCTATGGGCGTTCCCACGGGAACTGACCAAGTACCGGGCTGAGATACGGCGCCGTTGACGGTTACATAGGTGTGGGTGACGCATTCCCCGGCCAGGGCCTTGGCGATGTTGTACAGCGTCTCCACATTGAGAACCACTGCCCCAACCTGCAGCGGTATCCCCCTGGGCGGAACTCTTCGCCCCAGCACTTGGTAGACCAACACGTGCTCATCCCCAATGGGGTAAACATCAGGCAGAGGGACGATTTCCAGCCAAGACCGAGAGGCTAAGCGCTTCTTGAGCTTTTGCAGCAAAGCTTGGTGTTTGCCTTTCACACCCAGGTAAACCCGCTTGGCCCCTGTGGCCCTCCGGGCAGCGTTAATGCCCTCCAGCACCACCGGCAGATGGTGGTAAAGAAGCTCATGGTCCACCTGGAGCAGTGGTTCACACTCGGCTCCGTTGACTACCAGCACTTCACAGGCTGTCTTGAGTTTTACGTGGGTGGGAAAACCGGCGCCGCCTGCGCCCACCACTCCGGCGGCCTCAACAGCTGCCAGGATGGCCTCCCGATCCATTCCCCTCACCTTGCTTTCCGAACCAACTGACGGTTGAGGCCAGCCGGCTGCACCAGGACTGCCTGGTTCAGCCGGCTTACGTCAACCCCAAGCACAAGTTCTCTCTGGATCCAGACTAAGAACATCCAGCCCGGCTATGCCAGCCCTAAACCGCCGCCGATGGTTACATTGTGCTGGCGGGTAAAGGTTCTGGGGGTGCAGATGCCCTCCCCAGTGGGACTGGCGATGGTGTGGGCGAAGTTGCTGTTGCCTTCAATCCCCAAAGAGGCATAGGACGGCGCATTGGCCACAATAATGGTAGTCGCCAGCTCTCGGCTGAAGCGGGCAATCCGCTCCACATCCCGAGAGTGGATAATGCCGGTGTGGCCGAAGCCCTGCTCTGCCTCTACCGCCAAGCGCAGCCCTTCTTCGAAGTTCTCCACAATGACAATGGGCAGCACCGGCAGCATCTGTTCGATCTTGACCAACGGATGGTCAAACCCAACAACCATAATCGCGCCTTCGGTGCCCGGCGGCGGATTGATGCCCGCGGCCTTGAGGATCACGGCACCATCTTTGCCAACCCAATCCCCCACCACATGGCCGTCTTTGACCACCAGGCGGGTAACTGCGTCTACCTCCGGGCCTTTCAAGAGGTAAGCTCCGTTCTTCTGCATCTCAGCGATCAGCTGATCCGCGATGCACCGCACGGCAAACACCGTCTTCTCGGCGATGCACAAGACGTTGTTGTCAAACCAAGAGCCCCTTAGGATGTCCCGGGCGGCCTTGGGAATATCCGCCGTTTCATCCACTAATACCGGCGGATTGGCTGCACCGGCAGCCACAGCTTTCTTGCCGCTGCTCAAGGCTGCCTTCACCACACCCGGCCCGCCGGCAGCAGTTACCATAGCCGTGAGGGGATGCTGAATAGCCGCGTTGACTGCATCCAGCGTCGCCTCATTAACCGCCACCAGGGTATTCCGAGGTCCGCCTGCGGCGACTATAGCCCGGTTGAGAACTCTGATTGCCTCCCGGGTGCAGTTCTGAGCCCGGGGATGCGGGCAGAAGAAGACCGTGTTGCCGCCAGCCAGCATAATGATGGCATGATTAATGACAAAGGGCGTCGGATGGGTGGTGGGCAGAATGGAGACAATCACGCCGTAAGGTATCCTCTTAGTCAAGGTGACCCCGTATTCTCCAGCCTGAGTCACGGTCTCTAGATCCTCAACTCCGGGAGAAAGGCGGGCGGCGTTGATGTTCTTCTGCACCTTATGTTCGTAGCGCCCAAGTCCGGTCTCATCCACAGTCATCCGGGCAAAGCGCTCGGCATTGGCTACTCCCGCTTCCCGGATGGCATCGATGATTCTCTTCCGGGCACTGAGCGGCATAGCCATCAGCTCTTTTTGCGCCGCTGCCGCTGCTTTGACCGCTGCGTCAACAGAGGTGAAGATCCCATCCTGGCCCTGCTCGCCGCCAGGCGAGGCAGAATCTCCCTTCAGCTGCCGCAGGACCTCTTCTACAATTAACGCAATACGCTGTTCATCAACCTGCATAAGGTCTCCGTCCCCCTCCGCCCCGCTGCTTTACGAACCTGAGAATGGGACTGCGAGGGACTCAACTCCCCCCTTCCGCTAGACTAGTCCGCCTGCTGCTTAGTCGGCGTGGGGAAGGATAACGCGCTCCAGATCGCTGTGAGGACGGGGAATGACGTGGGCTGCAACAACTTCCGCCAACTTGCTGGCTGCGGCTGCTCCAGCGTCTACGGCAGCCCGGATGGCTCCCACATCGCCCCTCACCATAACAGTGACCAGACCAGAACCGATTTTCTCATACCCTACCAGCTGAACATTTGCAGCCTTGACCATGGCATCGGCTGCTTCAATGGCACCTACCAAACCTCTAGTTTCGATCAAACCCAATGCTTCACCCATTTTTCCTGCTCCCTTCTCTTATGGTGTAAACTCTTCAACTACAGCTGAGTCGGCCCGGGCAATAACCCTGCTGGCATATACTTTAGACAGGCGGTTTGCGGCTGCACAGGCGGCATCCACTGCCGCCGTCACTGCTGCCACATCACCAGCAATTTTGACAGTCACCATCCCCCGCCCGGACGGCTCAAATCCCAACAGCTCTACATTAGCGGTCTTCACCGCTACATCAGCCGCTTCACAAGCAGCGGCTAGACCAACAATTTCAACCAATCCCAGTGCATCTCCCCGCACCGACTATCTCCTCCCGCCTTCAAGACCAACAGGTCTATTCTCGCAATCTATCTGCGCTGTTCCGCCAGCACCTCCTTAACTACTTCGGAAATAGTGGCCTTGAGTCTTGCTTCATCTCCAACGCCTGCTCCCGGCTGGGACGCCTGACTGCCCTCGGGCAGATTGCACATGGCCGGATGTCCGCCGGACACCCCCAGTCTTCTCCTGACCTCCATCAGCCTTTCCACATTCTCTGGACTGAGCTCCCGAGCACCGCCCAGCAGGCGAGCAAGGAGGCTGATCTGGGCACCCATCTCCAAAGTCTCCATCTTGAAAAGCGCGTTGTAGACATCGGTTCCCACTGTCAGGGCGCCGTGATTCTCCAAGAGAAAGGCATCGTGGCACGGCAGATAAGGCATAATCGCCTCTGGGATCTCCTCTGTGGAAGGAGTGCCGTACTTGGTCAGGGGCACCCAGCCGAGGCTGATGATTACCTCCGGCATGATAGCTTCTTTCAGCGCATAGCCGGCAACAGCAAAGGCAGTGGCATAAGGAGGATGGGCATGCACTACTGCCTTGACGTCCTCCCTGGCTTTATACACTGCCAAGTGCATCTTCAGTTCCGATGAAGGTTTCCATGTACCGCTGATCACTTTGCCGTCCAAATCCACGGTGCAGATCATGTCCGGGGTCATAAAGCCTTTGCTCACCCCAGTGGGTGTGCAGAGAACCCGATTCTCATCGATACGGATGCTTATATTCCCATCATTCGCGGCCACATAACCCCGATTGTATATTCGACGACCCACCTCAATAATGTCCTTCTTGAGCTGAAACTCTGACACCACTTTACATGCCCCTTTCGGCATCCACCCAGGTTTATTCTGTGGTTTCTTGGGATCTAGTTTGTTTGCTTGATACTTTCGTCTACTTACCACCACATTCCTGCCTCAGCAGAGAAAATCGTCTGTTAACATTGCTTTTTACAAGTATGCAAAGTACCCCAACTCCATAGAATGATAGGAGAGGCAAGTGAAGCAAAACAGTCTCCAAAGGGGCCAATCAGGATGGAAATCTGCCGTTACGCAGAAGCAGAAAAGAACCAGGATGAGAGCCTCACCTACTACTGCACCCTGCATGGATTCCGAATGGGGTTGGAGTTGGGACATTTTTGCGAGGGATGTACGGAATATGCCCCCGAGCTGACTCCACCTCATACAGAGCCGCTCCAGGCTGGATTGCGGCAGCCAGGAGCGGGAGGGCTGCCATGTGCTGTCTGCCGCTTTCGGCCAACATGCCGCCTCAAGGAGAGGAATCAATGGGCCTGTCCCTTTTTCAGCCAAAAATAAAAGGCGCCTTCTCCGGCACCCTCCAGTCTGCTTCAGTCTTCGCCAATCACCTGCACCTCCAGTTCCAAGCCCACGCGGAATTTCTCCCAAACCCGCTGGCGGACAATCTCGATCAGCTCCAGGACCTCTTTAGCCGTTGCGCCCCCCAGGTTGACCACAAACCCGCAGTGCTGCTCTGAAACTTGAGCCCGGCCGTGGGTGTATCCCCTCAGCCCTGCATCATCAATCAGTTTGCCGGCGTAGTGGCCTGGAGGCCGCTTAAAAGTGCTTCCGGCGCTGGGAAGATGCAGTGGCTGCTTTTCCCGCCGCCGTCGGTTCAACTCCTTCATCTTGGCCCTGATGACTGTCGGCTTCTCCGGGATCAGCTCCAGCAGGGCTTCCAGGGCAATGTAGCCTTCCCTCCTTACCCGGCTGGTCCTATAGCCGAGTTCCAGCTCATCCCGGCTGAAGCGGTACAGATTGCCGTCAAAGTCGCAGCAGGTAACTTCCCTCAGGACATCGGCCATCTCCCCGCCGTAGGCTCCGGCATTCATGGCAATCGCTCCTCCTAGGGTGCCAGGAATACCGGAGGCAAACTCAAGTCCTCCAAGACCTGCCAGACAAGCCCTGCCGGCCAGCTTGGCCAGGGAAGCTCCCACCTGGGCCCGGAGTTTGGTGCCTTCCACCGTGATCTGGCTGAAATTCTCCGCCAATTTGATGATGACTCCCCGATACCCCCCATCCCTCACCAAGAGGTTAGAACCGTTTCCCATGACGTATACCGGTACACGCCGGCCTCTAATAAACCGCAAAACCTGCTGTACCTCCCCGATGGAGGTGGGCCAGACCATGATGTCCGCCGGTCCACCGATGCGGAAAGAGGTATGGTTGCACATGGGCTCATCGATTCTGAGGCACAGCCCTGGAACAGCGCTCTTTAAATCCTCGGCCAGTTGTTCTTTGTCCAAGCGTACCCCTCCGTTACCCGGCAGCACAGACCCCCTTGGCTACTCCCCAATCATATGATTCCTTAGATAACTTTAGAAGCAGATGGGTGTCTGTGCGCAGGATGCCTGGTATATCTTCTAGTGTGTCCACCAAGAAATCCAGCAATTTCTCATTGGACTCCTGGACTACTTCGATGATGAGATCGTATTTTCCAGTAGATAAGGCCAGATAGCGGACATCCGTCATGCTGGCCAGAGTACGTGCCACATCTCCTAAGCGCTGCCTGTCCACCTTGATCCCGATCATGGCCAGAGTGGTGCGGCCTACCTGAGCGGGATTGATGACCGCCGCGATCTTCAGGATGTTCCTTTCCAGCAAAGACGTCACCCGCCGCCGCACCGTACTCTCGGTGATGCCCAGTTCCTCAGCGATGGTGACAAACGTCATCCGGCCGTCTCGCTGCAGGTAGCGGATAATCTGCAGGTCAATCTCATCCAGTGCTTCTACGGCTGAATCTTCTTGGGCGGCAAACTGGGGAGGCTGGTGGGGCCAAGGCGACCAATCGTAGGCCTGCTTGTAAACTCGGAGCAGCATGGACGTCTCTGTCTCAGTAAGGCCTTCGATGGAACTCAAATCCCTGGCTAGAAACTTAACCAGTTCTTCCTGGGACTCGACAGTGACTATAGCTACGATATCTGAAGCGCCTGTGGTGTATGCCACATAGTGGGGCTGAGGCAGGGCATTTATTTGGGAAACCACCTCCGAGAGCCGTCCTCGTTCCACCCGCAGCCAAATCACCGCCACTGTGTCCATACCAGTCTTGGCTGGATTGGTCACTCCCACGATCCTCACAACACCGCGCTCCTCCAACCGCTGCATCCGCTTGCGGACTGTTCCCTCGGACACCCCGCAAAGTGCAGCCAGGGCAGTATACGAGCTGCGTCCATCCCTCTGCAAATGCATCAGTATCTGGCAGTCTAGATGATCCAGTCTCTCGGTGCTTCCCAAAACCGATGCTACCCCCTCTCGCCGCCCGAGCTGTGAAGCTAGGAGCAAGACTACCTTGAATTATTACCTTTGGGCACGGCAAAGTCCTCCTGGCGAGTCTCCTGTACTTACCCCGATGGAAACAGATTTTCGTTTTGGCGGGAATTCTTGCTTTCTTCAAGGTCCTGTCACAATTTTATCACACCCGGGCGTTATACTGTAAGCAACAATGATTCCTGTCCCCAAACAGGCGCAGTATCACTAACCTGTGTACCTGGCTCCCATTCCTATCTTGCCCCAGGGGACGACGAAAGGGGGGATGTCTGAGTAGCCTCTCTGGCAGCACTGCCTGCAGTAAATGTTGCCCCAAAAACATATAAGTGCAGATAAGGTAACAAGTCCACACGTTGGGGCCCGGCAAAGGAGCAGCCGGGCTTTTTTTATCTTCGACCGCGAGGGGAGCGGTCTGTGGGTCTAACCTCCTGCAAGAAAGCCTCAAGCCCTGCCATAATGGCCTCCGCCTGCTTGGTGAGATAGACCTCATCCTGCATCAATTTGCGGTCCTCTGGATTGGAAATAAAGCCGATTTCAATCAGCACGGCAGGAATATCGGTATTGCGGAGGACATAAAAGTCTCCACTCCTGACCTGCCGCTTGACTTCCTGGATGAGGTTGAGTTCCTTTTGGACGGCCTCTGCCAGAAGGCGGCTTTCCTCTTCTCCTTCCTGGTAATAGACAATGGCACCACGGCGCCAGCTGTCCTTGTGCCAGTTGACGTGGATGCTGATGAAAGTGATGGGCCGCACCCTCCCCACCAATCTGACTCTGCCCTTTAAGTCCCGCCGGTAGCGGCTGGTCCCCTCGGGCACAAAATGCGATACGTCGCTGTCGTCGGTTCTGGTCATCACCACTTGGTACTGATGGGCCTCCAGCACCTGCCGCAGGATGTGGCCCATCCGCAGGTTGACGTCCTTTTCCAAGAGACCGTTGGCGCTGGTGCCGCCGTCGATGCCGCCGTGACCGGGGTCGATGACGATTACCCGGCGTTCCGGCAGGAGACCTGCCAAGACCAAGCCGAAAACCGCCAGCCACGTGCAGGCAAGGAGGATAGGCACCAGGACCCGCCGCCGTATTACTAAAACGTACAACTCGATCAACCCTTCCCCCGCTCTTTTCCAAACATATGCTGAAGGACTAGGATGCATTACCCCGCCGCCGGCTCTCCAAGAGGCAGACCGTTCAGGGGCTGCAGGTTCCTCTCGGCAGAGTTGTCTCAGCATCTGGAGCTTTGTGCCTGATTTCCCTTGTCAGGTTGGGAGTTGAAGAGTAGAATAGATATGAAAGAAAAGGCTCACAGAAAATGGAACCTGGTAGTTCAGGACAGGAGATAAGGAGAAGATCCTGAGAGACCAGGGGTAATTTCGGTTACCCTGGATCTCAGGATCTTTTTATTTGCCCGCTAAATTGAACCAGATCAGAGAGAGGTGTCACGATTGGGCGAACGAACCCAGTACGATGTTGTTGTCATCGGCGGGGGAGTTGTGGGCACTGCGGTGCTGCGAACTCTCTCCCGCTACCAGCTGAAGGCTGCACTGCTGGAAAAGGAAGCTGAGGTGGGCTGGGGTGCCACCAAGGCCAACAGCGGCATAGTCCACGCAGGTTTTCACAATAAACCTGGTTCGTGGATGGCAAGGCTCTGCGTAGCCGGCAACCGCATGTACGATCAGCTCTGTGATGAGCTCGACGTCCCCTTCCAGCGCAACGGCCTTATGATGGTGGCCAGGACCCCTGAGGAGGAGCAAATCCTGCGGCGTTTTTACCAACAGGGACTTGATAACGGCGTTCCCGGAATGGAGCTGTTAGATGGCGATACAGCCCGCCGCCTGGAGCCAAACCTGTCAGGGGAAATAACCATGGTGCTGCGGGCTGCTTCCGGAGGGATCGTTGCCCCCTTTGCCCTTGCCCATGCTCAGGCAGAGAATGCCGCAGCCAACGGCGCCGATGTTTATACTGAAGTCGCAGTAACCGGCATCTCCTGCGGGGATGACGGATTCACCATTACTTCTCAAGATGGCGGCACGTGGAAGGCGAAGTATATAGTCAACGCCGCCGGCCTTTTTGCTGACGATGTGGCGAGGATGTGCGGCTTAGATGTCCCCTCCCTGATTCCCCGCAAAGGCGAAGAGTACATTCTCGATCAGCGGGTGGGGGATCTAGTTAAACACACCATCTTCCCCGTTCCAACGCCCAAGTCAAAGGGTATCCTGGTAATCCCCACCGTCGGCGGCAACATAATGATCGGGCCTACCGCCCTGGAAATGCCGCGAAAGGATGACCTTTCTACCACGGCAGCCGGCCTTGATGAAATCCTGGCCTTTACACAAAGACTGGTTCCCAAGATCCAGAGGCGGGATATCATCGCGGCTTTTGCCGGCCTCCGGGCAGGCTCGCCCACTGGAGACTTTATCTTTGAAACCTCCCACAGCGGCCGGGCTGTTCACCTTTTGGGCATAGAATCGCCGGGCTTGACTGCTTCCCCTGCCATCGCGGAACATGTCGCCGAGATGCTGGCCGAGGCAGGACTTGAGCTCATGCCGAAGCCGGATTTCAACCCCCGGCGGCCTAGAGTCATCCGGTTCAAGAAGCTTTCCGATGAGGAGAAAGAGGAGGTCATCAAGAGGGATCCCCTCTATGCCCACGTGGTCTGCCGCTGTGAGACAGTGACCGAAGGCGAAATCGTCGATGCCGTAAGGAGAGGCGCCCGGACGGTGGACGGAGTCAAGTTCCTCACCCGGGCAGGGATGGGACGCTGCCAAGGGGGTTTTTGTACACCGTATGTTGTCAGGATCCTGGCCCGAGAGTTGGGAGTTTCTCCCCTGGAAATTACGAAACGTGGCAGGAATACTGAACTTCTGGCTGCGGAAGCCAAAGCCTTCTTGAAAGGGGGAGAAGCCGATGCGTAGCATCCGTTATACCGATGTAGCTGTTATCGGCGGCGGCCCGGCGGGTCTGGCGGCAGCCCTTGCTGCCCGCAGGGCGGGAGCAGAACATGTGACAATACTGGAGCGGAATCACGAGCTGGGCGGAATCTTGCAGCAGTGCATCCACAACGGCTTCGGGCTTCACAGGTTCAAGGAAGAGCTGACTGGGCCTGAGTACGCCTATCGCTTTATACCCCAGGTGGAAGCCGATCCCAATATCCATGTGTATCTCAACACCATGGTCTTAAGCCTGACGCCAACCAAGGAAATAACCGCTATTCATCCCGACCACGGACTTGTTAAGCTGAAGGCCAAGGCGGTGGTGCTGGCCATGGGGTGCCGGGAGCGCACCCGGGGAGCTTTGACTATTCCCGGAACCCGGCCTGCCGGCATCTACACTGCCGGCACTGCCCAGCGGTTTGTCAATATGGAGGGTTACATGCCGGGCAAACGGGTTGTCATCCTGGGCTCTGGAGACATCGGATTGATTATGGCCAGACGCTTTACCCTGGAAGGGGCAAAAGTGGAGGCAGTGGTGGAAATCATGCCGTATCCGGCCGGGCTGGCTAGGAATATCGCCCAGTGTCTGGAGGATTTCAATATCCCCCTTTACCTCAGTTCCACTGTAACCATGATCCACGGCAAAGACCGGGTCGAAGGGGTAACCGTCAGCCAAGTCGATGACAACTGGTGTCCAATTGCCGGCACCGAGAGGTATATCCCCTGCGATACCCTCCTCCTTTCGGTGGGCCTAATCCCTGAAAATGAGCTTTCCCAAACGGCAGGCGTGCCTTTGGACCCGAGGACCGGCGGACCTGTTGTCGATGAGAAGCGGGAAACTCTGGTTTCCGGAATCTTTGCCTGCGGCAATGTCCTTCATGTCCATGACCTGGTGGACTATGTCAGTGAAGAAGCGGAAATCGCCGGTGAAGAGGCAGCCCGCCATGCGCTGAGGGAGACAGCTGACGAAGCTGGCAGCGGCCGGGACGGCGGGCAGCAGCTTGCCCTCAAACCCGGAAGCAACCTCAGATACGTACTGCCGCAGCGGATCACTGCGGGCGCAGAGGTGGACCTATACATGCGGGTGTCGCATCCCATGGATGCCGTCACTTTGACCCTCAGTGGAGTGACCTTGGCAAAGAAGCGCCAGGTGCGACCGAGCGAAATGCTGAAAATTAGGCTCAAAGCCCAGCACTGGGAGAGCCTTTTCCAGGCAGGAAAAGCCCCAGGACAAGAGCTGCTTGTTGCGGCAGAACCAAGCGCGTAAGTACTCTCGGAGGGAGGAAAACCCAGATGGCTATCGACACTCAAACTGATCAGGGGTTTTATCGGAGGATGACCTGCATCGTCTGCCCCACCGGCTGCCTGCTGGAGGTAAGGAAAGATGCCGACGGAAAGCTGTCCATCACGGGGTTTCAGTGCCGGCGGGGAGAGATGTATGCTGAAAACGAAGTGCTGAACCCGAAGAGGGTTTTGACCACCACCGTCAGAATTCGCAACGCCAGCCTGCCCCTGCTGCCCGTGAGAACCTCAGACGCTATTCCCAAGGAACTCTTGGCTGAAGCCATGCGGGTCCTAGCCCAGGTAGAGGTAACCGCTCCCGTTAAGACCGGCGACGCGATTTTAGCCAATCTCCTCGATACAGGCGTTGATGTCATCGCCAGCCGGGATATGAAAAGGATTGACGGTGCAGCTTAAGTGATAAAACCAAAAGGGGTGGATTTAGTCCACCCCTTTCTACCCTGTCCTTCCCGCTGACTGCAGCACCCGACCAATGAGGGTTACATACAGCACATATTAACTGTCCGAATCGGCCAAATCGCGGCCGTCGGGATATGGGTCGACGTGTACGAATACATCACCCACGGAAGGAACCGCGCTTTGCACTTTGGTCTTTACCTGGGAGGCGATGTCATGGCCCTCCCACACCGTCAAATCCTTATCCACACTGAGCTTCATATCTACGAAGTGATACTGACCGTATTTTCGGATCCGAACTTCGTCAACATGTTCAACTCCCGGTACGCTGCTTGCACACTTCTCAACTTCTGCTGCCAGCTCGCCGTGAACCTGGGCATCCATCAGTTCATTGGAGGATTCCAAGAATATCCCGACCCCCATCTTGATGATGAAAATCGACACCACCACTGCTGCCAAAGGATCGCAAATGGGATACCCTACTCTAGCACCGACAATACCGATAAGCGCCGCAACAGATGACAAGGCATCGGAACGGTGCTCCATGGCATCGGCTATCAGGACTGAGCTGTTGATCCTTTTCCCCACCGCGATGGAGTATCGGTACATGGCTTCTTTAGCTGCAATGGAAACCACAACAACCCAAAGGGCCAACTGACCGGGAACTGCGAAGCTAGCAGTAAACATCTGTTGTACAGCGGTGCCTGCTATGCTGAGGCCCATGAGAACCAGCGTTACTGCCAGGACTTTGGCAGCTATGCTTTCCGCGCGGCCGTGACCGTAAGGATGCTCAGCATCCGGCGGCTCCTTGGAGATCCGCATGGCGAAAAGTACCACCACCGTTGTTGCAACATCAGATAAGGAATGCACGGCATCTGCCATTAACACCGAGCTCCCATAGAGCAGTCCCGCTGCTGCCTTACCCGTCGCCAGCATCAGGTTCCCGATGATTGTCAGCCAAGAAACGCGCCTTCCCATCTTGTACCGGGTGTTTTCATCCATACTGCCCCTCCTCATTAAGGACAAAAACCTGTGGTTCCCAATTAGCCATTGAGTCCCACAGGTTGAAGATCTGTACCTGCTGCTGAAAACCAGCCCAGCGCCTTCTGCCCATTCGGGGCGGAAAGTCGCCTGACACCATTGCGGGGCTTGCGTTCATTATACTCAAGTGCCGGCTGGTTTTCAATTCTCATTTTTCTCATTGACGCATTCATTGGTCCATAGTATGCCCAAACAACTGCTTCTGGATTTAGGACACCCGCTTGTCATTCAGGTGGATTGCTCAGCTGCAGCCAAGGAATAGTCAAGGGGCCCATAAGGGCCAACCCATTGGGTCCCTACGCAGTTGCCCGGGCCGCCAGGAACCTCACAAGGCTTTCTCCGTCGACCAGAGAAAACACGCCTCTATCCAGCTGCCAGTACTGCACCGGCTGCTCTTCTTGAACATCCGCAACCATTTCAATAAGTTCCGGATGACAGGTGAGCACAAACACCTGATGGCGTCGGGCGAGGCGCTCAAGGGCCCGCACCGCCTGATAAGCATGGCGCCGGTCGAAGTTCACCAAGCTGTCATCGAAAATCACCGGCAGAGGCGGTTCGATTTCCAGAATCCTCCCCAAACGCACGGCTAGGAACAGCTGCTCACTAGTCCCCCGGCTAAGGGCATGGGGCAAAAACTCCCTTCCACCCTGCGCGGTTACTTGGAAACCTGCCTCGGTTAAGTCATCCATAGGTAGTATTTGTTCATAATCACCCTGGGTAAGCTCCCGGAATATCTCGCTGGCCCGCGAAAGAAGAGAACCCCTGGCCTCAGCCAGAAACTCCCGATACAAAGTGTCCAGGAAGAAGGCCGCTACCCTCTGAACTGCGAATTTCCTGGCCAAGGGTTCCAGCTGTGCCCTAGCCTCATCGATGGCCCTCTGAGCCTCAGCCAAGGTTTGGTCAGTATCCAAAGCAGCTATGGTGCGTTTCAGCTCAGCCCTTTCTTCCTCCAGCTGTTTGATTTCCAAATCGATCCTCTGGGAATCTTCATCGGCCTGTCTTAAGCACTCCTCCAACTCCTTGGGAGTACGATATTCCCGATAGAGGTAACCCAGAACTTCAAGACCATCCCCTTCTGGCATCTTCCCGTCATCATCCCGAGCGGCTGCCGCCTCGGCCAAAGCTGTCTTCAAAGCCTCGTCCTCCCGGCGGCCGAGGGAATGCTGAATCCTCTGGGCAATGGCCGCCCTCTCTTCAGCATACTTCTGATACTTCACCCGCTCTTCTCCCGCCCGGATAAGTGCCGCAAGCTGCAGGGAAGGATCTCTCGAACTCTCAGCATCTTGCTCAAGGTAGGGACACTCCTGAACCAGTGCGGCAATTCGGTCTGTCACCTCTGCCAGTTTGTTCTCGGCAGCTTGTGCCTCCCTAGCCGCCTGCAGATCCTCGTAAGCTTTCTCTATGGCTGTGGCCAAGCAGTTGAAGGAAGCAGCTGTCGGCTCAACAGCTCCATTCCAATCTCCCAGCTCGCCGGCCAGCTGGGACATCTCATCGAGCCCCGGCAGAATAGCCTGCAGTTCTTCATCCAGCGCTTCTCTCTGCCGCTCCAAGGCCTTGTACCTCTGCCACAGCTGTTTGAACTCGGCCAAGCGCGCCAGACAGCGCTGACCATCCGCAGCAGCGGTAAGGCCGAGAATATCCCGGTAAAGCCCAAGTCGAGTTTCTGCCTGCTGCCGGCGCAGCTCAAACTTCTGGAATCCGTCGCCATCTACAGCCTTCAGAGGGGGCTCAAGCGAAGCTGCAATTTCCTGCAGCTTGTCCATCATACTGCGCCGTTGGCCTTCCAGCACATTACCGGCCATGGTGCGGTACATATAGAGGATGCCGAGGCCCACAACCCCTGCAACCGCAAGGCCGATTCCCGCCGCGGGCAGCACCAGTCCGATGAGAGTACCCAACAAGACAACTAAAGCTGCACCAAAGGCATAGCCTCTAAACTGCTTTCCAAAGTCTGCTGCATCTAACTGCCGCAGCCGCTGGATAATCCCATCTGCTTCTTTCAAACGCTGATAGTCATCCGCCGTTTGCCGCAGCTCATCCTCATCTACCTGGACAACTATCCTTTCGAGGCGTTCGAAACCCCCTCGCCAGGTAGAGTCAGCTGTCCGAACATCTATCTCCAGCCCCTGTTCTTCGGCCTTGTGCGCTTCCCGCCGTTTTTCATAAGCACTGATGCGGGCCGCAATGCCTGACAGATTCCGAGAGGCCCTTTCAATCCACTCCGCCCTGTCAAGCAGGGTTCTCATCCAAGCTTCCGCATCTTTTCCCCTTGCCCGCTGCGAAAAGGCGGAAAGCTTCGCCTCATATTCACCCGCGGCAGTCTCATAGTTTTCTTGCAGAATCCTTGCCTTTTCCAACAGCCCATCTGGATAGCTGCTGAGCAGCCGCTGCACCTTGGGGTCAGACAAGACTGCGCCCAGTTCCACCCACCTGGAATAGTCTTCGAAGTTCCGAAGCAGGATGTCCACAGCAACCGCACGCTGGGCAGCAGCATACTGCTTCTCCTTCAATTCCTCAATCCGAGCTTCGATATCCGCCAATCTTTCCACCCTCGCCCGATATCCATCCATTTCCGCCAGAGCATTATCCCGCTGTTTAATTCCCAGCGCGAGTTGGTTATAATAGGGTTTGAACATCTTGACGCTCGGATTGCCCAGTTTTCCCCCGATCTTCTCCGCTTCGGCTTCCAGCTCATCTCTCAGCTTGGGAAGCCTTGCTGCGTGGGCCAGTCCTGCCCCCAACAGAACTGACTGCAGCTTCGCCTTCTCCGATTTATCCAACCCTTCCGGCAGTAGCCGCAGTTCATCTAAACTGATGGTAAACAGCTGATGATAGGTAAACACATCCAGCCCGCCAAACAGCCGCTCTATGCTGCCGGTCTGGCCTTGAGGTCCAGATACTCGGGGCTTGCCGTACCCGTTTACGCGAATATTCCACAGCTCATTTCCGGCTTCCACCACCGCTTCCACGTGGTACTCGTGGGTGGGTGGAGGCAGATTGGCTCCTTGCGGAAAACCGTAACCAAGATATCTCAGAATCTGCATGAAGGTGGTCTTGCCAGACCGATTGGGCCCGCCGATTACAACCAATCCAGGTGCCAACTCATCCAACGCTTGATTGCGAAATATGCCAAAATCCCCTATGTACAGCCGCTGGATTCTCACGGCATCTCAACCCCCTCCAGCAGCTTTTCATAGGCCAGCTCTCTCGCCTGTTCTACGATCGCAGCAACAACTTCAGGGGTTGCGGCAAGCTTGGTTTCGTTGGGATGCTCTGGATCGTAGTCTGTTTCCCAGATCTGGCCCAGTACGCTGTCCAACTGCTTTCTCATCTTTGGATCACTCAGGCACCGCTCCGCAATCTGCTGCAGCTGCCGAGCTAAAGGCCAGGAGTCCAACATTTCATCCCACTCGGGCAGACTGGGACCAGTTCGGACTTGGATAGACTCAGTCCAGAGGAAGGGCTGCCAGCCCTGAAGCTCCCGCAGGCCGTAAAGCAGTTCTTCCCTCTCTTCTTCTGCCCCTGACAGGAGCTCATGTACCGGTCCACGCCCCGTCAAGACCCACCGGACAAGATACCCTTCCGGCTGCCAGTCTTTACGGGCAGCCGGCATATCCGGCAGTCTAACCCCTTCCTGCAGCAGCTCCTCCGCTTTTCTCTTAAGGAGCTGCTCAAGATCGGACAGATTTACCACAGGTTCATCGTCTGAAGACTCATCAATAGGTACCTCTATTTCGGCCCATACATATGGGGAAATCGGCACAAACTGTATCTCTGCCGCCTTGCCCGGGGACAGCTCCACCAAAAGGCAGCCGCCTACTCCACTTTCACCGGGATGGCGTCCCTGGGGAGTACCGGGATAAGCGATGGTCGGACAACCGCAGCGGACAATTCTGGGCTGATGGACATGCCCCAGAGCCCAATAATGAATCTTTTCCTGGTTCAACAGATCCTGAACGCTGCATGGAACATAGTTGCGTTCCTTAGGATCGAGGGCGGTGTGCAGCAGTGCGATGTTGGCAGCTGCATCATCCGGGGGGTTGAGCATGCTGTAAAGCGGCCGACTCTCCCGGCGGGACTTATATGAAATCCCCAGCACCCTAGCTACGGTGACACCTTCCTGCTCGATTTCAACGCACTCCACTTCATCCGCCGAGCAGGCATGGAAATTAGCCGGCATGTCCAAGAGTTCCCGCCCGCTTCCTAATGGATCGTGGTTGCCGTACACAGCAATGACACGTATGCCGGCCGCATCCAAACGGCGGAGTCCCTCCTGCAGACACCGGGCTGCCCTTACCGATCGCGCTTCCTGGTGATACAGATCGCCGGCAATCAAGACAAAATCTACATCATACGCCAACGCTGCATCGCAGATACTCTTAAAGGCCTCAAAACTGGCCTCCATTAAGCGCTTCTCCAGCGCTTTTGACGCACCGGAAAATCCCTGGACAGGGATCCCGAGGTGCAGGTCGGCGGTATGAAGAAATCTCACTGAATCAGGCATACTACCACCCTCTTTATCCACATAACTTCTTCTCCCTCTAGCCAAATCCTACCCAGGAGCCGCTGAGGGGCTTTCCAGGTCTTTTTTATCACCGGGCGCTTGCTTTAGCAAGTCTTATTCCACACTGGGACAAACCAGGGAAATCCTCAAACCGCGGTGAACCAACAGGAAAGGCAGAGTCTTGGATAGTCATCCCTCACAAAGAATGGAGGCGAGGGCTTTGCAGGTGAGAAAAAGAGCTCTTCTCGCTGTGCTGCTAGGAATCATGGTGGCAATAACCGGATGCTTCGGGGGACGATATGCAACGGGTGGTGTCGAGGGGTTTGTGTACGCCCTAAAGGAGGACTTGCAAGACGGCGCAAAGGGGGGACTTGATCGTCAGCGGTACCAAAGACCTGATTTACAACGACGATTACGCTCCATTGGAGGGCGCCATAGTAAGCGCCGAAGGTACCAGAAATACCGCGGAAACAAACAGCTCTGGGCGGTTTGTTCTGACAGGCATTCCTGTAGGCAGAAGGACGATAACAATCAACCATCCTCTGTATAAGCCCCGGTCTATAGAGATGGACATCATAGCAGACACTATCCGACTCATACCCAGAGACAGAACCACTCTTGCAGGCAAAGGTTATTATCTCCTGATCGGAGTCGGTAACTTCGATCCCCAACTGGACATGAGAGATTACGGGATAAACTTGCCAGGCTTTAGCCCCTACCCTACCCCTTTGCTCGCTCCTTCAGAGGATGTAGGAATTATGGAAAGGGCCATACTCTATGACAATCAGCTAAAGACGGGTTCGGTGATCTCTTTGGTAGATAAATGGGCGTCCAAGGAAAACGTTGAGAGAAAGCTACGTTCATTGATTAGCCAAATGACTGAAGACGATTACCTAGTAGTCTATTTTTCAGGGCATGGGATCGGTGGAGATAACCAGATGCAATATGATGCTGTAGTGCTCTATAATGACCTACTCGCTGACTACGAACTGAAAGATATGATAGAGGATGCTTTACGTACCACAGGTCTTTGGTTAGAGGACATAACGATAATTATTGATGCTTGCCACAGTGGGTCATTTGCCGATGGTATTCCTAGTGCTCCTATAATCCGTACCAAGGCCTTCAGAAAATACCCTTACACTGTGATCACATCTTCGCGCCCCAACGAGGAATCGTGGGAATTACAATTCCCTGACGGCACTTGGAACAGCTTGTTTACTCACCATGTAGAGAGAGCACTGGTAAGAGGTAACGCGGATTATAACCGAGACGGTGCCATTACCGCTTCTGAACTCTATCGGTACGTTCAACCCCGCGTGTACTCAGATGCAGAACGTCTAAAAGGAAATCGATATGGGGTTCCCCAGAATGTCTATCTATGGCAAGGAAAAGGTGACCCTGTGCTCTTCCGCTATTATGATATTTAGAAAGTCGGTGAGTGTATGTTATCGAGAAAAATGACGTTGAACATTCTACTCCCAGCCTTAGTGGTGTTTTTCGTCGCTGGGTATGTCTCAAGTGCAAGTCCGCAAACCCTCCACGCCCTCGCCTGGGAGCAGCAAGGCAGGATCAAGCTTGCCATTGGCAACACATCATCTGAAGCTCAAATGTTCTTGGCTGGGTTTGGTTATTACCTCATGGGGCCAAGAATCCTGGAGGAGGTTGCCGTCGAGGTACCCGGCAAGAGCATTTTGGTGACTACCTATCATATGGTGCGGAGCGACGCTCAATCTGGATATCGCGCCGCTGATATGGTTTTCATCACCGCGGCGGACGGAGATGGGTCCGCAGCCGTTCAGATCATAGGCCTTCATCCGGCAACCCAGCACTACGCCGTCGACAGCTGCATAGTGAGAGCTGGCCAGGAGGCTGTTGTGTACCTCAAGACTCCTGATCCGGAACTGGGAATCGACACAAGGGTCTACATTAGTATTGGAAAAACCTTCACCTTGGGGCATTATACGGGTAAACTGAAGATAGACAGGGTCTATGATGGGGAGCTAAAAACGGCGGCTAACCCGCCTTTCAGTGAAGGAGAAAGGCCCCAGGACTACCACAATTACTCCTACGGCTGGCGGGGCCTGAGGATCACAGCTCCAACTCCAAAGCTGAAGGGTGTTGAGCGGCTGGACTTTGCCATTGAGCAGTTTATCTCAACGCCGGAAGGTACGGCAAGGCACGGCTTAAGTGCGCCGCCGATCCTCGTCTGCGGCCCGGATATCACTATCGTGGAGAAGTAGGTAATGTTTCGCCGTACAGCGCACATTCAAAGTCACATACCTTCAGCTGTCCTGGATATCTGCACTACCTTGAGGGAGAACGGTTACCAAGCGTATGTTGTAGGCGGAGCGGTGCGGGACAGCCTGCTCGGCAAAGAGCCCGGTGACTGGGATGTGGCCACCGATGCCCATCCCGAGCAGGTGATGTCTCTCTTTCCCAAGACTATACCCACCGGCATCGAATTCGGCACTGTAACGGTAGTCAAAGACATCTCCGTAGAGGTGACTACCTTTCGGTCAGATGGGACATATCGTGATGCCCGGCGTCCTGAAGATGTGACTTTCTCTGACAGCATCGAAGAAGACCTGAAGCGGCGGGATTTCACCATCAATGCTATTGCCTATGACCCCTTTGCCGGGAAATTCGTCGACCCTTACGGAGGCCGCCGCGACCTGAAGCGGCGGATCCTGCGGGCGGTAGGCGATCCCCATGAACGCTTTTCTGAAGATGCCCTGCGGATGCTGCGGTTTTTCCGCTTCCTTGCAACCCTGGAGTTCAAGCCCTGCCAAAAGAGCCTTGCGGCCATTGACCCCACGCTTATACGGAAGATCAGCAAAGAGAGGATCCGGGATGAGATGAGCAGACTGCTTTTGGCCAAGGCTCCCGGCTCCACTCTCCTTTCCATGCACAAAGTGGGGCTCTTGCGTGAGATTTTGCCGGAGGTTGCCGCGGGCGATGGAGTTACCCAGGGAAGCTTTCACCGCTTTGATGTACTGCATCATTCCCTTGCTGCCGTAGATTACTCCCTGCCCCAGCTGGAACTGCGCTGGGCCGCTCTGCTCCACGACGTTGCCAAGCCCAAGCTGCGCACTGAAGATGAAGATGGCATTCACTTCTACAAGCACGATGTGGAAGGTGAACAGATGGCCAGGGATATTCTCACCCGCCTTCGCTACAGCAAGAAGTTTGTCGAAAAGGTGGCCGTCCTGGTGCGCTGGCACATGTTTTCCGTTCATGCGGGGTCTACGGATAAGGCCCTCAAACGGTTTATTCGTAGGGTAGGCAAAGAGAATGTCATGGACTTGATGGAACTTCGCCGAGCGGATATTCTGGCCTTAGGCAAACAAGTGACCTGCAATGCGTGGGAGAACTGGCGGGTACTGCGGAACCGTCTGAAGGAAATCCTGGACAGCGACGCCACCATTACCACTGCTGACCTGGCTATAGGCGGTCATGAGGTGATGAATGCTCTCAACCTCAAGCCCGGGCCTGAAGTGGGAGCCGTGTTGGAGTGGCTCTTGGAAAAGGTCCTGGATAACCCGTCTCTCAATGAACCGGAAACGCTGCTTTCTTTGCTGCAATCGTACGAAAATCCCTCTTTGTTCCATAATCGACAGGAAAACACAGGGTTGCAACGAAAACGTTAATAGGGTGTTTCCCAATACGGCACAGGGAGGTAAGATGATGCGTTCCACGCCTATCGGATTAGTGTTGATGGACGATGAGCGTCCGCATGTGCACTCACTAAACAGGGAAACCAACATGCGGGTGCTCAATCAGTGGGCTGACTTTATCCGTAAGAATTTCAAGAATGTCGATGGCTCTGCGCCTGAGGTTGTAACCGGTTCAGAACCAATCAGCAGCGTGAGAGTGGCTCAAAAAGTGGGAGAAGAACTGGCCCGGGCCAATGTCAAGCAGCTCATCATGTGCTACAACGTCTGGAATTTCCCCTACTTGGCATGGCCCTTACTCAACTCTATAGGCCGAAACATCCCGATACTGAGCCTGTCCAACAATAACGGGAAGTTCCCAGGCAATGTGGGTCTTTTGGCAACCGACGGTGCCCTGCGTCAAGTAGGCCTGCGGACCCATCGAATTGTCGGTGAGATAGATGATCCCAAGACCCAGGCTAAAGTGCTCAACTGGCTGAGGGCCAGTCAAGCATATACGACGATGCAGAATGAAGTCTACGGGATCTACGGCGGCCACTCCATGGGTATGGAGACCGGATACTTCCACCTCACCCCGACCATCAAGCAGTTGGGCACAACGGGGTATCAAGTGGATCAGCTGCTCCTGCTTAAGAAAATGGAGCAAGAAGTAGACGAGGCCGAAGTAGAAAAGGGACTGCAGTGGTTCAAGGACCTGCTGGGACCACGTCTGCTCTTTGACGGCAAGATGCTCACCGAGGAAACCCTTAAGAATCAGATCCGGCTGTACCTTGCCATGCGCATGGTCAATGAGGAGCTGGGATTTGACTTCTGCGGCTTGAAAGGTCAGCGGGAGTTCACCGAGTACGTCTGCCTGGGAGACGTCGCCGAGATGCTGATGAACGACCCCTACGACTGGAATGGACCCAAGGAGCCTACGGTGTGCGCTACCGAAGCTGACGCCTATGCTGCCGTGACCATGCAGATCCTCAAGTACATCAGCGGCGGTTTACCCACCCTGTTCATGGACGTAAGGCTGTACCATCCAGATAAGGACCTCTGGGATTGGTGCAACTCCGGAAACCACTCCAGCTACTATGCGGCTCGCAGCATGGATCCCAAGGAGAACTTCAAGCATATCACTTTCCACCCCGCCATGGAATTCTACTTCAAAGCCGGCGGAGCATCGGTGGAATTCAACGCAGCACCAGGCGAGCTGACCCTTGCCCGGATGGGGCTGTGGAACAACGACCAGCTCTATATGGTCATCATGAAGGGCGAATCCTTGGATCTGCCTGAGGAAGAGAGGAAAGCCCTCAATGCCCAGACCGATCCAACCTGGCCGCATGTCCATGCTCGGATCCAAGGCAGCTTTGAGGAATTCCTCAATATCTTCCCCAGCAACCACATTTTGGGTGTAGAAGGCGATAAGGTAGATGCCCTGGTTTACTACTGCGAAATCGCCGGCATTAAGCCCGTGGTCTTGGGACCCAAGGGCAAAGAGCGGCTTCAGCCCATCTGGGAGCTTCTAGGTTAAGGGAGTACTCGCACCTCCACGGATGTGAGGGCCTTGATACCAATCGGAAGACCCCTTCTCGGCATATCGAGGAGGGGTCTTCTCCTACTCTGCGAACCTCCACCATCTTTCCCTCAGGTGGGCTGCTTCGGCATAGGCACCCGCTCTATCCTGAACTTCCACATAGGCCTGGAGAACAGCGAGGGTTCGGATAAATTCCTGCAGGTCCGACCGACTGTTATTGATGGAGATTAAGAGCCTGCTCCGCTTCCATTCCCGGTCTATCTTCTCGATGGCCTCTGCTGCCTTGGACCACTCCTCAGCTAGAATAGCCCGTTCTACTTCTGTCAGGTACTCATCCATAGGTGAATCAACTGGAAAGACATTGTGAAGCAGATATGCCGCTGCCAGCGCTGCGATAATCCCCAAAGCGATTAAGATGTTTGTTCTCACGGCTTGCCCCCCTTATCAGGGGGTTTCTTCATGGGCTTTTGCCTGGTAACCTTGGTCTCGCTGATGTCTTGTTCTTGAGGCAATCCGTCTAGATCGTCCCTAAGATCTACGTATAGATTGCCCTGGGTATCGAGCTCGGCGTAGTACACGTCTTCAAGCCTATGGTTTCTCTTAGCCAGCTCTTCCAGAAGCCATTCCCGGCTCAGATTGAGCTGACTGAGATTGGGTTCCACAATCTTACCATCGACAATCAGTTCTGTTGCCAAGCCCTCATATTCTGTTGGTATCTTGAGGTCAGCGGGTGTAACGGGCTGCGCTTGGGATTTTGCCAGCACAGACAGCATTCCATTTGGTTCAAGTACTGCAAATTCAACATCCGCGATGTTAAATACGTTGGCCTGGCGGAGCTGCATCATCAGATTGTCCAACGTATAGTTCATTTCCTGCATGTTTTTTTCCAAGATTTGTCCGTTATGGATCACTACTGTAGGCTCACCGTCGATTATCTTCGCTAGTTTCCTGCTGTGGGTACTGATGATACCGAGCACGACTGTCCCCAACGTCCAAATCAAAAGACCTGTCCACACAGGAATTAGCTGCAGGTCCAGGTCAACGGTTAAGCTTGATGCAATGCTGCCGATGGTGATGCCAGTGACGTATTCAAAGAAAGTCAGTTGGGATACCTGTTTTTTCCCCATCAAGTGTGTCAAGACAAGCAGCGATAGGAAGGAAAGCAGCCCTCTGAAGATGACTACAACAACCTCAGACACTCCATACCAACTCCAGACCCATCATCTAGAGTTAGCATGTGCCGTCAGTTTGGGGTCCATACGGGGAACATCACTCAATTGCCCTTCAGCCGCATGTACTCGTTGACCAACGCGTCGAACCTTTCCGACACCTTCTGTACCTTTGGGTCCTGAATCCGGCCGTCAGCGTCATCTAATGCGTCGTGCAGCTCTTTCCGAAGGCTGTCCATAGCCACCAGCAAACTTTGGAGCCGCCGTTCGTAACTGCGAGCAGGATCGCTCATAGTTTGCCTTCCTTTCAAAAAAACCCCCGGGGACGCACTACTCTATCCGACTCAAGCTCTCCCTTGGATAAATCTGCAACAGCCTCCCTCACCATATTGTGCGCCGACAGCTCCAGTTGGGAGACAATGTTCCTCCTCAGCCGATAATACTCCGATCAAGTCCATAAGTGTGTGTAAAATCCCTCGGTTAGATGAACTCAGCGTATTGGGGTAACCTTACTTACTTTTTTTGCTTGTTGCTGTTGTTTTTTCCATTCATGGTATTCCGTCATGTC
>DUMM01000129.1 GCA_012839845.1 Bacillota bacterium | reverse complement strand
TTTCTTCTTCTTCTGGTACAATGAACGTAGCTCATGGCTCCTCCCTGAACAATGATTTGGTTTTGCACCCTTACATTGTATCAGAGAGCCGTGAGCTTTTCTTTCACTTAATTCTACAAGTTGCCCAAGTGCTGGAGGACAGACAAACACCTTGACAGCTGCACCCACTGGCCAAATCCAGCTTGATGCAACCGCATCCGTACAGCATAGGCGAAGAACGCCTGGCGTCACCGCCAGGCGTTCTTGCCGTATCTGGAACTAGATCAGTACAGGAACCCGCCTTCTCAAAGCTACCTTATCCGGAGTCACCTTGCAGTCGTAAGCGAGAATCTGGACCCCGGCAGCAGCCGCTTCTTCAACCACCTCAGCGAAAGCAGGATCTGTATGACGGTTAGGAGTGAAAATCACCGCATCCTCCCTTTGAATAACAAAAACCAGATATGCAGCAAAGCCTGCACGCAGGCTTTCAATTAGGTCCTTGATGTGTCGGGCTCCCCGGGAGGTGGGAGCATCCGGGAAAAGAGCCGTCCCCTCCTCCACCAGGGTAACTGATTTCACCTCGACAAAGGCTTCTCCCTCAGAGCTTTTCAAGAGAAAGTCTAACCTGCTGCCGTTAAATGCTACTTCGGGCTGCAAACCAGTGTAAGAGGCAAACTCGGCCAGAGTCTGCCCCCGCACTGCTTGGGAAAACAATCGGTTCGGAAGATGGGAGTCTACTGAAACCCAAAACTTAGAGCCGCCGTTTTCGTACAACACTTTCGATAGGCGGCCCCGAGTCTTGTAATTTGCGGTCCTTGGAAAAGCTTCAACTACAATTTGTGCCTCTGGAACCAAGAGCTCCTGCATGCGGCCGGAACTAGGTACGTGCACAGGCACAATACCTTCGTCCTGAAGTCTAGCCAGACAAACAAATCGATTAAGCCGCCGGATAAACCTACCCGTCTTTAGGCAAGCTTGGGGCTCTACACTAGTTAAGACCGCCATTGTCACCGCCGCACATCTTGCAGATTCCGTAGAATTCCAATCTATGGGACATAACCCTATGCCCGCTGGCTTTCTCGGCCTGGGAGTTCAGCGTATCAACTACGGGCATATCGAGGTCATACACATTTCCACACTTTGTGCAGGCAAAATGGTAGTGGTTCTCCGGATTGCCGTCAAATCGACTGCAATCGCTGCTGAAGGACAACTCCAGGGCTTCTCCAGACTCCACCAGAATCCGCAGATTGCGGTAGATGGTGCCCAGACTGACATTGGGGAGTTCCTTTCTCACTTCTTGGTAAATCCAGTCGGCTGTGGGATGGGTATCTGTCCGCCGCAAAACGGACAGGATCACTTCCCGCTGCTTGGTGTTCCGCACGAACCCCCGTTTCTTTTCAGCCATAAGATCGCCCCCAGAAACCTTGCAATCCTAAACACAATAATAATTACTAAGTTAAATAGTAGCACTCTCTCCCCGGCTTGTCAACGGACAGGACTCTGCGCTTTCTTGCTCCTGACGCAGAGCGACCAGAAAACCGCAAAGCAGCCAGAAGATACTGGCTAGATTTGCTCCGTGGATTGTATTATCCACTTGCTGATGGATTAGGGTCCCGATTACCGCGGACAACACTCCCAAGGCAAAAGGCCACCGGCACCTCTTTACTCCGTGATAGCCGGCTGTCAAACTCAGTCCGATCACTGCTGTTGATAGCAAGAGGCCGGGGATGCCGTATTCCGCCAGGGCCTGCAGGAAGAAATTGTGCGCAAAAGACATAGCATTGCCCCGGGGAGAGTACCGCTGATACACATGGGGGAAAACCGCCGTGCCCACACCAAACACCAGATGATCAGGGATAAACTTCAGCGTAACAGTCCAAACCTCGATCCGGTCTTTATTAAGCTCTAAGCTGAAGATGCGCTGCATCCGGCGCTGCAAGCTGGGGTTTGCTTGTACTATTACAGAAATGATCACAACTCCAACGAGCAGCCATATCCAATTTCTGCGGTGACCCGACAGCAGGGAGTAGAAGACAGCGCCCCCCGCAAAGCCCAGCCACGCACCGCGGCTTTGGGTGAACAACAAGCTCGGTATACCGGCGAGGGCGATCAGGCGCACCCCCAATTTCGTCCAAGGTTTTGTCAGTGAATCGGCATAGCTCCAGGCAAGCAAAATAGAGATCAATAGACATGTTCCGCTGCCGTTAGGGCCGTGTCCAATGAGTTCCAGCCTTGGCACCCGCTGAATCTGACTGGCATAAACACCGTAAATCGAGGAAGCCAGCAAACCGATGACGAGGAAAGGCATAGTCCGCCGCAGAATCCAGCGGTCTTCCCAGAGCAAGTCCCCTGCCCGGAAAAAGAACACTGATATAATGAGGGTAAGACCTATGGTGCTGGGAAGGGCGATGTCAGGCCTGATGGAAAGCAGACTGCCGATAACAGCCCAAAGTCCAAGCAGGGAAAACAAAATTAGTGCTTGCCGCTTCCTACTCTCTTCCTGCTTGAAGAATATCGGCGGACCTGCCACCTGATGCCTGAATACCCGGGTTCGGACAAGTACCACAAGGGAATCCAGCAAGAGAAGCAGGATACTCACGATCGTTGATGCCAGAGGGATGCCAAGAAAAAAGAGCCCCCAACCTAAAAGAAGCAAAGGCCGCTGCCGCAGCAGAAGCGTGAGGGTACTCTCCCCGGCGAAAACCGATGCTCTCCGATCGCTGGAAAGATATTCATGTTCAGTCACTGTGTCGAGAAGCGCTAATGCCATCCGTATTCTACTCCTTCAGGTGCGACATGTTTCAATGCCTCATAGTTCTGCTGGCACTTCTCGACTATTTCCACGTCAGCCGTCGGATTCCTGTCTGCTTCAGAGTATGACAGCGACCTCCCGCAGTTAGCGTAAAGTTTTGGTAGGCGGTGGCAGGGAAAACGCGTGTGGAGATAAAAATAGAGACCTCGCACCAACAGATAGACAGAAAGGAGCGAGGTCTCATGAAGA
>DUMM01000128.1 GCA_012839845.1 Bacillota bacterium | reverse complement strand
GTTTAGCCGGACGAGTCCCCACCAGTACCTCCGCCAGCTCCCGCTGTCCATTGCCGTCGACTCCGGCAATTCCCACAATCTCCCCACTTCGCACCTGCAGGTTCAGCCCCCGCAGTGCCGGCAGCCTCCGGTCGTCATCGGCCCACACATCCTCCACGGCAAGCAGAACCGGCCCCGCTGCCACAGGTTCCTTATCAACCTTAAGGACCACATCTCTTCCCACCATCATGCGGGCAAGCTCTACAGGGTTGGTAGATGCGGTGGCAACAGTCCCGACCACCTTGCCGGCACGGATGACGGTAATCCGCTGGCTCATGGCCATGACTTCCTGCAGCTTATGGGTAATGAAAATAACCGCCTTACCCTGTTTGGCCAAATTGTCGGTGATCTCCCTGAGCTCATCCACCTCCTGAGGTGTGAGAACAGCGGTGGGTTCGTCGAGAATTAAGACTTCGGCTCCCCGATAAAGAGCCTTCAGGATCTCAACCCGCTGCTGCATACCCACCGAAATATCTTGTATCTTGGCCCGGGGATCTACTTTGAGACCGTAGCGGCTCGACAAAGCTTCTACATCGGCAACAGCCCTTTCCATGTCCAGGAAAAAGCGGTGTCTCTTGGGCTCACTGCCCAAGATAATGTTTTCGGCCACTGTAAAGGGAGGCACCAACATGAAGTGCTGGTGAACCATCCCAATACCGCAGGCTAATGCATCTGTCGGACTCTTGAGCTCCACAGGCTTTCCCCGCACAAAGATCTGACCGCCGTCGGGAGGATATAAGCCGTAGAGGATGTTCATTAAGGTGGTCTTGCCGGCTCCGTTTTCCCCCAAGAGTGCATGGACTTCACCGGGGTAGAATTTGATGCTGATGCGGTCGTTGGCAACCACCCCGGGGAAAACCTTGGTAATATCCCTAAGTTCTACTATCGGTGACAGTTTTTCATTCAAACTGGTTCACTCCTGCCAACTATCCTCGGCGGCACAGCAGGCTTTCCCTGGCTAATGCCGGAAGGCCCGATGCTAAAGGCTGCATCGGGCCGTACTGCCGCTTATCCGTTTGTGCCTGGGGTAAAAAGTCTTTCCTTACAGCTCTGCTCTGGTACCCGGCACTACAATTTCGCCGGCAATGATCGCTCGCTTGGCTTCCTCCACCCGGTCAATGATCTCCTGAGGAATCTCAATGCCCCGGGAAAAAGTCAAATCCACACCGCCTTCAGCTAACCCCAACTCCCTATGGCCGGCCTTGAATTCGTTGTTTACCATATCCTTTACGCCGGTAAATACTGCATTATCTACCCTCTTCAGCATACTGGCTACGACATGCTCCGGATCGAGAACAGTCTGGTCGGAATCAACGCCAATGGCGTATTTACCGGTTTCCCTTGCTGCTTCGATGAGGCCCAAGCCGGTGGCACCAGCGGCATGGTAAATAATGTCAGCCCCCTGGCTGTATTGGGTCAGGGCCAATTCTTTTCCTTTTCCGGGATCGTTGAAGTTGCCCGCATAGCCAATGAGAACCTCCGCATCTGGATTGGTGGCTTTTACTCCGGCCCTGAACCCTGCCTCGAACCTTTCAATAACAGGAGAGTCCATACCGCCTATGAATCCGATCTTGCCTGTCTTGCTCCACAATGCGGCAAACACGCCGGCAAGGTAAGATGCTTCATTGTCCTTGAAGGTAAAGGAAGCGACATTCGGATGGTCTACGACGGCATCGATCAAGCCAAACTTAACGTCGGGATACAAGGGAGCTATATTGTCCACTGCGTCGGTCATCAAGAATCCCACTGCCCAGATCAAATCGGCACCGGATTCAGCTAGATTGGCCAAGTTAGGTTCGTAGTCAGTCATCATGGTGGATTCTACAACACCAATTGTGACGCCCAGTTCTTCTTCAGCTCTCTTCAATCCCATCCAGGCAGCATCGTTAAATGACTGGTCACCCAACCCGCCGACATCCGTCACCATCACTGACTTGATGGGTGCTGCGCTTGCCGCTAGACCTGCGGTCAGCACCAATGCCAACACCAAAGACGCAACTAAAAGCTTTCTCATCAGTCGCTCTCCTCCCTTACCATTCTGCAATCATTGATTAATGACATTGCTGACGCCGTATTAAACGTTCTCGACCAACATACCAAATCCTTCTTACATCCTCCCATCCCTCAACCTTCCATCGTCTCGCCAGACTCGCATCTCCATTTCCTCCCGTGCAACATGCCTCGACAATTTTTCCTATAATGAAACAAGTCCTGACCGAGGCCGCAATCTCGATCAGGACCTAAGTGAGACACACTCTCAATATTTCTCGCGGCCCGGGATTCTGCCGACATCAGCTCCCAGTTCAGCCGCTATCTCCTCCAAGACTCTGGCTCTGTGCATCTTGAAGTCGAACCCACCGATCCATCCCATCATATTGGGAAGCTGTACCCCATCTTCTACATCTAAGGGCGCATATCCGTACTCTTCGGCAAAGCGCTTAAGTTCCTTCTCTTTCTGTGACATGTAATGCCTCCCTCCGTGAAGAAGCTAACCTGGTCAAGGTTAACGTCCCCCAGAGAGAAGCGTTGTATCCTCTCCCGCCGCTGTTTTCTTAAGAGTCTAACCCGGAGCTTCTTGCCCGCCTCAGAACGGGAGATCTTGATCCCCTGTTCCCTGACGTTTGCAGGCAGTGAACATCACCGGCCCTTAAGGTCAGCATCTCACCTGAGTCAGTAATGACAATCAGCGCTCCATCGTGAGCGATGGACACCGCACGGCCGGAACGCTCCTGCCCTCGCCAAAGGAAGGTAATTTCTTTGCCCAAAGTAGAGCACAACTCAACATACTCGGACAAGATAGATTGGGAACCCCCGCTGCAGAATTCGGCGTAATACTTATCCAAGTGGACCAGGATTTCCCCCAGCAATTGGCGCCGGGAAACAGACTTCCCCCCGGCTAGTAAGAGGGAAGTAGCGGTATCGGCTACTGCCGCCGGAATCTCCCTTTGGGTAAGGTTAACGTTAATACCGATCCCGATGACTGCATACCTGAGGTGATCCATCTCTCCACCTGCCTCCAGTAGGATACCGCCTGCCTTACGGCCGGCAATGACAAGGTCATTGGGCCACTTAAGTTCAAGTGAGAGACCTGTGACCTCCTGGATGGCTCTGTACACAGCCACCGACGACATCGGCGTCAGCAGGGATGCTCGGCTCAAAGGAATCCCTTGGGGAAACAGCACTACAGAAAAGGCCAGATTCTTACCGGCCACCGAATACCAAGGTCTTCCCATCCGGCCCCGGCCCTGGGTCTGATTCTCAGCCACCAGTACCAGACCGTCGGAACAACCGGCCCGTATCCTGCGCTTTGCTTCCGAATTAGTGGAATCGATCTCAGGCAGGTAAACATACTCGCGGCCGATGACCTTCGTTTCTACGTTTACTGCTCCCGGCAGCAGGACATCTTCAGAGTTGGTCAACCTATATCCCTTCCCCGGTACTGCTTCCACCACAGCGCCCCCGCCGCGAAGGGCCTCCATATGCTTCCAAACAGCCGAGCGGCTGATCCCCAGCTGTCTGGCGATGTCTCCACCGGAAACGTAAGCTGTTCCCCGTTCTACAGCCTCAGTCAGTATTGCGACTATTCTCTCCTGCATAAGGGCAACCTCCTCTGCTTGCCAATAACGTACAATACCGGTTAAGCCGCTGTCAACCAGATGGCTGGTACTAGTTAACAATCTCCGTTTACAGTCCGGGGCTGTTGGGATATAATTCTGATGTGGGAGCCAGTGACGCAGAGTTCATCTCGTCGCAAGGAGTGAGCAAGAATGGTTAAAAGACGCGTTCCTTGGCGTTTGATCCTTGTTTCCTTAGCGGTTGTGCTGGCTGGCTGTTTGGTAATGGTCGTCTTTTCTCCGCAAGAACTGTCGATAGCCAAATCCTCGGAAGCCCAACCTGAAAACGCTCTCGCCGAGATTGTGGACAGCGCTGAGTTCTCCAGCCAACTGCCCCTTCCGGGGATGAACCCCTATTTGATTGCTGATATTGCCGAACAGGTGAGCCCAGCTGTTGTCTTCATCTCTGTAGAATGGCCGCCGGTTCAGCAGTACAGGTACCCCTTTGCCAATGACCCCTTCTTCCGCTTTTTCTTCGGAGACATGTTCCCGTTCCCGATGCAGCCGGATGAGACCATCCCTCGGTCCGCTGGAACTGGGTTTATTATCGATGAAGAGGGGCATATAATCACCAACCAGCATGTGGTGGGAGATCTGGGGGAGAAACAGACCATCACAGTGAGGATTACCACCCCTGACTATACCGGAGAAGTCGAGGCTAAGCTCCTTGGGGCCGACTACACACTGGACTTGGCAGTACTCAAGATTGAAAAGCCCGAAGGACTGGACAAGCTGCCCACTGTGAAGCTGGGCGATTCTGATAAAAGCCGTCCCGGCGAGTGGGTGATAGCCATTGGCAACCCCTACGGCAAGCAGTTTGAGCACACGGTGACCATCGGCGTCTTGAGTGCCAAGGGCCGCCGAATTACAATTCCCGATACCGACAGGCGCCAATACAGAGTCTATGAAAACCTGATGCAAACTGATGCCGCTATCAATCCGGGCAACAGCGGCGGACCACTAATCAACATCGAGGGCGAGGTCATCGGCATCAACACTGCAGTGAACGCTGCAGCCCAGGGTATCGGTTTTGCCATACCCATCAATACTGCCAAGGAAGTCATCCAGGAACTCATCGACACCGGCAAGGTTACCAGACAAACGGCTTCGCAGCCGTGGGTGGGTGTGTATTACAATGCAATCACCGAAGAAATTGCCCGGTATTTCAACCTCCAAGATACCAACGGGGTAATTATCGTGGAAGTAATCCCCAACAGCCCTGCAGCCAAGGCCGGCCTCAGGTCCTATGACGTGGTTCGCAAGGTGGGAGACAAGGACATTAACACCACAGAAGACTTTCAGAAGGCTATTCAGGAGCTTGAACCAGGCGATAGAGTTATCTTTGTAGTTGTACGAAGCGGCCAGCGCATGCTGATACCGGTGGAAATAGGCAACAGACCAGAGGGGTACTAAAGGACTGATTTGGAAAAGCGAGAAGCGTTCAACTAAGGGGTAGAAAAAGAAGAGGTGTTCTGCCCGGGGACGGGCGGGAACGCCTCTTTTTTTGCGTCTTGTCTTTCCTACTGCGTTTTTACTATCTCCGCTTCGATATAGTCCAAGAGCCCACCGATGGGGGCTTGAGGTTTCCTAACCCTTACCACCACCTTTTCTACCCCGTACGAATCGAGAATTTGGTCAGCGATGGCCAGAGCCAAGCTCTCCAGCAGGTTAAACTCTTGTTCCTCCACGATATCTTTGACAATGGTATAAAGATCAACATAATTAATGCCCAACTCCACATCGTCGGCCCGAGCCGCTGCTTCAAAGTCCCCGTGGATCTCCACATCGACTTCGACCCGTTGCCCTACTTCTTTTTCGGCTGCAAAAATACCATGGTAGCCATAGAAAGCCATGTTCTTGAAGAGTAGTTTACCCACTGCCAATAACCTCCCGGCTCCGTCGCGATCTGGAGTGTTTTTTATTTTCCCCGCTGCAGCAAACGTTAATCATTCCCATCTGGTATGCAGCTGATTTTGCCATAACCTTTTAATTACTTATACAACGACTTTGCCTTATCCTGCTCATGAGAATAAGAGCCGAGGGAGTGAAAACCATCTACTCTAACTCCCTCGGCTCTCTCGTCACTGATGTCCAGCTAGTTGACTGCCGGTTTCGGCTGCTGTTTTGGCTGTCCATCAAAGGCGCTTTCTGAACGTCTGGCACCTTCTTGCTCGCCTGCCCGTACAGCAGCTATGCTCTCAGGCTGCTCCTCAGGCTGCTGTATGGCTGCCGTATCCTCTTCCCGGTCAACAGCGTTGGGGCGATACTCGTCACCCATGATCTCCCGGAACTGATCTTTGTCCAGCGTCTCATGCTCCATAAGCGCATCCACGACTTCGTTTACTTTATCCCAATGCTGGGACAGGATCTGCTTGGCTCGCTCATAGGCTTCCTCTACAAAACGCCGCACCTCTCGATCGATGGCAGCAGCCACTTCCTCACTGTAGTTGCGCTCCCGGGATATATCTCGGCCCAAGAAAATCATCTCTTCATGCTGCCGGCCGAAGGTAAGAGGGCCGAGTTCCTCGCTCATACCGAATTCAGTAACCATCTGCCTTGCCCGTTTGGTTGCCCTCTCCAAATCGTTGTGAGCCCCGGTGCTGATCTCGTTGAAAGCCAGCTCTTCAGCGGCTCTGCCGCCCAGAAGATGCACCAGCTCATCCATCATCTCTGACTTCGTGACAACATAGCGGTCTTCTGTAGGCAAGGTCATGGTATAGCCGCCGGCCAAACCCCGGCCGATGATGCTGACCTTATGCACAGGATCAGCATGGGTCAGGTAGTTGGCAACAACAGCGTGGCCTGCTTCATGATATGCAAATACCTTCTTGTCCCGTTCAGTGAGCACCCGATTCCGGCGCTCCGGTCCCATGAGCACCCGGTCGATGGCCTCTTCGCAGTCACTCATCAGTATCTTGCGCCGGTTGTTTCTAGCAGCCAGAATGGCAGCTTCATTCATCAGGTTCTCCAAATCTGCTCCACTGAAGCCGGGGGTCCGCCGAGCAAGGACCTTTAGATCCACATCATCCGCCAGCGGTTTGTTCCGGCTGTGGACTTTGAGGATCTCTTCTCTGCCGATGACGTCCGGCCGGTCTACCACAACTTTGCGGTCAAAACGGCCGGGACGCAGCAGCGCCGGATCCAAGACATCCGG